>NZ_CP113062.1:2474974-2784346 GCF_026625765.1 Frigoribacterium sp. SL97
CGCGCGAGATAGCCTTCGCCTCGGCGGACGTCTACGCCCGGGCCGCCGAAGCCCGCGGCCTCTGGGACGCCCGACTCGAGGCCCTGGTCGTCGACTCGATCCTGAGCGGCGAGTACGACGACGAGTTGCCCAGCCGCATCGCTGCGCTCGGATGGCATGGGCACGGTGAGGTCGCCGTCCTGGTCGGCACGGCTCCGCGGATGCTCGACGTCGACATGCTGCGACGCACGGCCCGGCACCGGGAGGCCGACGTGCTCATCGGCGTCCAGGGCAGCCGACTGGTGCTCGTCATCGGGCGGGCCGATCCGCTCGACGAGGGCAGCGCCTCCTCGACCCACCCCAGCTTCACCGAGATCGCGCGTGCCCTCGAACCCGGCTTCGGTGACGGGCACCTCGTGCTCGGCCACGAGGTGCCGAGCCTCGTCGACGCCTCGAAGAGCGCCAAGGCCGCCCTCGCCGGTTTCGCGGTCGCACGGGCCTGGCGCAACGCGCCCCGCCCCGTCCTCGCCGACGACCTCCTGCCCGAGCGCGCCCTCGCCGGGGACCCGGTCGCACGGTCGACCCTCGTCAACCGCATCTACAAGCCCCTCAAGACGCACTCGACCGAGTTGTTGACGACCTTGTGGTGCTACCTCGACAACGGGCGCTCGCTCGAGGCCACGGCACGCGAACTCTTCGTGCACCCGAACACCGTGCGGTATCGCCTGAAGCGCGTCACGGACGTGATCGGCTGGGATGCCACCGGCGCCCGTGAGGCGCTGATCCTCCAGTCGGCGCTCGTGCTCGGATCGATCGCCGACCCCGAGGGGTCAGGGGTCCGACGCAAGTGACCGTCGGGCTGACCGCGAGGACGTCTGTGCGCTTCGACAACGTTCTCGCTCATCTTTGGTCGAGTTGCTACACCGCAGACCCTCGACTCATTGGCATGATGGTCCAGTGATCGTTGTCGTAGCGCCCGGTCAGGGCTCCCAAACTCCCGGTTTCCTCGACCCCTGGCTGGCCGACCCCGACCAGCGTGAGCTGCTGACGTCGCTCTCCGACGCGGCCGGCCTGGATCTCGTCGCCCACGGCACCACGTCCGACGCCGACACGATCCGCGACACCGCCGTGGCCCAGCCCCTCATCGTCGCGGCCGGCATCCTGACCGCCCGTGCCCTCTTCCGTCGCGTCGAGCGCTCCGCCGTCGCCGGCGTCGCGGGCCACTCGGTCGGCGAGTTCACCGCCGCGGCCGTCAGCGGCGTGCTGAGCGACGTCGACGCCGTCACGCTCGTCGCCGAGCGGGGCCGGGCCATGGCCGACGCCGCCGCACTCGTCGAGACCGGCATGAGCGCCGTGCTCGGCGGTGACGAAGCCGAACTGCTCGCCCGTCTCGACGCGCTCGGGCTCTTCCCCGCCAACTACAACGGTGGCGGCCAGATCGTCGTCGCCGGCGAGACCGCCGCCCTCGCCGAGCTGGCGGCCGACCCGCCGGCCAAGAGCCGCGTCGTGCCCCTCCAGGTCGCCGGCGCCTTCCACACGCGGTACATGCAGCCCGCCGTCGAGCGCCTCCGCGCCGCCGCCGCCTCGGTCACGGCCGCCGACCCCTCGACGACGCTCTGGACCAACCACGACGGCAGCACCGTCGACTCGGGCGCGCGCTTCGTCGAGCTGCTCGTCGGCCAGGTGTCGTCTCCCGTCCGTTGGGATGCGACCATGCGGTCGTTCGCCGACGCCGGTGTGACGGGCATCGTCGAACTCGCCCCGGCCGGAGCCTTGACCGGCCTGGCCAAGCGTGCGCTGAGGGGTGTCCCCTCGGTCGCCGTCAAGACACCCGACGACCTGCAGGCCGCCGTCGACCTCATCGAGGGAGCAGCATGACCACCCCCCAGCTCAACCAGACCACCGGTGCGCAGTTCACCCGGATCTACGCACTCGGCGCCGCCCGCGGTGAGAACGTGGTCCCGAACGCCGACATCATCGAACCGATCAACTCCAGCGACGAGTGGATCCAGCAGCGCACCGGTGTGATCACCCGCCGACGGGCAGGCAAGGACGTCAAGGTCGTCGACCTCGCCGAGACCGCCGCCAACGAGGCCATCGCCAAGTCGGGCATCCGCCCCGACCAGATCGGCGCCGTCCTCGTGTCGACCATCGGTGCCGGCGTCGTGACCCCGTCCGTCGCCTCGCTGCTCGCCGAGCGCGTCGGTGCCAACCCGGCCGCCGCCTACGACATCTCGGCCGCCTGCGCCGGCTTCACGTACGGCATCGCGCAGGCCGACTCGTTCGTCAAGTCGGGCCTCGCCGAGTACGTCCTCGTCGTGGGTGCCGAGAAGCTCAGCGACGTCATCGACCCGACCGACCGCACGATCTCGTTCCTGCTCGCCGACGGAGCGGGTGCGGCCGTCGTCGGCCCGTCCGACACCGCGGGCATCGGCCCGACGGTCTGGGGCTCGGACGGCTCGAAGTGGGACGCCATCGGCATGACCAACACCATGACCGAGTACCGCGAGGGCGCCGGTGAGATCCCCTGGCCGACCCTCCGCCAAGAAGGTCAGACGGTCTTCCGCTGGGCCGTCTGGGAGATGGCCAAGGTCGCGAAGGAGGCCCTCGAACGCGCCGGCGTGACCGCCGAGCAGCTGTCGGCCTTCGTGCCCCACCAGGCCAACATGCGCATCATCGACGAGTTCGCGAAGCAGCTCGGCCTGCCCGAGTCCGTCGTGATCGGTCGCGACATCGCGACCACCGGCAACACCTCGGCCGCCAGCATCCCGCTCGCGACCCACCGACTGCTCGACGAACACCCCGAACTCAGTGGCGGTCTCGCGCTGCAGATCGGTTTCGGTGCCGGACTCGTGTTCGGTGCCCAGGTGGTCGTGCTGCCCTAGCGCGCCGCTGCCCGCCCGACCGCGGGGCGCTGTATAGGCTTTACCCCGGTCACAACGACACCCCCTCAAGGAGACAACACCATGGCACTGTCCACCGAAGAAGTCCTCGCCGGCCTCGCCGAGCTCGTCAACGACGAGACCGGGATCGCCACCGACACCGTCGAGATGGACAAGTCGTTCACCGACGACCTCGACATCGACTCGATCTCCATGATGACCATCGTCGTCAACGCCGAAGAGAAGTTCGACGTCAAGATCCCCGACGAAGAGGTCAAGAACCTCAAGACCGTCGGCGACGCCGTCACGTACATCCACAAGGCGCAGAACTAAGACGTCGGCTGCCCGGTCGCCGTCACGGCGACCGGGCCCCGCCGCTGTGCCCTCGACGCCGTCGACCCCACGCCACCAGCCTCGGCTGCAGCCCGGGTCACGGCGTCGTCGTACATCGGCACAGCCCACCGACCGGCCCTCCCAGAAGGAACGTCAATGACCAAGAAGATCGTCGTCACCGGCCTCGGCGCCACGAGCCCGCTCGGTGGCACCGCCACCGAGAGCTGGCAGAACCTGCTCGCCGGCCAGTCGGGCATCACCACGCTCGAACAGGACTGGGTCGCCAAGTACGAGCTGCCCGTCACCTTCGCCGGCCAGGCACGCACCCCCTCGGCCGACGTGCTCGACCGCCGCGAGATCAAGCGCCTCGACCCGTCGAGCCAGTTCGCGCTCACCGCGGCCCGCGAGGCCTGGGCCGACGCCGGCTCGCCCGAGGTCGTCCCCGAACGCTTCATCGTCGACTGGGCCACCGGGATCGGCGGTGTCTGGACGCTGCTCGACGGGTGGGACACCCTGCGCGAGAAGGGCCCGCGACGCGTCCTGCCGATGACCGTCCCCATGCTCATGCCGAACGGTCCCGCCGCCGCCATCTCGATGAACCTGGGTGCGCGCGCCGGAGCCCGCACGGTCGTGTCGGCCTGCGCCTCGAGCACCGAGTCGATCGCCATGGCCTACGAGCACCTGCAGTCCGGCCTCGCCGACATCGCCGTCGCCGGCGGTTCCGAGGCGGCCATCCACCCGATGCCCCTGGCCTCCTTCGCGGCCATGCAGGCCCTGTCGAAGCGCAACGACGACCCCGCCACCGCCTCGCGTCCCTACGACGTCACGCGCGACGGCTTCGTCCTCGCCGAAGGAGGCGCGGCGCTCGTCCTCGAGACCGAGGAGCACGCCCTGGCCCGCGGGGCCCGCATCTACGCCGAGCTCATCGGTGGTGCGGTCACCAGCGACTCGTACCACATCACCGCTCCCGACCCCGAGGGCACCGGCGCCGCCCGGGCCGTCATCGCAACGCTCGAGAACGCGGGGGTCGACCGCGACCAGGTCGTCCACGTCAACGCCCACGCGACGAGCACCCCGGTCGGCGACATCGCCGAGTACCACGCCATCAAGCGCGTCTTCGGCGACCACACCTCGAAGCTGATCGTCTCGGCGACCAAGGCGGCCACGGGCCACCTGCTCGGCGGCGCGGGCGGCATCGAGGCGCTGTTCACGGTGAAGGCGCTGCACGAGCGCGTGGCACCGCAGACGATCAACGTCACGCAGATGGACGACGAGATCGACATGGACGTCGTCGTCGGAGAACCGCGCCCCCTGCCCGAGGGCGAGATCGTGGCGATCAGCAACTCGTTCGGCTTCGGCGGCCACAACGCCGTCGTCGGGTTCCGCTCGGTCTGAACGAGGCGACCGACGCAGGAGGCGCGGGTGGCGTGATCACGCCACCCGCGCCTCCTGCGTCGTCACCCGGTGCGCCCGGGACGCCCCTCCCCGGGCAGGGGCGGGTCAGCTGACCTTGTGCAGCCAGACGACGGGGTTGCCTTCGCCGCTGTAGCGGAACGGTTCGAGTTCGTCGTCCCAGGCCTGGCCGAGGGCGAGACGCAGCTCGCGGTGCAGCTCGAGGGTGTTCGACCCCGCGATCTCCATCGCGTAGCGGATGCGGTCCTCGGGGATGACCGTGTTGCCGGCGGTGTCGGTCTGGGCGAAGAACACGCCCAGGTCGGGAGAGTGCATCCAGCGCCCCCCGTCGTGGGTCTCGCCGGGGTCTTCGGTCACCTCGTAGCGGAGGTGCTCCCAGCCCCGCAGAGCAGAGGCGATGCGCGCGCCGGAACCCTCGTCACCCTGCCACGAGAACTCGGTGCGCTGGGCGCCGGGCAGCACGGGTTGGTCGACCCAGGCGAAGTTCACGCCGTGCCCGAGGGCACGACCGACGGCCCACTCGACATGTGGGCACAGTGCACGAGGGGACGAGTGCACGTAGAGCACTCCCCGAGCGGTTGCAGCAGCCACGATTCCTCCATCTGGTTCAGGTGCGACTTCCCCATCGACCTGTCAGACGTGACTCGTGTGCGTTCTTCGATTGTGCGGGCCGGGACCCGGTGATGCGCGGGACGGTGCCCGTTCTGTGAATTATGACCGACCCGCCTGAGAAATCACAACTGTGTAACACCTGCGAATGGTGCGGCGTCTCGCACGGCCTGTCGGCTCACTTGGCCTGCGAGTAGTCGTCCGCGACCGCGACCGTGACCGGGAAGGCCACCGGGGCGTCGCCGAAGAGCAGCCGGCCGGCCTCGACCGCGCTGTCGGCGACCATCGCGGCGACCTCGTCGGCCGCGGCCGCGGGGGCGTGCACCACCACCTCGTCGTGCAGGAAGAACACGAAGTGGGGTGCCGGGACGCCGGTCCCCCAGCGCGCGTGCAGACGACGGCGCAGGGCACCCATCCAGCAGAGGGCCCACTCCGCGGCGGTGCCCTGCACGACGAAGTTGCGCGTGAACCGACCCCACGAGCGTGCGTCGCGATCGGCCGGCCGCACGCCCATCTCGGGAGGCAGGGCGCCCGCCCCGGCGCCCCCGGAGGCGTCCGGGTCGTCGGACGGCCGCGGTGAACTGCGGCCGAGCAGGGTGTCGACGACTCCCCCGGCCTCGCCCGTGCGCGCCGCCGTCTCGACGAGCGCCATGGCGTCGGGGAACCGCCGCGCCAGGCGGGGCACGAGACGACCGCTCTCGCCCTGGGTCGCGCCGTACATCGCGCCGAGCATCGCGACCTTGGCCTCGGCCCGCGTGGCGACGGCTCCGCTGGCGACGATGCCCTCGTACAGGTCGCCCGACCCGGCCCGGGCCATCGAGCGGTCGCCGGACAGGCCGGTCAGGATGCGCGGCTCGAGTTGCGAGGCGTCGGCGACCACGAGCTTCCAGCCCGGGTCGGCCACGACGGCCCCGCGGACCGCCCGGGGAAGCTGCAGCGCGCCTCCTCCGCTCGTGGCCCACCGGCCGGTCACGACGCCGCCCGGCACGTAGTCGGGGCGGAAGCGCCCACCGTGCACCCAGGCGTCGAGCCAGGCCCAGCCGTTGGCGACGAGCAGGCGCTGCATCTTCTTGTAGCGGAGCAGCGGCTCGATGGCGGGGTGCTCGTGCCGTTGCAGTTCCCACTGCCGCGTCGACTGCACGAGCACGCCCGCCCGGTTCAGGGCCCTGATCAGTTCGGCGGGCGAGTCGGGGTTGAGATCGGGCGCGTCGAGCGCCTGCCGCACCTCGTCGAGGGCGTCGCGCATGCGGGCCGGTCGCTCTCCCGGGGCGGGCCTCGGCCCGAGGGCGGCGGTCAGCAGTTCGTCGTGCACCCGGGGAGACCACGGGATGCCCCGGTGGCGCATCTCGGCCGCGATCAACGCACCGGTGGACTCGGCGGCGACGAGCAGCTCGAGTCGACCCCGGGCAGGCGACGCCTCGACCGCCTCGCGCTGGGCGAGGAACTCGGCCGCCGGGTCGGGCAGCGACTCGGGGAGGACCTCGAAGAGTCCGTCGGACTCGCCCGGCGACGCCTGGGCGACGTCCCACGGCCCGGGAGCCGCACCTCCGAGGGGGAAGGCCGGCGCCGCCGTCGACCGTCGCAGGATCGCGTGCACGAGCCGGAGGTCGACGCAGCGCGCCAGCGTGACCCCCGCGTCGAGGAGGCGCGGGTACCACCGCGGGGTGTCGTCCCAGACCCAGCGGGGCGAGGCCTCGCGCTCGAGGCCGGCCACGCGCGCCGGCAGGTCGGCCGCGGGGATGGTCTCCACGCCGACCGCCTCGAGCCGCCCCGACGCGTCGCGCTCGTACCGCGTCAGCTCGACGTCGCCGTCGGGCAGTCGACGCAGCAGGAAGAACACCGCCTGATCATCCCACCCGGCGCCGACACCGACGGGCCGTTCTCAGTGCAGCGGCTGCCCGGCGGCGTCGAGGACGTTCTTCTCGCCCGCCTCGATCGGCGACGCGAACCGGTTCTGGGCCGGCGGGATCGGGCAGTTGAAGGCGTACGAGAAGGCGCAGGGCGGCAGGACGGCCCGGTTGAAGTCGAGCGTGATGGTGCCGTCGCCGTTCGGCACCGGGAAGAGGAACCGCCCCACCGAGTACGTGCTGTCGCCGTTGGTCGCGTCGCCGAAGACGAGCTGCAACCGGTCGCCGTCACCCGACGGGAACGCCGCGAGCTCGTGGTCGACCCCGTCGCGGGTGAAGCGGATGAGCCCGGGCAACGGCTTGGGCCGACTGAGTTCGAGGTCCGCCTGGTGACGGATGTCGACCTGGGTGTCGGGCGCGGTCGGCACGAAGTCGGCCGTGACGACCCAGTCCGGGTCGAACGGGAAGGCGTCGATCGACCCGAAGCCCGTCACGGCGTCCGACGCGGAGTCCCAGACGCGCAGGGCGTACCCGGTGTGGTCGTCGTTCGCGATCACCGTGCCGGTCGTCGTCTCCGAGAACCGGAGGCTGCTCGGGACCAGCGCGTCGTCACCCGCCACGACGACGGTGCCGTCGACCAGGTCGCCGTCCACGTGGATGCCGTCCGCGGCGGCGGCCGTCAGCGCCAGTCCCGACACGCCCTGCGGGGTCGGCGCCCAGCGGCCCGGCACGCCCCAGACGGTCTGCTCGTGGTCGACCCACTGCGTGCCGGTCAGGGCGAGCGGACCCTGCGGCGACACCGCGCGGGTGCGGCGCAGGACGTGGAAGCGGTCGAGCTCGGCCTGCGCGGCCGCGTGCTCGGACGGGCGGGTGGTGTCGGCGGTGCTGTCGGTCATCGGTCCTCCTGGGGTCTGACGAGGGGCAACGCCGGTGAGGCGCGGTTCATGCCCCGACGGACGGGACGTGGTCGGGACCGGCACCGCGCCTCCTCGTCCGACGTCTCAGTCCTGCAGGTCGTCGCCGCCCACGGCGAGGCGCCGGAGCTGCTCGTCGAACGGGACGACCGCGGCGAACGGGTCGTCGAGCGCGCCCTCGTGCCGCGCCACGAGCTCGGCGAACTCCCCCGCGGCGCGCGTGACCCGCTCGGGCAGCGTCGTGGAGGTGCCGTCGCCCTCGCCCCAGTCCTCGGACGCCGCGAACACGGAGGTGGGCACGACGACGGCCTGGAGGTAGGCGAACAGGGGTCGCACCGCGTACTCGAGGGCCAACGAGTGGCGGGCCGTTCCGCCGGTCGCCCCGATCAGCACGGGCGTGCCGGTCAGCGCCTTGTGGTCCATCACGTCGACGAACGACTTGAACAGGCCGCTGTACGAGGACGAGAAGACGGGCGTGACCGCGATCACGCCGTCGGCACTCGTCACCTTCTCGAGCGCCTCGGCGAGGGCGGGAGGCGCGAAACCGGTCAGCATCGCGTCCGTCACCTCGTGCGCGAGGTCGCGCAGCTCGACGACCTCGACCTCGACGAACGAGCCGCGGCCGACGAGGTCACGCGTGGTGGCCTCGACCAGCCGGTCGGCCAACAGACGGGTGGAGGACGGTTGGCCCAGCCCCGCGGACAGGGCGACGATCTTCTTGGTGCTCATGGCGCGCCTCCTGCGTGTCTCAGCGGGCGGACGACGCGGTGAGCGCGTCGTGCGCGGTGGGTGTGGCCGTGGACCGCGACGCCCGGGTCGCGGCCTCGACGAGCGAGGCATGCGTGGGGGCGTCGGGCACGTCGGCCGGACGGTTCGCGGCGAACTCGCGACGGAGGACCGGCACGACCTCGCTGCCGAGGATGTCGAGCTGCTCGAGGACCGTCTTCAGGGGCAGGCCGGCGTGGTCCATGAGGAAGAGCTGGCGCTGGTAGTCGCCGACGTAGTCGCGGAAGCCGAGGGTGCGGTCGATGACCTCCTGGGGGCTGCCGACGGTGAGCGGGGTCTGGCTCGTGAAGTCCTCCATCGAGGGACCGTGGCCGTAGACCGGGGCGTTGTCGAAGTAGGGACGGAAGGTGCGCTTGGCGTCCTGCGAGTTCTTCGCCAGGAAGACCTGACCGCCGAGACCGACGATCGCCTGGTCGGCACGCCCGTGCCCGTGGTGCTCGAAGCGGCTGCGGTAGAGCTCGACCATCTGCTTCGTGTGCGAGGCGGGCCAGAAGATGTGGTTGGCGAAGAAGCCGTCGCCGTAGTAGGCGGCCTGCTCGGCGATCTCGGGGCTGCGGATCGACCCGTGCCAGACGAAGGGCGCGACGCCGTCGAGGGGACGCGGGGTCGCCGTGAAGCCCTGCAGCGGCGTGCGGAAGTGGCCCTTCCAGTCGACGACGTCCTCGCGCCAGAGGCGGTGCAACAGGGCGTAGTTCTCGATCGCCAGGTTGATGCCCTGGCGGATGTCCTTGCCGAACCAGGGGTAGACCGGGCCCGTGTTGCCGCGACCGAGCGTGAGGTCGACCCGGCCACCGGCGAGGTGCTGGAGCATCGCGAAGTCCTCGGCGATCTTGACCGGGTCGTTCGTCGTGATGAGCGTCGTCGCCGTGCTGAGCACGATGCGCTCGGTCTGCGCGGCGATGTAGGCGAGGAGGGTCGTCGGGCTCGAGTTCACGAAGGGCGGGTTGTGGTGCTCGCCTGCGGCGTAGACGTCGAGGCCGACCTCCTCGGCCTTCTTCGCGATGGTGACCATCGCCTGGAGGCGCTCGCCCTCGGTCGGGGTGGCACCGGTCGTGGGGTCGGTCGTGATGTCGCCGACGCTGAAGATTCCGAACTGCATTGCTCCACCTTAGAACATCTGCATGCGTTTGCATGCACTTCGGTGAACCGCGGGGTGGGGCGTGGCATTCCCGGGCGTGCGACGGCCGTCGGGAACGTGCAGCGGACGACTTGGCCTCGACCTCGACCTCCGTGCGCGACGTGGGACGTGGGACGTGCGACGTGTCGGCAACTCCGGACTCGTGCTCCACCCCGAACGCCCGGGCCCGGAAACACGGGGCCCGCGCCGACCGACGCAGCAGGGGGCAGGAGTTGCCGACCACGCGGCGGGGTGGCCGAAGTCACCACCGCGAGAAGTCATGCAGGAAGCGCGGCACACGCCGTAGCGGGCGGTGCGGAGGGGGTGGGGGGCGCCGGGGCGGGGTGAGGCGGTACGGCGGCGGGTCAGGCGAGGGGGGCGAGGCGCAGCCAGCGCTCCGCGACCTGGGCCTGCGAGACGGGCCCGTCGCCGTCGCGGTCGATCTGGGGCGAGTCGAACTCGACCCACCAGGTGCGGGCCGAGCCGCCGATGGCCGACACCCCCTGCCAGGCGCTGCCCCCGGCCCGGACCACGATGCCCGTCGGGCCGTACGGGAACGGCGTAGAAGGGTCCTCGTCCGAGTCGAGGACGTACACCTGGGCCCCCACGCCCATGCGCGCCGGGCCGGATCGCCCGGCGTCGTCGGAGGAGGCGCCGCCCCAGGCGTCGGGGTCGGGCTCCGGCTGTCGGGGCCGCTTGGTGAACATGGACGACATCGTGCCACGCACGACGGACGCCGGGCGACGACGCGGCCGCGCTCACAGCAGGCGCGGAGGCCGCGAACCGACCGGAACCGGGGCAGGCGCCACCGGACACCACGAGTAGGGCGGACGGGACTTGAACCCGTGACCGATCGATTATGAGTCGACTGCTCTAACCGGCTGAGCTACCGCCCCTCGCGTCGGCCCACCGGTGCGAGCCGTGGCCGGCCGGGGCGGTGCCGCGGTCGACCGTCAGTGCGCGCGGTCGGACGCCGCGTCGGTGGAGGGGACCACCGGCTGACCACGATACAGGCTCTCGAACACGCTGAGCGTTCGCTCGATGTCGTGCCCCTCGATCATCTTCAGGCTGGCCCGGCGCATCGCGAGGTACTCGTCGTCGGGGGCGGTCAACACGGTCGTGAGCTTGTCGGCGAGGTCGCGGCTGTCGCCCGGGCGGAAGAGGTAGCCGTTCTGGCCCTCGTCGACCAGGTGCGGCAGGGCCATGGCGTCGGCCACGACGATGGGCAGCCCCGACGCCATCGCCTCGAGGCTGGCGATGCTCTGGAGTTCGGCGATCGACGGCATGGCGAAGACCGTCGACTCGGTCAGCGTGCGTCGCAACTCGTCGTCGGACAGGTACCCGGCGAAGGTGACGACGTCGGCGAGGCCGAGGTCGCGGCTGGTCGTCTGGAGCTGCTTGAAGAGGTCTCCGCCGCCCACGATCGTGAGCGTCGCGCCGAGGGTCGGGTCGAGCAGGGTCATCGCCTTGAGCAGCACGTCGATCTGCTTCTCGGCCGTGACCCGGCCGACGAACACGATGCGGTTCTCGGCCGGACGGGTGTCGAGGGCGGTGTAGTGCCCGGCCTCGATCCCGCAGGAGACGGCGAGCACGCCCGTGACCGCGACCGACTTCTCGAGGAACGTGGCCGCCTTCTGCGTGGGGGTCGTGATCGCCGCGGCCTTGTGGAACGTCTTGCTCGCGTCGTTCCAGGCCATCTGGGTCGCCTTGGCGCGCAGCCCCTTGGGCAGACCGGTGTGCTCGAGCAGGTTCTCGGGCATGAAGTGGTTCGTGGCGACGATCCGCACGCCCCGGCGTTCGGCGACCTGCGCGACGCCCCGGCCCATCACGATGTGCGACTGGATGTGGACGACGTCGGGGTGGATCTCGTCGAAGATCGCCTCGGCGTGCTCCTGCACGCGCCACGGGGTGGCGAAGCGCAGCCAGTCGTGCAGCGGCCACCGCGTCGAGTACAGCCGGTGGACGGTCAACGTCACGCCGCCGTGCTGCTCGAGGAAGGTGCCGTGGTGCCGGCTGGCCGCGGGCACCATGAGGTGCACGTCGTGGCCGCGCTGGGCGAGCCCCACGGCGAGCCGCTCCGTGAAGTTGGCGGCGCCGTTGACGTCGGGCGGGAAGGTGTCGCCCGCGATCAGGACGGTCAGACGGTCGGACGACCCCGAGGAGGCGCGGGTCGCGACGTCAGCCGACGTCGCGTCGTCGGGTCGGCCGGGTTCCGAGGGCGTCGGGGCAGGTGTCACGGGTCGTGGCGTCCTTCTCGTGCTCGGTGGGGTGTGCGGCGCATCGTGCCCGGACGATCGTCGACCGGCGGGCGAGACGACCCCACGCTAGCTCAGGCTCGGGTCTGGGGATGGTATTTGGCGAGTTGGAACACGCCGTAGACCGCGATGGCGGCCGCGACGACGAAGAAGACGCCGGCGATCGCGGGGGCGTTCTGCGCCTCGCCCAGGACGACGATGCCGATGCCGACCGCGATGAGCGGATCGACGACCGTGAGACCGGCGATGACGAGGTCGGGTGGGCCGGACGAGTAGGCGTTCTGCACGAAGTACCCGCCGAGCAGTCCGGCCGCGAGCAGGAACACGATGCACACGATCGTCAACCAGTCGAAGTTGCCCGCGAAGACCCGGTTGAGGACGACCTTGGCGAGGGTGGCGACGAAGCCGTAGAGCACGCCCGCGGCGATGATGTAGAACAGGGCGCTGCGACGGCGACGCAACAGGGCGAAGGCGACGCCCAGCACGGAGCCGACGACGGCGAGGACGACGAGCACGGTGACGAGCTGCCGGGTGGTGATCTCGGGCTCGATGGCGGTGAAGGCCGCCACGGTGACGAAGAGCCCGACGCCGCCGACGCAGAAGAGGATGGCGCGCTTGGCGCGCCGGTCGAGTCGTCGACCCGTCGAACGGGAGTTGAGGACCGCCGTGATGACGAGGGCGACCGCCCCGAGCGGCTGCACCACGAGGAGCGGGGCGATGCGCAGACTGGTCAGCTGGAAGAGGATCGCGAGGCCGAGCATCAGCGTGCCCAGCACCCACGAGGGGCGGCCCACGAGGGCGAGCACCTGGCGGACGTTCATGCCGCTCTTCGCCGCACCGATCCGTCGCTCGACCTTGGCGACGCCCTGGTGCTGGAGCTGGGCGCCGATCGAGAGGAACACCGCGCCGATCAGCGCGATCGGGATGCCGAGCGCCTGGTAGGGGGTCAGGGATACCTGCTGGGTGAGCTCCCCGATGTCCGTCGTCACGGCGTCCACGGTAGTGCCGTGGCGCTGGATAGTCTGGACGAATGGCCGTTCGACCCATTTCCATCACGGGTGACCCCGTGCTCCACTCCCCCGCCTCCGAGGTGACCGTCGTCGACGACGACCTGCGCACCCTCGTCGCCGACATGTTCGAGACGATGGACGCCGCCCCGGGCGTCGGTCTGGCGGGCCCACAGGTGGGCGTCGGCAAGCGGCTGTTCGTCTACTCGTGGACCGACGACGACGGCGAGCTGTGGCGCGGCGTGGCCATCAACCCGACGCTCTGGCAGAGTCCGCTCTCGATCGAGCCACTCGACGACGACTCCGAGTCCGAGGGCTGCCTCTCGGTGCCCGGCGAGAGGTTCCCGTTGCGGCGTGCCGACGGCGTCGTGCTGCGGGCCACCGACCTCGAGGGCGACGCGGTCGAGATCGAGGCCTGGGGCTGGCTCGCCCGCGTCTTCCAGCACGAGTACGACCACCTCGACGGCATCCTGTACGCGGACCGGCTCGAGCATCCCTTCCACAAGGCGGCCGCGAAGGCGGTCCGCAAGAAGGGCTGGGGACAACCGGGCAGCACCTGGCTGCCGGGCGTCGACCACCTCGAGGACTGACGGCCGGCCCCGACCGACCCCGAGACCGAGGAGGCGCGTCCTGCGAACCGCAGGACGCGCCTCCTTCTCGTTCGGGCACGGAACGGAACGGAACGGCGAGAGAGGCCCAGGACGGACCGGGCAAGAGAAAAGGCCCAGAGGGTGGAGCCTCTGGGCCTTCGCTCCCCGAGTTGGACTCGAACCAACAACCTGCCGGTTAACAGCCGGCTGCTCTGCCAATTGAGCTATCGAGGAATGGCAACCGCCCCGGACTTTCGTCCGTGACAGCGGAGACAACACTAGCAAAGATCTGAGCCCCCGAGGGACCACGCCGACGACGCGGCGCGTCGCACGGCTCCGAGCGCCGCGTCAGTACCCGTCGTGCGGGTCGACCACGCCGACGAACTCCCCGTCGCCGAGGAAGGCCCGCACGTTGAGCCGGATGCGCTCGGCCAGCAGCGGGGCCGTCATCTCGGGGGTGTCCGCCTGGTGCGGCGTGACGACGACACGCGGCTCGCCGAAGAGCGGGTGCCGGTCCGGGAGCGGCTCGGGCGTGGTGACGTCGACCCCCGCGCCCCAGAGTCGCTCCGCCCTGACCGCCTCGACGAGGGCGTCCGTGTCGACCAGGCTGCCCCGCGCGACGTTGACGAGCACGGCCGTCGCCGACAGCAGGGCGAGCCGACGCGCGTCGAGGAGGCCTGCCGTGCCGGGCGTCGCGGCGGCGGCGAGGACGAGGACGTCGGCCTCGGGCAACACCTCGTCGAGGCGCTCGACGGGGACGGTCCGGTCGGCCCCGGGCACGGGTTCGCTCGACCGGCGCACGATCGTCACCCGGACGTCGAACGGGGCCAGGAGGCGCATCAGCTCGATCGCGATGCCCCCCGCCCCGACGATGACGACGTGCCGTCCGTAGAGCGACCGGCCCTGTTGTTCGGTGGCCCAGGAGGTGGCGCGCACGCGCTGGGGAACGACCCTCAGCAGCGACAGCACGAGCATGAGGGCGTGCTCGGCGACGGGTTCGGCGAACGCCCCCTTGGCGCTCGTCCAGAGCGGCAGCGCGCGGTCGGCACGGGCCGCGATGACCTCGGAGAAGGCGTCGACCCCGGCGTAGGGCAGCTGGACCCACTCGATGCCCGGGTTCTCGTCCAGCGCGCGGGCCAGGCCGTCGGGGTCGCGGTACGAGAGCCAGACCAGGCCACGGGTCTCCGGGCCCAGGGGGACGACGTCCGCTCCCCGGCCCGCACGGCGTCGACGAAGACCGGGGTGGGGCGGGGGGCCACCGAGACGGCACCCGGGGTCGGGCGTCGACCCGGGGCGAGGACGGGGCCCGCGGTGACGACCGCGCGGTGGCCGCGCGCGCCTCCCGGGCTCGTCGCCCGGGCCGCATCCGAGACGGTCGAGCCCGTGGCCGGCTCGGCGGTCACGAGGGCCGGTCTCCGCGGAGGCCGGCGTCGGGGTCGAGCGGTCGCCCGGCCTCGCGCTCCTCCGGGCGGATGATGTCGATCGGGGTCGTCTGCGAGAGCACCTTGACGTAGGGGTCGATGCCGGTCCGGAGGACCTCGTCGATGTCGCCCAGTCCGACCAGACGGCCACCGCGCATGACGGCGACGCGGTCGGTGATCGCTCGCGCCTCGGCCACCGAGGAGGTGACGACGAGCGCCGAGAACTGACGCCCCTCGTGCAGGTTCCCGATGACGTCGAGGACGGCCTGGCGGACGAGCACGTCCACCCCCCGGGCGGGCTCGTCGGCGATCAGCAACGGGGGCTCGAGGACGAGGCTGCGGGCCAGGGCGACGCGTTGTCGCTGACCGGAACTGAGCTCCCAGGTCTGCTTGAGCATGGTGCCGAGCGGCAGGTGCACGCCGTCGACGAGCGTCGCGACGATGCGCCCGGCCTCGGTGCGGTCGAACTTGCGGTCGCGCTGGTAGATCGGCTCGGCGATGGCCTCGCCGACGGTCAGGTCGGGACTCAGCCGCTCGCCGTCGTCCTGCGCCAGGTAGCCGACCATGGCCGAGAGCCGGTCCCGGCGCCGGCCCGAGAGCTTGCCGACGTCCTGGCCGAAGACCCGTGCGGTCCCACCGACCAGACGCGGGCGCCCCTCGTCGACGCGGCCCGTGCCGGTCAGTCCGGCGAGGGCCATCGCGAGCGTCGACTTGCCCGAACCGCTCTCGCCGAGCACGGCGACGATCTCGCCCGGCTCGACCCGCAGGGTGACCCCGTCGACGGCACGCACGGCCGGATGGCCCGCCCGGGCGGGGTAGAGCAGCGACAGGTCGTCGGTGACGACCGGCTGGTCGAGGTCGAGCTCGCGACCCGGCACCGTCAGGCCGCCCCGACGGTGTCGGTTCCGCGCTCCGGGTCGCCCGCCGCCCGGCGGTCGAGTTCGGCCAACCGCTCGCGGCGGGACGCCTGCTCGATCGGATCGGGCACCGGCAGCGACGCCAGCAGGCGCTGCGTGTAGGGATGCTCGGGCGCGCCGAGGACCTGGTCGTTCGGTCCGCTCTCGATCAGGTCGCCGTGGAACAGCACGCCGATCCGGTCGGCCAGCATGTTGACGACCGCGAGGTCGTGGCTGATGAACAGGGCGGCGAAGCCCAGCTGCGACTGCAACTCGGTGAACAGCTCGAGCACCCGGGCCTGCACGGAGACGTCCAACGCGCTGGTGGGCTCGTCCGCGATCAACAGCGTCGGGTCGAGGGCGAGCGACCGGGCGAGGCTCGCCCGCTGACGCTGTCCGCCGCTGAGCTCGTGGGGGTACCGGTCGGCGAACGACTTGGGCAGCTGGACCGCCTCGAGGAGTTCGTCGACGCGCGGACGGGCGGCCCGGGCGTCCTTCGCACGACCGTGCACGATGAGCGGCTCGGCCACGCACTCGGCGATCGTCAGCAACGGGTTGAAGCTCGACGCGGGGTCCTGGAAGACGAAGCCGATGTCGGCGCGCTTCGGCTTGAAGTCACGCTCGTGCACCCCGTTCATCTCGATGCCCAGCACCTCGAGCGACCCCCCGGTGACCTTCGTCAGCCCGGCGATGGCCCGTCCGATCGTCGTCTTGCCCGAACCGCTCTCGCCGACGAGGCCGAGGACCTCGCCGCGGGCGATGGTGAAGTCGACGCCCTTGACGGCCCGGAAGCCGCCGCGGCCGAGGCGACCGGGGTACTCGATCTCGAGACCCCGGGCACGTACGACGACCTCGCTGTCGGCGGGCTGCTCCTGCTGCGTGTGGCCGCGGGCCTCGAGCTTCGGCACCGAGCCGAGCAGGCGCTTCGTGTAGTCGTCCTGCGGGTTCGCGAACAGCTCGACGGCCGGGGCCTGCTCGACGACCTTGCCGAGGTACATGACGGCGACGCGGTCGGCGAGGTCGGCGACGACGCCCATGTTGTGCGTGATCAGCACGATGGCCGTGCCGAACTCGTCCCGGCAGCGGCGCAACAGGTCGAGGATCTCGGCCTGCACGGTCACGTCGAGGGCCGTGGTCGGCTCGTCCGCGACGATCACCGACGGGTCGAGCACGAGCGCCATCGCGATGACCACGCGCTGCTTCTGCCCGCCCGAGAACTGGTGCGGGTAGTAGTCGACGCGGGTCTCGGGGTCGGGGATGCCCACGCGACGCAGGATGTCGATCGCCTTGACCCGCGCCTCCTTGCGTCCGACCTTGCCGTGGGCCCGCAGGCCCTCGGCGATCTGCCAGCCCACCGTGTAGACGGGGTTGAGCGCGGTCGACGGCTCCTGGAAGACCATGGCGACGTCGGTGCCGCGGAGCTCGCGGACCTTCTTCGGGCCGACCTCGAGGACGTTCTGCCCCGAGAGCAGCACGGCACCGGTGGCGACCGCGGTCTCGGGCAAGAGGCCGAGGATCGTCTTCGCCGTGACGGTCTTGCCGCTCCCCGACTCGCCGACGATCGCCAGCACCTCGCCGGCGCGGACGTCGAGCGTCACGCCCTGGACGGCCGCGACGTCGCCGCCGTCGGTCGCGAAGGTCACCTCGAGGTCGGTGATGCCGACGGCGACGGGGCGCTCGTCGCGCGGCGTCGCGGGTCGGCCGGTCGTGGTCGTGTCGGCGGTCATGCGGTCACCTCGTCGTGGGTCGTGGTCGGGGCCTGCTCGGTGCGTCGGGTGCCCTTGGTCTTGCGCTTCGCGCGACGGCGGGTCCGGAGGCGCGGGTCGGCCAGGTCGTTCAGGCTCTCGCCCATCAGCGTGATGCCGAGCACCATCAGCACGATCGCCGCACCGGGGAAGACGCCGGTCCACCAGATGCCGCTGGCGGTGTCGGAGAGGGCGCGGTTCAGGTCGTACCCCCACTCGGCCGCCGCGGTCGGGCCGATGCCGAACCCCAGGAAGCCGAGGGCCGCCAGGGTCAGGATCGCCTCGG
Source organism: Frigoribacterium sp. SL97 (assembly GCF_026625765.1). NCBI lineage: Bacteria > Bacillati > Actinomycetota > Actinomycetes > Micrococcales > Microbacteriaceae > Frigoribacterium > Frigoribacterium sp. SL97. Next base: position 2,493,055 of record NZ_CP113062.1, read on the forward strand.
ACGCGTTGAGCGTGAGGATCAGGGGCAGGCTCCGCGTGGCGTTGCGGAGCACGTGCTTGAACATGATGCGGCCCGTGCTGCTGCCGTTGACCTTGGCCGACTCGACGAACGCCTCGGCCTTGAGCCTCGTGGCCTCGGCGCGGACGACGCGGAAGTACTGCGGGACGTACACCACGGTGATCGAGATGCCCGCCGAGACGATGCCGCCCCAGAGGCTCGACTGGCCCCCGCTGATGACGATCGAGACGACGATGGCGAGCAGCAGCGAGGGGAACGCGTAGACCGCGTCGGCGACGACGACGAGCACGCGGTCGAGCCACCCGCCGAGGTAGCCCGAGATCAGGCCGAGCGTCACGCCGATCGTGATCGACAGCACCACGGCCACGATGACGACGGCCACGGCGGTCCGGGTGCCCCACATGACGCGGCTGAACACGTCGTAGCCGCCGACAGTCGTCCCCCAGAGGTGTTCGGCCGACGGTGGCGCCTGGCGCGGGAAGGCCTCGGTGGCACCGCGCAGCTGGCCGAAGCCGTAGGGCGCGATGAGGGGGGCGAAGATCGCCAGCAGCACGAACACGGCGACGATGACGACGCCGGTCAGCAGCATGCCGCGCTGCAGCCCCACCGAACGGCGGATCTGGGCGACGACGGGGAGGCGCTTGTAGAGGGGTTCGCGGCGGTCGGCCGCGACGGTCGAATCGGTCATGGTCAGTACCTCACGCGGGGGTCGATCAGGGCGGCGATCACGTCGACCACGAAATTGGTGACGGCGACGATGACGGCGAGCACGGCGACGATGCCCTGCACGGCGATGAAGTCGCGGGCCGACAGGTACTGCTGCAGCTGGAAGCCCAGCCCCCGCCAGCCGAAGGTGGTCTCGGTCAGCACCGAGCCGCCGAGCAGCATCGCGATCTGCAGCCCCATGACGGTGATGATCGGGATCAGGGCGGGCTTGAGCGCGTGAGCCCGGACGAGCCGGAACTCGCTGACGCCCCGCGACCGCGCCGCGTCGACGTACTCGGAACCGAGCGTGCCGATGACGTTGGTGCGCACCAGGCGCAGGAAGATGCCGGCGGTCAGCACGCCGAGCGCGAGGGCGGGCAGCACCGCGTGCGAGAGGACGTCCACGATGATCGTCGAGTTGCCCGTCCGCAGGGCGTCGACGATGTAGATGCCCGTGGGGTTGTCGATGCGCCCCAGGGCGATGGCGACCCGCGTGCTCGCACGACCGCCGAGCGGGAGCCAGCCGAGCCATACCGAGAAGGTGAGCTTGAGCAGCAGGCCGGCGAAGAAGACCGGGGTCGCGTAGGCGAGGATCGCCAGCACGCGCAGGATCGCGTCGGGCCAGCGGTCGCGCACGTACGCGGCGAGCATGCCGAGCGGGATGCCCAGCACGAGCGCGACGATCAGGGCGTAGAAGACCAGCTCGATCGTGGCGCTGCCGTACTGGAGCAGGATGCCGCTGATCTCGCGGTTGTCGGTCGCGGTGGTGCCGAAGTCGCCTCGGACGATCTGGCCGAGGTACTCGAGGTACTGCACGATCACGGGGCGGTCGTAGCCGGCGGCGGCGAGACGCTCCTGCAGCTGGGCCTCGGTGAGACGCCCGCCGACGGAGGCGGTGATCGGGTTGCCGACCACGCGCATCAGGAAGAACACGAGCGTGACGAGGATGAACACGGTGGGCACGATCAGGATCGCGCGGATCACGATGTAGCGTCCGAGGCCGCCGCCGCCGGAACTCCGGGACTTCCCGGGACTGGAGGTGGGCGGTGCCGTGAGGGAACCGTCGGTGATCAGGGTCACGTCGTTGGGCCTTTCGATGGTGTGGTGCCGGTCGCAGACCGGAGGGGGCGCCCCGCGGTGTCGCGGGTCGCCCCCTCGGCGTACGGCCGTGGTGCGGAGTCCCCCGACCCCGGAGGCCGACCGGCGGACCGGCGGGACTCAGGGGACGGGGAGGCGCGTCAGCGGCTCAGCGCACCGTAACGGAACTTGAACGACGCGTCGAGCGTGTCGTCCACGCCCTTCACGTCGGACTGCGAGACGACGACCTGCGTGCCCTGCAGCAGCGGCAGGGTCGGCAGGTCGGCCGCGACGGCGTCCTGGATGTCCCCGATGGTCGCCTCACGAGCCGAGGCGTCCTGCTCACCGATCTCCTTCGTCAGCAGACCCTGGACGGTCGGGCTGTCGTAGTGGTTGCCGACGAAGTTGTCCGCGCTGAAGAACGGCGTCAGGTAGTTGTCGGCGTCCGAGAAGTCGGGGAACCAACCCAGCTGGTAGACGGGGTAGGCGTCCTCACGGCGCTCGGTGCTGTAGGTGTCCCACAGGGTCGACTGGAGGTTGACGGTGAACAGGCCGCTCGCCTCGAGCTGCGACTTGATCAGCGCGTACTCCTCGTCGCTCGACGCACCGTAGTGGTCGGGGCTGTACTGCAGGTCGATCGACACCGGGGTGCTGACGCCGGCGGCCGACAGGGCCGCGGCGGCCTTGTCGACGTCGGGGCCGCCCTGGCCGTCGCCGTAGAGGCCCTCGAGGGGCGTCGTCGCACCGGTCAGGCCGTCGGGGACGACCGAGTAGAGCGGCGTGTAGGTGTCGTTGTAGACGTCCTTGGCGAGGGCGGCACGGTCGACCGTGTCGGCGACGGACTGACGCACGGCCAGGGCCTTGGCCGGGTCGGCGTCGGGCTGCGTGGCACCGTAGGGCATGGTGTTGAAGTTGAACACCAGGTAGCGGATCTCGCCGCCGGGGCCGTTGTGCACGGTGAGCGCGTCGTCCTTGGCCAGGTCGGCCAGGTCGGTCGGGCTCAGGCTGCGGTTCGCGACGTCGACGTCACCGTTCTGGACGGCGAGCTTGAGGTCGGTCTCTTCGGTGTAGTAGGTCGCCGTGACCGAGTCGGTCTTCGGGGCACCGAGCACGCCGTCGTAGGCGTCGTTCGCCTCGTAGGCGATCGTCTCGTTCTGCGAGTAGTCGGTGATCGTGTACTGACCCGAGAAAGCGTTGCCCGTGACGATGTCGTCGGCGTCGGTGAGCCCGGTCGCCGAGAACACGTCCTCGTCGACGATCGGGCCGGCGGGGCTCGAGAGCACCTGGGGCCAGGTCTGGTCGGCCGACTTGAGCGTGAACACGACGGTCGTGTCGTCCGGCGCGTCGGTGCTCGCCAGGTTGCCGAGCAACGACGACGGGCCGTTGGGGTCGGCGATGGCCAGCTGGCGGTCGAAGCTGAACTTGACGTCGCTCGAGGTGAGCGCGTTGCCGTTCGCGAAGGTCAGTCCGTCCTTCAGCTTGACCGTGAACTCGGTCGGGCTGGTGAAGTCGGCGGACTCGGCCAGGTCGGGCTCGACGTCGGGGCTGCCGTACGGGGCGTTCGTCAGGAAGCCGAACACCTGGTTCTGGACGGCGAACGAGCCGTTGTCGTACGAACCGGCCGGGTCGAGCGACGTGATGACGTCGGTCGTGCCGATGCTGAGACCGTCGAGGGCGTCGGTCGCGTCACCACCGGAGGCGCAGCCCGAGAGGACGAGTGCGGTGGCAGCGGCGCCACCGACGACGGCGAGGGCGCGTCGGGCGAGCGTGGAGTCGGATGTCATATCCGGTTACCTCTTTCTCTGTGTGCAAGGGGCCCCGGGCCGTGCTGTGGACGCGGCCGTTTCAGGGAACGTCCATTGGTAACACACCCGTGAGCCTGATACGGACTCATCGCGCAACTGTTTACAGGCCCGCAACGAACCCTTGCCAACTGGTCCGGTCGGGCCCGACGGCTGATGCACGCGATGTATGCGCGTTCAGACACGAGGACCCTCGACACGACCGAGAGCCTCACTCTTGGCGGATGGACCGGCGCTCGGCCTCGACGGCGGCGATCCGCACCTGGATCTCACGCCAGCGTTCGGGTTCGGTCTTCATGTCGGTGCGGAACGACTGCCCGAGCAGTTCGGACTTCTCGCGGATCAGGTCGCGCTCGACGATCGAGACGACGATGCCGCGACAGTAGGTCGTGATCTCGCGTCCCTCGCGCTCGGGGATGGGGGCGACGGCGAGCTCCTTCGCCAGGGCGTCGAACGGCGACGGCGTCTGGCCGAGGACGACGTCGAGCCAGTCGGCCGAGTCGAACCGGTCGAGGCTCGCGCCGATCGCGTCGCGGACGACGGCCAGCGCACCGTTCTCGATGCGTGCCCGTGCCGCGCGCTGCATGAGTTCGAAGCCGACCGTCGCCGGGTGCTGGAGCATCGCCATGAGCGCGTCGCGCTCGGTGCGGGTCGTCAGGTCGGCCGGCAGCGTCAACAGGCTCGGGCCGGCCGGCTCGTCGGGCACCGGCGGCAGGCTCGTGATCGACTGTCGGCCGTCGGTGGCGTTCTTGGGCTGCGACCGTTCGAGCGCGTTCTGGGCCGAGGAGGCGCGACCCGCGTCGTCGACGGACCGCGCGACGTCGGCCGGGTCGAGCCCCAGCCACCCGGCCAGCGACCGCACGTAGCCCTGGGTCATCGAACGGTCCCGGATGCCCGCCACCACCGGCGAGGCCGCCCGGAGCGCCGACACGCGACCCTCGACCGTCTCGAGGTCGTGCCCGTCGATGAGCCGGCGGATCATGAACTCGAACATCGGACGCTTGGTCGAGATGAGGCGGCGCACGGCGTCGTCGCCGCGGTTCAGCCTGAGGTCGCACGGGTCGAGCCCGTCGGGGGCCACGGCAACGAAGGTCTGTGCGGCGAACCGCTGCTCTTCGGCGAACGCGCGCGACGCCGCCTTCTGGCCCGCCTCGTCGGGGTCGAAGGTGAAGACGACCTCGCCGCCGGTCGAGGTGTCGGCCCCGCTGACGTCGCCGAGCATGGGTCGCAGCACCTTGATGTGGTCCACGCCGAACGACGTGCCGCAGGTCGCGACGGCCGTCGTGACCCCGGCCAGGTGGCACGCCATCACGTCGGTGTAGCCCTCGACGATGACGACCTGCTTGCCCTTCGAGATGTCCCGACGGGCCAGGTCGAGCCCGTAGAGCACCTGGGACTTGTGGTAGATCGGCGTCTCGGGGGTGTTGAGGTACTTCGGGCCCTTGTCGTCCTCGAGCAACCGACGCGCGCCGAACCCGATGGTCGACCCCGTGACGTCGCGGATCGGCCACACCAGCCGCCCGCGGAAGCGGTCGTAGGGGCTGCGGTCGCCCTGGCTCAGCAACCCCGCGGTGACGAGCTCGTCGTCGCGGTAACCGAGCCCCTTGAGGTGCGACCGCAGGGCGTCGAACGACTTGGGGGCGAACCCCACGCCGAACCGCTCGGCCGCGGCCGGGTCGAACCCCCGCTCGCCGAGGAAGCGCCGGGCGGGCTCGGCGTCGGCGGCCGTGAGGTGGTCCACGAAGAACTCGCGCGCGGCCTCGTTCGCCGAGATCAGACGCGCCCTGTTGCCGTGGTCGCTGGCCTGCCCGCCGTCCTCGTAGTGCAGCTCGAAACCGATGCGCGCCGCCATGCGTTCGACCGCTTCTTGGAAGGTCGTGTGGTCGGTCTTCATGACGAAGCTGAAGACGTCGCCGTCCTCACCGCAGCCGAAGCAGTGGTACCGCCCCACCTGGGGCCGCACGTGGAAGCTCGGACTGCGCTCGTCGTGGAACGGGCAGAGCCCCTTGAGCGACCCCACGCCCGCCCCCTTGAGCGTGACGTGGTCGCCGACGATGTCGGCGATGTTGGTGCGCGACCGGACCTCGTCGATGTCGTTGCGTTTGATCAGGCCGGGCACGTGTCGATTGTAGGTCGAGCCACCGACCACGCCGACCCGGGAGGTCGGCCGCGGGAGGACGAGGAGGCGCGGTGCAGCCGGTCGGGACCCGCGCCTCCTCGGCGACCCGCCGTCAGCGGCCGGCGGTGAGCCGGTCGTGCCACGCCATGGCGCTCTGGTCGGTCAGCGAGGCGACCTGGTCGACGACGACCCGGCGCCTCGCGGCGTCGTCGTCCGCCGAGGCCCAGTCGGCGGCGAAGCCACGGTCGAGTTCTGACGGGCCCGCCTGCCACAGGGCGTCGGCGAGGCTCGTCAGGACCTCGCGCTGGCGCAGGTAGATGGGCTGCCGGTTGTCCCGCGTCATGACGAAGGCCGCGACGATGCCCTTGAGCACGGCGATCTCGCCGATCACGTCCGGGGCGACGACCACCGACGCGCCGAAGCGCATCAGGGCGTCACCGGGATAGGACTCACGCGTCGCCTGGGTGGCCGAACCGGCGAAGCGCCCGATCAGCTGGCTCGTGAGGTTCTTGAGACGGGCCTGCGCGAACCGGCTGCCGTCGTACGACTCGAGCCAGAACGGCAGCGCCTGCAACCGGTCGAAGGCCTCGGTCAACTCGTCGCGACTGAGCTCTCCGCCGACCCACTCGTGCATGGCCGTCACGAGCGAGTCGTGGTCGACCCGCGCCCCGAGGGCGGCGACGTCGACGTAGCCGTTGACCACGGCGTCCTCGAAGTCGTGGACCGAGTACGCGATGTCGTCGCTGAGGTCCATGACCTGGGCCTCGACGCACCGCCGTCGACGCGGGGCACCCCGACGCAGCCACTCGAACGCGGCCGTGTCGTCGTCGTAGAAACCGAACTTCATGCGACCGCCCGGGTCGGGGATGCCCTGGGCCGCGGGCCACGGGTACTTGCAGCTCGCGTCGAGGCTGGCACGGGTGAGGTTCAGCCCGAAGCTGCGTCCCGTCGCGTCGATGACCTTCGGCTCGATGCGGGTCAGCAGACGCAGGGTCTGCGCGTTGCCCTCGAAGCCGCCGATGTCGGTCGACCAGTCGTTCAGCGCCCGCTCGCCGTTGTGCCCGAACGGCGGGTGGCCGAGGTCGTGCGCGAGGCAGGCCGTGTCGACGACGTCGGGGTCGAGGCCGAGGCTCGTGGCGAGCTCGCGACCGACCTGCGCCACCTCGAGCGAGTGCGTCAGCCGGTTGCGGGCGAAGTCGAGGCCGGCCGTGGGGCTCAGCACCTGCGTCTTGGCCGCCAGGCGCCGGAGCGCGCTGGAGTGCAGCAACCGGGCCCGGTCGCGGGCGAAGTCGCTGCGCCGGTTGGAGTGCTGCTCGGGCGCCCAGCGCTCGGAGTCGGCGGGGTCGTACCCGGGGGTGGCGCTCGGCAGGGCTTCGGTGGACACCGGGGCCTCTCGGTCGGGACGGGAAGGGATCTCGGGAGGGGGTGCCTAGCCGCCGCTGTGGTGCAGCTCGGCCGCGGCGAGCTCGGCCTTGAAGGCCTCGTCGAGCTCGCGGCTCTCGAGCCACCGGTCGGGCAGGGCGGGCCGCTTCGGGCTGCCCGCACGGCCACGCGGCCCCTCGGCCGCCTCGCCGGGGTACTGCTCGTACGGGTCCATCGTGGCGAGCAGGTCGTCGATCTGCTGCAACGAGTCGGCCAGGGCGAGAGCCGCCCGGACCTCACCGCCCACGGGGTAGCCCTTGAAGTACCACGCGACGTGCTTGCGCATGTCACGGCAGGCGCGGCCCTCATCGCCCGACCAGAACTCGACCATGAGTTCGGCGTGGCGCCGGAAGGCCCGTCCCACCTCGCCGAGCGTCGGCTCGGCCTTGAGATCCTCGCCGCGGAAGGCCGCGGCGAGGTCGCCGAACAGCCACGGCCGACCGAGGCAGCCGCGACCCACGACGACGCCGTCACACCCGGTCTCGTCGACCATGCGCAGGGCGTCGGCCGCCGACCAGATGTCGCCGTTGCCGAGGACCGGCACGTCGGTCACGGTCTGCTTCAGGGTGGCGATGGCGGACCAGTCGGCGGTGCCCGAGTAGAAATCGGCAGCCGTGCGGGCGTGCAGCGCGATGCTCGCGACGCCGGCCCCCTGGGCGGCTCGACCGGCCTCGAGATAGGTGAGGTGGTCGTCGTCGATGCCCTTGCGCATCTTGACGGTCAGCGGGATGTCGCCGGCGGCCTTGACGGCACCCTCGACGATCTCGCGGAAGAGGCCGATCTTCCAGGGGAGGGCCGAGCCGCCGCCCTTGCGCGTGACCTTGGGCACCGGGCAGCCGAAGTTGAGGTCGATGTGGTCGGCACGGTCCTCGGCGACGAGCATGGTGACCGCCTCGGCCACCGTGTTCGGCTCGACGCCGTAGAGCTGGATGCTGCGCGGCGTCTCGGACTCGTGGTGCTGGATGAGGCGCATCGACTCGGGCGTGCGCTCGACCAGCGCCCGACTCGTGATCATCTCGCTCACGTAGAGGCCGGCGCCGTACTCGCGACAGAGGCGGCGGTACGCCGTGTTGGTGATTCCGGCCATGGGGGCGAGCACGACGGGCGAGGCCACGTCGATCGGTCCGATCGAGAGGCCGCGCGAGGGCAGGGTGGTGGTGGACATCGTTACGATTCTCCCATGAGCGACGGCGGGCTGACGAGTGGTGTGGACGACGCGGACGTCGGGGGCGACCAGGGTCGACCCGACGGCACGGACCGGGTGCGGGAAGACGCCGCTGCGCGCGGTCTCGCAATCGAGATCGTCGCGCGCCCCGCGGCCGACTCGCTCGAGGCCGCTGCTGCTCTGCTCGGGCTGCAACCGTCCGACATCGTGAAGAGCCTGGTGGTCAAGCGACACGACGGCTCGTTCCTGTTCGCGCTCGTGCCGGGCGACCGACAGATCTCGTGGGCGAAGCTCCGAGCCGTCGTGGGCGTCAACAAGCTGTCGATGCCGAGCGCCGACGTCGCCCTCGAGGTCACCGGATACGAGCGGGGCACCATCACCCCCCTGGGCAGCTCGACCGCGTGGCCCGTGGTCGCGGACTCCCGAATCGTGGGGAGGCGCGTCGCCCTGGGTGCCGGAGCCCACGGCTTCAGCGCCTTCGTCGAGGCCGACGACCTCGTCGCCGCGTACGACGCGACCGTGGCCGACGTCAGCGACTGACGCCGCGCCTCCCGGGCTCGGCGGCCGGGGACCCGACCGCGGACGTGCCCTCGGCGACCGGGGGGACGACCAGACAGGAGTCCCCCTCACAGGCGACGGCGTCCGGTGCACCGAGCATGGTCAACGGCGCGGACGGCGTCGCGAGCCCGGCCCCCGACCCGGCCCCGGCCTCGCGGGAATCGCTCATCGGGCCACCTCGGAGGCGACCTGCTCGAGGGCCTGGACGAACGTCTCGGGAGCCTGGGCGCCCGAGATGCCGTACTTGCCGTCGAGGACGAAGAACGGGACGCCGGTGATGCCGAAGGCCTGCGCCTGGGCCTGGTCGGACCGCACGTCGTCGAGGTGACGCCCGGTCTCGAGAGCTTCGCGCGCCTCCTGCTCGTCGAGGCCGACCTCGGCGGCCAACGTGACGAGATCGTCGACGCGGCCCACGTGGCGGCCCTCCTCGAAGTAGGCGTGGAGGAGGCGTTCCTTCATCTCGGCCTGACGCCCGTTCGCCTTGGCGAAGTGGAGCAGCTCGTGCGCCTTGACCGTGTTGGTGTGCTGCAGGTGCTCGAAGTCGTAGGCGAGGCCGACCTCGGACGCGATGCCGGCGACGGTGTCGAGCATGCCGCGGACCTGGTCGGCGGGCATGCCCTTGTGCTTCGAGAGGAAGTCGACCTCGTCGCCCTCGAAGTCGACCGGGGTGTCGGGCGAGAGCTCGAACGAGTGGTACTCGACCTCGACGGAGCCGTCGAAACGTCGCACGGCCTCCTCGAACTTGCGCTTGCCGATGAAACACCACGGGCAGGCGATGTCGGACCAGATGTCGACCTTGACGGTCGCGGACGGGGTGGCTGGGTCTGCGGTCACGGCAGGCCCAACCCTCGGCCGTGCCCCGCCATTCCCCGCGCCGTCCCTCCGCCCCCCTCAGGCGCCCCCTCCGGCTCCTCCCCTGTCGGCAACTCCTGCCTTGTGCGCTGCCCGAGTACGGCGAGCCGCCAGTTCCTGCGGCCTCGGGGGCCGAGCACCCGGGGCGTGCAGGAGTTGCCGACACGTGACCTGGGCGTGGGGCCACCCGCCGTGGCCACCAGGGCGTCGATCGCGGCCGAGGTGCGAGCCCACAGGTCACGCACCATGATCGTCCCCGCGCGGAACGGGACGAGCCCGTCCAGAGCGATGTCGGCGTCCTTGAGGCGGTCCTGGTCGAACCGCCTCTCGTGGTGCTCGCGACCGTCGGTCTCGAGACCGACGATGCCGTCGACGAGCATGTCGAGGACCTTGCCCGTGGTGCCGACGGGCACCTGCCGCACGACGTGGTGCCCGGCCAACCGGAGCCGCGTCCCGGCCGCCGACTCGAGGATGCTCTGTGCTCCCCCGTCGCTCCAGGCCACCAGGCCCACGGCATCGGCACGCTTCCGGGCGAGGACCTCGGCGGCGTCCTCGTCGTCGCCGACGAGGCCCATGCTGCGGGCCCAGTCGACCAGGATCACCGCGTCCTCGAGCGATGCCGCCTCGACGACCGCGCGGGCGAGGGCGTCACGTGGGTCCACCATCCAGGTCGAGCCGCGGGCTCCCAGAGCGACGGGGTCCCAGACCACCCGGACGCCCCGTCGACGTCGGAGGCGGGAGGCGGTCTCGGGTACCGAGACCGTGATCCGCGGGCGTCGCCACGACCAGGCGCCGAGTTGGTGCAGGGCAGCTGCCCCGATGAGCCGGCCACCCACGGCGACGGCGACGAACCTCGGGTCGCGGGGCGGCCACGTCGAGTACCAGCCACGTCGGGGACGACGGACCGTGCGGGCGCGCACGGCGACGGTCAGGTGGCGGTCCGTGGCACCCAGCGCGACCAGGTCACGCTTGTGCAGCAGGCCACCGGCATCGGAGACGAGTTCGGCGATCGTGGTCATGCCGACAGCGTGCCGAGCGGTGCCCCTCTCCCGGGGCGGCCGAGGGCGGCTTGGGGACGGTGGCCGCGCGTGGCTCCCCTGGGGCCGAGACCTCGTCGCGGGGACTGCGACTCGGGCGACGGCAACTCCTGCCCCGTGCCTCGTGGGCCCGCGACACGCCACGTGGGCGGCGCGGGTCGCGGCACGAGGCAGGAGTTGCCGACGCATCGCCCCACGAACGGACCGGGCGCGGAGGCGCAGGGCGGCACGGGTCGACGCGACCGGGCGCGGGGCGGCACGAGGGTGCGCGGAGTCCCCGGGCGATCGGCCGAGCACGGCGGGGCACGGAGGTAAAGGGCAATCGGCTGAGCACGACGGAGCGCGGAAGTGCACGGCGATCGGTTGAGCGCGAGGGGGTGCGGAGGCGCTGGGCGGTCGGCAACTCCTGCCCCGTGCCTCGTGGATCAGCGACACGCCACGTGGGCGGCGCGGGTCGCGGCGGGAGGCAGGAGTTGCCGACGACAGACGGGCCCCCGTCGTGCAACGCGTGCACGACGGGGGCCCGTCGCGGAGGGGCGGGCGCGAGGCGCCCCGGCGGCTACGCGCCGAGCAGCTGCTCGGCCAGGTAGGCGCGCAGCCCGGCCAGGGGGATGCGCTGCTGGGCCATGGTGTCGCGCTCGCGCACGGTCACGGCGTCGTCCTCGAGCGAGTCGAAGTCGACCGTGACGCAGAACGGCGTGCCGATCTCGTCCTGGCGGCGGTAGCGACGGCCGATGGCGCCCGCGTCGTCGAAGTCGATGTTCCAGTACTTGCGGAGGTCGGCGGCGAGCCCGCGGGCCATCGGCGACAGCTGCTCGTTGCGGCTGAGCGGCAGCACGGCCACCTTGATCGGTGCCAGGCGACGGTCGAGCTTCAGCACGGTGCGCTTGTCGACGCCGCCCTTGGCGTTCGGCGCCTCGTCCTCGGTGTAGGCGTCGACGAGGAACGCCATGAGCGAGCGGGTGAGACCGGCCGCGGGCTCGATGACGTAGGGGGTCCAGCGCTCGTTCTTGGCCTGGTCGAAGTAGGTCAGGTCTTTGCCCGAGGCGGCGGCGTGGGTCTTGAGGTCGTAGTCGGTGCGGTTCGCGATGCCCTCGAGCTCGCCGAACTCGCCGCCGGCGAACCGGAAGCGGTACTCGATGTCGACGGTGCGCTTGGAGTAGTGCGAGAGCTTCTCGGCCGCGTGCTCGTAGAGGCGCAGGTTCTCGGGGTCGATGCCGAGGTCGACGTACCACTGGAACCGCTGGTCGATCCAGTACTGGTGCCACTCTTCGTCGCTGCCGGGCTCGACGAAGAACTCCATCTCCATCTGCTCGAACTCGCGCGTGCGGAAGATGAAGTTGCCGGGCGTGATCTCGTTGCGGAAGCTCTTGCCGATCTGGCCGATGCCGAACGGCGGCTTGATGCGCGACGACTGCAGGATGTTGTCGAAGTTGGTGAAGATGCCCTGCGCGGTCTCGGGTCGCAGGTACGCCATGCCCTGCTCGTTGTCGACCGGGCCGAGGAATGTCTTGAGCAGACCGGAGAAGTTCTGCGGTTCGGTCCACGAGCCGGGCTGGCCCGTGTCGGGGTCGCGGACGTCGGCCAGGCCGTTCTCGGGCGGGTGGCCGTGCTTGGCCTCGTACGCCTCGAGCAGGTGGTCGGCGCGGTAGCGCTTGTGGGTGTGCAGCGACTCGACCAGCGGGTCGCTGAAGACCTCGACGTGCCCGGAGGCCTCCCACACCTGGCGCGGCAGGATGACCGCCGAGTCGAGGCCGACGACGTCGTCGCGGCCCTGCACCATGGTCTGCCACCACTGACGCTTGATGTTCTCCTTCAGGGCGACGCCGAGGGGCCCGTAGTCCCAAGCCGAGCGCGAACCGCCGTAGATCTCTCCCGACTGGAAGACGAAGCCGCGGCGCTTGGCCAGGGCGATGACGGAATCGAGACGGTTGGGTGCTGCCACGTGTGATGCTCCGATGAGTTGAGGCCCGAGCTGGGTGCCCGGTCGGTCGAGGTACCCGGCAACTCTACCGGCGGTGCGTCACCGGCCGAGCGCGACGGCGACGGCCTCGACGTCGCTCTCGTCGTTCCAGAGGTGGAAGGCCACGCGGACGCGACCGGCGCGCCCCGAGACCACGAGACCGGCGTCGCCGAGGAGGCGCTGGTCGCGTCCGTCGGGATCGGCCCAGGTCACGATCGCGCGGCTCTGCGCCTCGATCCCGAGCCGCGAGCAGAGCGCGTCGCCCGACCCGGCGGCGTGCGCCCAGGTCTCGTCGGGGTCGAGCGCGGCGAACGTCGTGAGCGCGGGCAGCGCCCCGGCCCAGGCCTGCCAGGCGGGCGACACGTCGAAGGCCCGCGCGTCCGTGGCGAGGCTCATGTCGGGGCCGTAGCACGAGGCCCACACGTCGTCGCCCGCGTACCAGCCGGCCTGGGCCGGGACCATGGCCTCCTTTAGCCGCTCCCCCACGGTGAGGAACGCCACCCCTCGCGGGCAGCACAACCACTTGTAGGCATGCGTGACGCTGGCGTCGTACCGCGAGGCGGCGACGGGCCGCACGCCGGCCGCCTGCGTGAGGTCGCACAGCGTCAACGCCCCGTGTCGGGCCGCCGCGGCGACGATGGCGGCGTCGTCGGCGACCTCGCCGGTGGCGGACTGGACGGCCGACCAGGCCACGAGGTGCGTGCCGGGCCCGACGGAGCCGGCCAGCTCGGCCAGCGGGACGCTCCGCACCCGGATGCCCCGCGCCTCCTGCACCACGAAGGGGTAGACGATCGAGCTGAAGTCGCCCGTGGGCACCAGCACCTCGGCGCCGTCCGGGACCGAGGCCGCGATGACGGCGACCATCGCCGACGTCTGCGACGCGATGGCCACGCGGTCGACGCCGACCCGGGCCAGCCGCGCGAAGGCCGCGCGCGCCTCCTCGACGACGGCGCCGTAGGCGGCCGGGCCGGCCCGACCGGACGACCACCGGTCAAGGTCGGCGCGCGACGCCTCGATCGTGGACCGCATCGGCAGGCCCATGGTGCAGGCGGCGAGGTAACCCGGTGCCGGGGCGAAGAGGTCGGGTCGGGGCGCGGTCATGTCCTCAGGCTCCCCCCGTCGAGACCGGAGGACAACCACCAGTGTCTGAGGCCGATCATCACCGCGGCTTATGATTCGACCGTGCCCGACGACCTCGACCTCGCGTCCCTGCGCGTCGTCCGCGCCGTGGCCGACACCGGCAGCATCACGGCGGCGGCCGCCCTGCTCGGCTACAGCCAACCCGCCGTCAGCCAGCAGCTGCGTCGAGCCGAACGCCAGGTCGGGCAACCGCTCGTGCTCCGCGCCGGGCGCGGCGTCGCCCTCACCGAGGCCGGGCACAGGCTCGCCGCGCACGCCGTCCACGTGCAGGCGGCCCTCGACGCCGCACGGCAGGACCTCGACGACCTGGGCGGCGTCGCCACGGGCCACGTCACCCTGGCTGGGTTCCCCAGCGCGTCGTCGACGATCGTCCCCGACGTGCTCTCGCGCCTGCGCGACCGGCACCCGGGCCTCACGGTCGACTACGTCGAGGCGGAACCCCCGGAGGCGCTGGCACGACTGCGCGACGGCTCGGCGGACGTCGCGGTCACCTTCCGTCACGGGGGCGACCCCGGGGGCGAACGCGACCTCGACGGTCTGCTGCACCGCGCCTCCTTCGTCGACCGCACGGTGCTCGCCGTGCCGTCGGCCCACCCGTTCACGCGAGGCGACGACTTCGGCGGCCTCGCGCACGAGAGGTGGATCGGCGGATGCCCCCGCTGCCGGGGCCACCTGCTCGCGACCTGCGCCGCGTCCGGGTTCGAGCCCGAGATCGTGCTCGAGACCGACAACGCCCTGGCCGTGCTCGGCCTCGTCGCGGCGGGCCTCGGCGTCGCCCTGCTCCCGGGGCTCTCGCTCGTGTCCGCCGCCGTGCCTCGCGGGGTGCGGGTGGTGGAGCTCGACGACGGCCTCGCCCGCGTCGTGCACGTGGTCCACGGGCGTGGCGGCGACCGCGTGCCGAGCGTGCGGGCGGTCCTCGACGCCTTCGAGCAGGTGGACGGCGACGCGCTGGGCCTCGTGCCGGTGCCACGGGGCGAGCCGTCCACGGCGCCGGGTTAGGCTGGCCCGACGAACCAGGAGAGGTGCAGGTCGTGCGCACAAGACTGACCGTCGGCATCGCCGTCTCGGTGCTGGCCCTCGTCGGGCTGACCGGCTGCTTCCCGAGCCTCGACGACCTCACCCCGGCCGGTGCGGGCGGATCGGCGACGACCCCCGGCCCGGGAGCCACCGGCGCGCCGCAGCCCCAGGTCACCGGGGCTCCCGGCACCGGCGGCGGCACGGGGTCGCAGCCCGACGCCCTCGCCCCCGGGGGCACGCTGCTCGGCCAGGTCAACTACAAGGACCTCACCATCTACGTCTACGGCGTCGGCGAGCTGACGACCTCGGCGCCCTCCATCTACGCGCGCCCCGACGGCACCGACCCCTACCCCGCGGGCACCGACGTCGAGGTCACGGCCTACGTGCTGACGAACAACTCGCAGCGTCGGCTCGACCTGACCGACCTGAGCGCCGACTACTCGTCGTACGGCAACGACCTCGCCACGCAGGACGTCTTCGCCGGGCAGGATCTGTTGACCCAGCTGGGCTACGAGACCTCGCTCGAGTCGAAGTTCCCCGCCGACAGCGCGAACTGGTACCTGCTGCCGGGCGAGTCGACCGTCTTCGCCAACGCCTGGTTCCACCGGGCGAGCGACGGACCGCTGACCCTGCAGTTCCTGTGGCCGGCCGAGCGGATCTTCCTGGGCGCCAACATCCAGTTCTGACGGGCGTCCGGTCAGGCCGGACCGGGGGCGTCCACCGCTCCCCCGAAACGACGGGTGCGCGAGGCGTAGGTCTCGACGGCCTGCCAGAGGTCGGTCCGGGTGAAGTCCGGCCACAGCCGGTCGAGGAACACCATCTCGGCGTAGGCGGACTGCCAGAGCATGAAGTTGCTCGTGCGCTGCTCGCCCGAGCTGCGCACGAAGAGGTCGACGTCGGGCAGTTCGGGAGCGTACAGCCGCTTCTGGATCAGCTTCTCGCCGACGGCCGAGGGCTTGAGCCGACCGGCGGCGACGTCGTCGGCGATCGAGCGCACCGCGTCGGCGATCTCGGTCCGCCCGCCGTAGTTGACGCACATCGTCAACGTCAGGACGTCGTTGCCCTTGGTCAGCTCTTCGGCGAACTGCAGTTCCCTGATCACCGACCCCCACAGCCGCGGCTTCCGCCCGGCCCAGCGGACCCGCACGCCCCAAGCGTTCAGCTGGTCGCGACGTCGGTGCAGCACGTCACGGTTGAAGCCCATCAGGAAGCGCACCTCGTCGGGCGAGCGCTTCCAGTTCTCGGTCGAGAACGCGTACACGCTGAGGTGCTTCACGCCGATCTGGATCGCCCCGGCGACCACGTCGAGCAGCGACATCTCGCCGGCCTTGTGGCCCTCGACGCGGGTGAGCCCGCGCCCGTTCGCCCAGCGGCCGTTGCCGTCCATCACGATCGCGACGTGCTCGGGCACGGCGCCCCGCGGCATCTCGGGCGGGTGGACGCCCGTCCAGTCGAGGGGGCGGAAGTCGGCGGCGTCGCGGTGGGTCTTCTTCACGGTCTCTCTCTTCCGGGCACCCGGTCGACGTGCTGCAGCGATCGCAGTCCCCGTTCGAGGTGCCACTGCGTGTAGGCGGCGACGACGCCGCTCGCCTGGTTGCGGGTCGCGTCGGGTGCGTCCTCGGCGTGGTCCCAGTCCCCCGTGAGCAGCGCGCCCAACAGGGCCAGCGCCTCCTGCGTCAAGCGCGGAGCGCCGGGAGGCGCGTGCGAGTCGGCCACCACGCCACCGAGCTGGACGACGAAGGCCGAGTGCGGCCCGGGGGCACCGGTCACGGCGCAGTCGCCGAAGCTCGGCGACCAGCCCGCGATGCTGAGCGCACGCAAGAGGTACGAGTCGAGCGTGAGCTGGGGCGCGTGCTCGTGCCGCGCGAGCGAGCGGAGGGCCCCGACGAGCAGGAGGTACTGCTGCAGACCCGCCTCGGCCTCGGTCAGCTTGTCGGCCGTCTCGACCATCACGCTGCCGGCCGTGTAGCTCTCGTAGTCGGCCGCGATCACGGCACCGTACGAGCCGAGCGACTCGGCCTGCTGCACGATGTCGAGCGAGCGGCCCTCGTAGAGCTGCAGGTCGGCGACCATCATCGGCTCGAGGCGCGCCCCGAACTTCGACGCCGTGCGTCGGACGCCCTTGGCCACGGCCCGGATCTTGCCGTGGTTGCGGCTGAGCATCGTGAGGATGCGGTCGGCCTCACCCAGCTTGTGGGTGCGCAACACGACGCATTCATCACGGTAGACGGGCACCGACCAAGCATCGCACGCGTGGTACAAACGTCAGGTGCACGCCACAGCCTTCGCCGTACCCCTGTGGGTGGACCTCCTCGCCGTCGGCATCGGCAGCCTTCAGGGGGCGATGTTCGCGTCGGAGTACAAGGACCGCCGTCTCGACCTGCTCGGCATCGCCATCATCGGGATCGCCACCGGGCTCGGCGGCGGCGTGCTGCGCGACGTGTTGCTCGGCGAGGTGCCGCGCGCCATGTCGAGCAACTGGTACCTGCTCGTCGCCGTCGCCGCGGCGATCGTCGGCATGGCGCTCCAGCGCGTGTTCACCCGGCTGGCCGGGGTCATCACCGTGCTCGACGCGCTGACCATAGGCCTGCTCGGCGCGATCGGGTCGACCAAGGCGCTCTCGCTCGGACTGCCCGAGATCCCGGCCGTGTTCGTCGGGGTCATCGCGGCCGTCGGCGGCTCGGTGCTCCGCGACCTGCTGATGAACCTCACCATCGCGATGATGCACGTGGGATCGCTCTACGCCGTGGCGGCGGCCGGCGGCACCGTCGTGCTGGTCGTGGCCGTGACGCTCGGCGCACCCGTGGCCGTCTCCGCGATCGCGGGCACGTCGATCACCCTGGTCATCCGCATGCTGGCGGTACGGTTCGGCTGGACCCTGCCCGAGCAGCGCGCCCTCAGCCGGCTGCCCCGCTGGCGTCGTCCGCGCTGAGTCCGGCTGCCCGGTCTCGACGCCCGGTCTCGACGCCGGGCCCGTCGCCGGGCTCGGCGTCGGGCCGGTTGCCGGGCACGTCGCCCCTCGTCGGGCCCGTCGCCCCTCGTCCCTCGTCGCTCGTCGGGCCCGTCGCCCCTCGTCGGGCCCGTCGTCCTTCGTCGGGCCCGGGCCGCACCCCTCGGCAACTCCTGCCCCCTGCGCCAGCGCACCCCGACACGCCGCACCCCCGCACCCCCGCGCGACACCGGGCAGGAGTTGCCCGCACCCGTCGCCAACTCCTGCCCCCTGCGCCAGCGCACCCCGACACGCCGCACCCCCGCACCCGCGGGCAACACCAGGCAGGAGTTACCCGCACCCGTCGGGAACTCCTGCCCCCTTGCGCCAGCACACCCGGACACGCCGCACAGCCGCGCCCTCGCGCGGCACCGGGCAGGAGTTGCCCGCACCCGTCGTAAACTCCTGCCCCCTGCGCCAACACACCCGGACACGCCGCACTTCGGCGCCTGCGCCCTACACGAGGCAGGAGTTGCCGACACCCGCAGGCGCGACACCGCCGGCACGACGACGCCCCCGGCACCGCGAGGGCACTGGGGGCGGGTCGGGTCGGGGCGGCCGCTCAGACCGACGCGAGCTCGCGCACGTCGGTCGTCGTGCGGATGGCGCGGTTCACCGCCGAGACGATGGCCTTGAGCGACGCCGTCGAGATGTCGGCGTCGATGCCGACTCCCCAGAGCCGCGTGCCGTCGACGTCGAGCTCGACGTAGGCCGCAGCCTGGGCGTCGCCCGAGGCGCTGAGGGTGTGCTCGACGTAGTCGTACAGCTTGACCTGGACGCCCTGCTCGGCGAGGACGGCGATGAAGGCCGCGATGGGCCCCGTGCCCCGGGCCGACGTCGACTCGACCGTCTCGCCGACCCGCAGGTCGACGTCGAGGACGGTCTCGCCCGACATGTCGCTCGCGGTGCTCGTCCGGGTCAACTCGAAGCGACCCCACTTGTCGTCGGCCGCGTCGGCGGGGAGGTACTCGTCCTGGAAGATCGACCAGATGTGGGCGCTCGTCATCTCGCCCCCCTCCTGGTCGGTACGCGACTGCACGACGCCGCTGAACTCGATCTGCAGCTTGCGCGGCAGGTCGATGGCATGGTCGGCTTTCAGCAGGTAGGCCACGCCGCCCTTGCCCGACTGCGAGTTGACGCGGATGACCGCCTCGTAGCTGCGTCCCAGGTCTTTGGGGTCGACCGGCAGGTACGGCACCGCCCACTCGAGCGCGTCGACGTCGACCCCGCGCGAGGCCGCGGTCGCGGCCATGGCCTCGAAGCCCTTCTTGATGGCGTCCTGGTGCGAACCGGAGAACGCCGTGTAGACGAGGTCGCCGGCCCAGGGGCTGCGCTCGTGCACGGGAAGCTGGTTGCAGTGCTCGGCGGTGCGCTTGACCATGTCGAGGTCGCTGAAGTCGATCTGCGGGTCGATGCCCTGGGTGAACAGGTTGATGCCCAGCGCGACGAGGTCGACGTTGCCCGTGCGCTCGCCGTTGCCGAAGAGGCAGCCCTCGATGCGGTCGGCACCGGCCAGGTAGCCCAGCTCGGCGGCCGCGATGCCGGTGCCCCGGTCGTTGTGCGGGTGCAGCGACAGGATGACGCTGTCGCGGCGGGCCAGGTGACGGTGCATCCACTCGATCGAGTCGGCGTAGACGTTGGGGGTCGCCATCTCGACGGTCGCCGGCAGGTTGACGATCACCGGTCGCGAGGGCGTCGCGTCGAAGGCCTCGATCACCTGGTTGCAGATGTCGAGCGCGAAGTCGAGCTCGGTGCCGGTGTAGCTCTCGGGCGAGTACTCGTAGAACACGGCCGTCTCGGGGATGGTCTTCTCGGCCTCGAGGCACAGGCGGACGCCCTCGAGCGCGATGTCGACGATGCCCTGCCGGTCGGTGCGGAACACGACGTCCCGCTGCAGCACGCTCGTCGAGTTGTACAGGTGGACGATGGCCTGCTTGGCGCCGGCGATCGACTCGTAGGTGCGGGCGATCAGGTGCTCGCGCGCCTGGGTCAGCACCTGGATCGTCACGTCGTCGGGGATGGCCCCCTCGTCGATGAGGCTGCGGACGAAGTCGAAGTCGGTCTGCGAGGCGCTCGGGAAGCCGACCTCGATCTCTTTGTAGCCCATGCCGACCAGCAGGTCGAACATGATGCGCTTGCGCTCCGGGCTCATCGGGTCGATCAGCGCCTGGTTGCCGTCGCGCAGGTCGACGGCGCACCAGCGGGGTGCCTCGGTGATGCGCTTGGACGGCCAGGTGCGGTCGGGCAGGTCGACGGCGATCTGCTCGTGGAAGGGCCGGTACTTGTGGATCGGCATGGCCGAAGGCTGCTGTGCGTTCTTCATGTCCTGTGGTCTCTCTCGCCCTCGAGGGGCTGCTCTTCGCGGGGGTGTCGGCCGACGACGAACTCCGCGACGAGGGGGGCCTGGGTCAGGACTCGCCGCGGCAGCTAAGGAGGAGCAGGCCGGTGAACACGTGACGAGGCTAGCACCGACCGAGGAGGCGCGGGTCGTCGCGGGCCGGCACCGCGCCTCCTCGGCTCCCCCGCCCGATCAGACCACCGTGCGGACGAGCCGCACGACGGCCCCGACCGAGAGGTCGGGCAGGTAGGCGCGGCCTAGCGCCGTGCCGATGGCCGGGAGCTGCACCGGATCGGGGAACGCCATGACGAGCGGGACGAAGTCGGGCTGGAACTTCTTCTTGAACGCCAGGAGGGTGCGGAACCCGTAGGCCGGCTCCAGCACGCGCCCGAGGAAGGCGAGCACGCGCTCCGTCTGCGTCGACGGCCCGTCGGACGGCGCACCGCTCGCCAGCGGCGCCGCCGACAGGCTCAGGAACTCGACGCCCTGCTCCTTCATCGCCAGGGCCGACGAGGCGATGACGAACTCCATGACGCCGTTCATGCTGTCCGGCCGACGCCGCATGAAGTCGAGCGTCCAGCCGACGACGACCCCGTCGCGCCACGAGGGCAACCAGCTCGTCACGGCCTGGACCGAGTCGTCCTCGTCGAGGGCGAGCATCAGCGCCACGTCGGGGTCGCGCAACTCGTCGACGCCGCCGAGGGTGAAGCCCATCTCGGGCAGGTCCTTCTCGGCGACCCACTGCTCGCTGATCTCACCGATCTGACGGGCGACCGCGGGCCGGAGCTCCGCGTAGCGGGTCCACTCGGCCCGGACCCCGTTCTTGGTCGCGCGGTTGATGCTCGACCGGACGTCCTGCCACTTCTTGCCCGTCATCGCGAAGGTGGCCGGGTGCAGCACCGTCTCCTCACCGACGGGCAGCGTCGCCCACCCCATCTCGTCGTAGAGAGGCGAGAGCACGCCGCGCACGCTGTAGAAGACCGGGGTGAGGCCCTGGTCGTCGCACCACCGGGCGAACTCGCGGGTCACCTCGCCGAGCCGGTCGGCCGCACAGAGCGGCTCGCCCGTGGTGATCGCGATGCCCGCGACGACGCGATAGGCGACCGCGGCGAGGCCGTCCTCCGTGAACCAGTACCGGTTGCCCTCCCAGAGGGCCATGTGCGACAGCGTGCCGGGGGTCCCCCGATGGACGATGTCGCGCACCTGGGTGCGCGCCGCGTCGGGACGGACGTCCCCCGGCCGGGTCGCGCCCACCCCGAGCCCGACCAGGACGACGAGCCACCAGACCGGCCCCACCCACTCGAAGGCGGCCCGGACGAGCCCGCCGTCCGGCACCGGTCCGATGCGGGTGAGCCCGACGAACCCGACCGGCACGAAGCGTTCGGGCACGTCCAGCAGCAACGTCCACGGTTCGATCGTCGGGACGAAGGAGGCGCGCCCCAGCCACCCGACGACGGCGAACGTCACCGCCAGCACCAGACCCGACAGCACGACGACGAGCGCGAACCGCGGTCGTCGCGTCCCCTCGGCACCGACGCCGAAATGACGGCGCAGGAGGAACAGTCCGAGGGCCACCGCGGCCGGCACGGCGACCGCCAGCCCGGCGAGCACCACCCTCTCGACCACGTGTCGGGGCTGGTCGACCACCGGATCGGTCGTGACGGGCAGCACCACGTAGTACAGACCGGCGAAGAGGGCGAGGAGCCCGTTGACCGCGACGGCCACGTCGAGGGCGAGGCGACGACCCCGCCGCAGGTACCAGGCGCAGAGCAGCAGCACGGCCAGCGGCAGCAGGCTCAGCAGGACCGTCGGGACGGTGTCGATGCCGGCGAGGGCCGCGGCGCGCGCGCAAGCTCCGATCGGAGGCGCGTGCCGGTCCGGTGCGCCCTGTCCCGCGGCCGCGCACGCGGCCGAGAGCGATCGCCCGGGGAGGACGTCGCGGAACAGCATGCCGAGGGGCGAGAGGGCCCCGATCGGGCTGCGGGTGAGGAGGGTCAGGACGGGACCCAGCGCGGTCACCGCGACGATGGTCGACGCGAGGCGGCGTACCTCGTGGTGCGAACTGCGCGACCAGCCTCGTTCGGCGGGGCGACCGGTCAGCACCACCCCGAACGCGAGCCCGACGAGGGCGCCGATCAGCGCGTAGAGACCGGCCGGGTGCCCGTCGTAGAGCACGAAGGCGAACACGCACGAGAATCCGACCAGCCGGATGCGCCGTCGCCAGAGGGGTCCGGAGAACGCGCTGCCGGTCATGATCGTGCCGAGGGCGGGGGTGAGCGGGTGGAGGGTGGACTCGGCCGCCACCTCGAGGGCCCAGGTCTCGCCGACCGCCTGCCCCAGGGCCTGCACCGCCACGCCGACCCCAGTCGCGACGACGGCCGTCACCAGGTAGGCGGCCACCGTGCGGGACCAGCCCATGCGACGCTCGGCGGTGCCCACGAGGACGAGCACGCCGACCACGGCCAGGACGAGCTGCGCGGGACTGCCGGCGAAGAACACCGAGCCGACGACGAGCAGCCATGAGGTGCGGTCCTCGAAGGGGTCGAGCCCTGCTCCGACGAGGTCGCGCAGCCGCTCGCTCGGCGCATGCGTCACGCTGCCCGAGGCGAGCGCGAGCACGACGAGCAGCAGCGCGAGGGTGAGACTGACGGGACGGCCGCCGACGAACGCCACCACGCGGGTCGCGACGCCGTCCACGAACCGGCGCGCACGCCCCGGCTCGTGGGGGTCGGGCTCGTGGGGTGCCGGCCCGGGGGTGCCGTCGTGGAGGCCGTCGGCACCGTCGGTGCGCCGGCGCCGGCGTCGGCCCCGGCACCGGCGTCGGCTCCGGCCAGCTCGCCGCTCACGGTGTCTGCACCGTCGCACTCAGGCCGAGGCGCGGGTAGAACTGTCCGATGCCGTGGGCGAAGCCGTTCGTCGCGGTCGTCCAGTCGTGCCCGCTGCCCGGGGACACGTAGCGCGTCACCGTCATGCCGGCCTTCGCCGCGGCCGCCGAGTTCGCGGTCATGATCTGGCCGTACCGACCGTCCGTGGCACCGACGGCGAAGAACGCCGCGGTGTCCGCGTAGGGCCCGTGCGCGGCCATGATCGCCTGCGGTCGGGCCGCCTCGTAGGCCGCTCGGTTCCCGGCGAAGCCCTGGTCGATCGTGGTCTTCTCGTCGCCGATCGAGGGGCCGAGCTCACCCGACACGTCGATGAAGGTCGAGAACAGGTCGGGCCGCGCCGACGCGAACTGGATCGAGCAGGTGCCCCCCTGCGAGAACCCACCGATCGCCCATGCCCGTGGCCCGGTGGCGACGTGGAAGTGACTCGTCATGTAGTCGACCACATCGGTGGTGATGTAGGTGGCGCTGTTGCCCAGGGCGCCGTCGACGCACATCGGGTTGTGGGCGTCGGCGCTCAGCTGGTCGGGCACGACGACGATCGGCGCGAGCCCGTGGTTCTTCGCCGCGAAGGCGTCCAGGGTCTCGACGAGGTGGCCGGCCGTGATCACCGAACTCGGTTCGGCCGGTTGTCCCGAGAGCATGATCATCACGGGAAGGGCGGGGGCGTCGGCCACGAGGGCCGCCGGGGGCAGGTAGACGACGGCGTCACGGGCGGGGAAGTGCGAGACGGCGCCGGGGATGGCCACGCTGCCGTACCGTCCCACGGCCGGGAGGTCGGCGGGGGCCTTCCAGGTCGACCAGAGGGTCGGGTCGAACTCCGTCGAGCCGGGCGAGGCGGACGGAGGCGCGGCGGCGGTCGCCGGGAGGGCGGGCACCTCGTCCCGACCGAGCGCCTGGGACAGGTTCTGGTAGACGCTGCCGTCCCGGTTCAGGGCGAGGCCCCCGGACAGGGCGAAGACCAGGACGGACAGGACGGCCACGATCTTCCGCCACCACCGGGTGCGGAACAGGTTGACGACGACGACAGCGACGCCGGCGACCACGGCGGCGACCCAGAGGCGATCCACCCAGGTGGGTGACAGGCCCAGCACGTCGCGTACGTCGCCGAGCCACCAGGTCGCGAGGGCGCCGAGGCCGGCCCCGAGCAGGACCGCGAGGGCGATCCACCGCCACCACGTGCGTCGGGTCCGCGGGCGGACGAGGAGCCCGACGGCGACGAGGGCGGCGACGACGTCCACCGTCAGCAGCATCGTCGTGGACAAGAGCGGAACCGACAGCAACCAGTCCATGCGAGAGCTTCTTTCGGCGGAGGATCGGGGTGATGGCCACCCAGGTGACACTCTGCCGCCTCGGAGTCTCTCGACACGAGCCGTGCCGCCCGGTCTCAGCAGCCTCATCAGGTGTGATCAGCCACCACACGGCACCGACACGTCGCACCGGGGCGCCCCGTCGGCGACGGCCGTGGCAGCCCGCTCCAGCCGAACTACTCGGCGAGCCCGTGTTCGTACGCGTAGACCACCAGTTGCACCCGGTCGCGCAGGGACAACTTCGACAGGACCCGACTGATGTGGGTCTTGACCGTCGCCTCGCTGAGGAACTCCCGCGACGCGATCTCGGCGTTGCTGAGGCCCCGCGCCGCGAGGTCGAAGATGTCACGTTCCCGGGTGGTCAGGGTGCCGAACGACGCGGGCACGGCCCGGGCGCGTGAGGCCCGGCCGTCGAAGTGCTCGAAGAGTTCACGCGTGGCCGACGCCGCGATCACGGCGTTGCCCGCGTGCACGGTGCGGATCGCGGCGAGCAGGAACTCGGGGTCGGCGTCCTTGAGGACGAAGCCGCTCGCGCCTCCCCGGATGGCGCGGGTGGCGGCCTCGTCGAGGTCGAAGGTCGTCAGCACGATGATGCGCGGCGGGCGACGGGAGGCCGTCTCGGCCTGCGCCAGGACGGCGGTGGTGGCCGCGATGCCGTCCATCACCGGCATGCGGATGTCCATGAGGACGACGTCGGGAGCGGTGCGCCCGACCATCGCCACGCCCTCCTCGCCGTTGCTGGCCTCGCCGACGAACTCGAGGTCGGGCTGCGAGCCGACCAGCATCTTGATGCCTGCACGGAACAGGGCCTGGTCGTCGACCAGGGCGACGCGGATGGGTGCCGTCGAACGGCCGGGCATGTCGATCATCGGATGCGTACCTCTTGGGTCAGTGCCAGGGTCGGCACGATGGCGTGGACGACGAAGCGTCCGTCGGCGTTCTGGGTGGTGAGCGAGCCGCCCGCCAGGGTGGCGCGCTCCCGCATGCCGTCGAGCCCGTGGCCGCCCCGCCGCTCGTCGCCGGACGTGTCGAGCGGACGCGTCGGCGGCCGCACGACGTTGGAGATCACGAGGTGCAACGCCTCGTAGCGCCAGTCGAAGTGGAGGCCGACGGGCTGGTCGACGGCACCGTGACGCAGGACGTTGGTCAGGCTCTCCTGCACGATGCGGAACACGGCGAGCTGCCGGTTGGTCCCGAGGACCTGCGGTTCGCCGGTCACGAGCAGGTCGACCGTGAGACCCGACCCGCGCATCTGGTCGAGCAGACGGTCGAGGTCGCCGAGGGCGGGCTGGGGCGCCTCGCCCTGGCTGTGCCGCAGTTGACCCAGCAGCACCCGGACGTCGCCGAGGGCCTCCCGCGCCGTCGTGGCGATCGTCGTGAGCGCCCCGTCGACCGAGGTCGGGTCGACCCGGGCGGCGTACCGGGCCCCGTCGGCCTGGGCGATGACGACGGCCAGCGAGTGGGCGACGACGTCGTGCATGTCCCGGGCGATCCGGTTGCGTTCCTGCTCGACGGCGATGTCCCGCTCGGCCCGGGCGGCCTCGCGTTCGGCCCGCGCGGCGTCGTTCTCGGCCCGGGCGGTCTCGCGCTCGGCGATGAGCCGCGCCTCACGGCTGAGCCGCTCGGACCATCGCGCCCGGGCCAGCAGTCCCCCGGCCCAGGGCAGACCGAGCAGGGCGAGGAATCCAAGGAGGCTGATCCCCAGCTGCAGGAGGATGCGGACGACGTCGGTCACCGCATAGATGTCGTAGTCGACGCCGAACAGGCTCTGCTGCACGAACGAGAGGTAGAAGGTGCCCAGGAGGGCCCCCACGCCCACGGAGACCAGGCCCGACCACTTCACCCGGTTCGTCCCGTACGCCGCCGTGGAGTACAGCACCGCGCAGATCGCGAGGTTCGTGACACCGGGCGTGCTGCCCGTGATCATCTGGGACGCGGCGACCAGCCAGGCGAGGGTGAGGGCGAGCCCCGGCGACAGGCGGCGCAGGGCGAACGTGACCGTCATGCCCAGCACAACGAACGGGGTCGTCACGACGCCGTCGGACAACACCAGGCCGACCACGCCGAGCAGGAACGCCGCCGACAGGTCGACGGCGACCTGGTAGGGCGCGAGGCGTCGGAAGATCACCCGACCACCGTACGACCTACGGCGGCCCGACCGGGGCGGCCGCCGTGCGCGAACGACCTCGGGACCACCACGATCATCCGCAGGGACGAGGACGACCCTTTAGCCCGGGACGGGGCCGGACGACCGCGAAGGGGCGTCAGAACCCCAGTCGACCGAGCTGCTTCGGGTCGCGCTGCCAGTCCTTGGCGACCTTCACCCGGATCGAGAGGAACACCTGCTTGCCGACGAGCGGCTCGATCTGCGCGCGGGCACGCTCGCCCACCTCGCGCAGGCGCTGACCGCCCTTGCCGATGACGATGGCCTTCTGGCTGTCGCGCTCGACGAAGAGGTTGGCGTAGATCTCGAGGAGGTCCTTGTCATCACGCTCGACCATGTCGTCGATGGTCACCGCGAGCGAGTGCGGCAGCTCGTCCTGCACGCCCTCGAGCGCGGCCTCGCGGACGTACTCGGCCACCCGGTCGGTCAGGCCTTCTTCGGTGACCGCATCGGACGGGTAGAGGGGCTGTGACAGCGGCATGAGCTTGATCAGCTCGGCCGTGAGGACGTCGAGCTGCACGTCGCTGACCGCGGACAGCGGGATGATGGCCTCCCAGTCGCGCAGACGGCTGACCGCGAGCAACTGCTCGGCGACGGCCGGCCGCGACGTGGCGTCGGTCTTGGTGACGATCGCGACCTTCTTGGCCCGCGGGTACTGGTCGAGCTGCTCGTTGATGAACCGGTCCCCCGGCCCGAGCTTCTCGTCGGCCGGCACGCAGAACCCGATCACGTCGACGTCGCCGAGGGTGGTCTGGACGATGTCGTTGAGCCTCTCGCCGAGCAGCGTGCGCGGACGGTGCATGCCCGGGGTGTCGACCAGGACGAGCTGGCCGGTCGCCTGGTGCACGATGCCGCGGATCGCTCGTCGAGTCGTCTGCGGCTTCGACGAGGTGATGGCCACCTTCTGCCCCACGAGGGCGTTGGTCAGCGTCGACTTGCCGACGTTGGGCCGCCCGACGAACGAGACGAACCCCGCGCGGTAGGTCGACCCCCGAGGAGGCGCGGCCGAGGGGGTGAGGTCGTCTCCGGTGGTCGACATGGGGGCCTTTCGTGAACGTGCGGGAACGGGTGGGAGGTGGAGGGTCGCGACGACCGGACGCTCAGTCGTCGCGAGCGGCGTCGGCGAACGCGGCCTGGGCGTCCG
Source organism: Frigoribacterium sp. SL97 (assembly GCF_026625765.1). Taxonomy (NCBI): domain Bacteria; kingdom Bacillati; phylum Actinomycetota; class Actinomycetes; order Micrococcales; family Microbacteriaceae; genus Frigoribacterium; species Frigoribacterium sp. SL97. The sequence goes on from NZ_CP113062.1 coordinate 2,520,757, forward strand.
CGAGGTCGGGATCGCGCTCGACGAGCACGGTCTGCAGGTCGTGCCGACGCCCCTCGGTGCGGTCGGCCGTGAGGACGAGGCCCGACACGCGGACGACCGAGCCCTGCTCGGGCAGGCGTCCCAGGACCTTGGTGAGCAGCCCTCCCACCGAGTCCACGTCGTCGTCGTCGAGTTCGAGGCCGAAGAGATCGCCGAGCTCGTCGACGGGGAGACGGGCACTCACCCGGAAGACCCCCGCGGAGACCTCGCGTTGCGGGGCGACCTCGCGGTCGTACTCGTCGCTGATGTCGCCGACGAGTTCTTCGATGAGGTCCTCGAGCGTGACGAGGCCGGCGATGCCGCCGTACTCGTCCACGACCATCGCGAGATGGTTCTTGTCGAGCTGCATCTGCCGGAGGGCGTCGTCGGCCTTCTTGGACTCGGGCACGAAGACGGCCGGGCGGGCGAGCGTCGTCACCGGGGCCGAGTCGTCGCCGCTGTGCTCGTGCAACCGCCGGGCGAGGTCGCGCAGGTAGACGATCCCGACGACGTCGTCGGAGTCGCGACCGACGACCGGGACCCGCGACACGCCACGACCGAGGAAGAGGCTCATCGCCGAACCGACCGACGCGGTGGCGTCGAGGGTGACCATGTCGGTGCGGGGCACCATCACCTCGCGGACCACCGTGTCGCTGAACTCGAAGATCGAGTGGATGAGCTCGCGGTCGTCCTCTTCGAGGACGTCGAGCTCGGTGGCTTCGTCGACCATGCTGAGCAACTGCTCTTCGGAGGAGAACGACGCGCTGCGCGGACGTCCGGGGGTCACCCGGTTGCCGACCGCCACCAGGGCGTCGGCCAGGGGCCCGAGCACGACCCGGACGAACCGCACGAGACCCGAGGTCAGACGCACGAGGCCGCGGGCGTGGGCCCGACCGACGCTGCGCGGACTGGAGCCCACGAGGACGAACGACACGACCGTCATGATGAGAGCCGAGAGCAGCAGGGCCAGCCACCACGGCTCGACCGAGAAGGCGAACGACAGCGACACGAGGACGGCCGCCGACGTCTCGGCGAGGATGCGCACGAAGTTGACGGCGTTGACGTGCGCCCCGACGTCGGCGGCGATGGCGGTCAACGCCGTCGCGTGACGCGGATCGTCGTCCGCCTCGTCGAGGAGGTCCTGGCGGCTGAGGACGCCGAGTGCGGAGTCGGCGGCGGCCAGGAGGCCGCCGAAGACCACCAGGAAGACCGCCACGACGACGAAGACCGTGACCATCACGGCGTCACCGACTCGTGTCGGACGCGGCGAAGGCCGCGAGGATCTCGCGCTGCAGACCGAACATCTCACGCTCGTCGTCGGGTTCGGCGTGGTCGAAACCGAGGAGGTGCAGGATGCCGTGACAGGTGAGGAGCAGCATCTCGTCGAGCGGGCTGTGCCCGGCCGTGGCGGCCTGGGCCACGGCCACCTGCGGACACACGACGATGTCGCCGAGCAGGCCGGCCGGCGTGGGTTCGTCTTCGGTGCCGGGGCGCAGTTCGTCCATCGGGAAGCTCAGCACGTCGGTCGGACCGGGTTCATCCATCCACTGGACGTGGAGCTGCTCCATCGCCGCCTCGTCGACGAACACGATCGCGAGTTCGGCCTCGGGGTGCACGTGCATCTGGTCGAGCGCGAAGGTGGCCAGACGTTGGATCGTGGCCTCGTCGACCTCGACGGCGGATTCGTTGGCGACCTCGATGCTCACCGGGTTCCCTTCTTCGGCAGGCGGTCGCGAGCGTCGGCCTGCTGGTCCGCCGCCTCGAGACGGCGGTGCTGCTGGGCCTGACGCTCGGCGTCGTAGGTCGTGTACGCGTCGACGATGCGGCCCACGAGCGTGTGCCGCACCACGTCGTCGCTGGTGAGACGGGCGAAGTGGATGTCGTCGATGTCGTCGAGCACCGTCGTGACGAGCTGGAGGCCGCTGGCACCGGTGGGCAGGTCGACCTGGGTGACGTCGCCCGTCACGACCATGCGCGAGCCGAATCCGAGACGGGTGAGGAACATCTTCATCTGCTCGGGCGTGGTGTTCTGCGCCTCGTCGAGCACGACGAACGCGTCGTTGAGGGTGCGACCGCGCATGTACGCGAGAGGGGCGACCTCGACGGTGCCGGCCGCGAGCAGCTTGGGCACGATCTCGGGGTCCATCATCTCGTTCAGAGCGTCGTAGAGCGGCCGGAGGTACGGATCGATCTTGTCGGTCAGCGTGCCGGGCAGGAAGCCCAACCGCTCGCCGGCCTCGACCGCGGGGCGCGTCAGGATGATGCGCTGGACCTCGCGGCGCTGCAACGCCTGGACGGCCTTGGCCATCGCCAAGTAGGTCTTGCCGGTGCCGGCCGGGCCGATGCCGAAGGTGATGGTGTGCTGGTCGATCGCGTCGACGTAGTCCTTCTGGCCCCGAGTCTTCGCCCGGACCCCCTTGCCGCGGCTGGTGACGATCGGCTGCCCGAAGACCTCGGACGGGCTGCCCTGCCCCGAGTCGAGCAGACGGGCCGACGTCGCGACCTCGGCCGGGCCGAGGTCGTGACCGCCGCGGACCATCGAGACGAGCTCGTCGACGAGGCCCTCGGCCCGGCCGACGGCCGACGAGGGCCCCTCGAGGGTGACCTCGTTGCCGCGGACGAGCACGCGCACGTCGGGGTACTGCTTCTCGACCGCACGCAGCAGGCGGTCTTGCGGGCCCAGGAGCTGGACCATGGCGACGCCGTCGACGGTCACGTCGACGCGACGGACGTCGTCACCCGTCGTCGGTGTCGAGGGGCCGGTGGCGTTCGTGTCGCTAGTGGGCAAGGGTGCCTTCCTCCAGGGGTCCACCGAGCACATGGGCGTGCACGTGGAACACGGTCTGCCCGGCGGATGCGCCGGTGTTGAAGATCAAACGGAACTCGGACCCGGAGTGTTCCCCGAACGCTGCCGGGTCGGCCGCGAGCCGGGAGGCGGTCGCCACCAGTTCGGCGAGCAACGCCGGGTCGCCCGCGGCGAGTTCGACGACGTCGCGGTACGCCTGGGTCTTGGGCACCACGAGCAGGTGGACGGGTGCCCGGGGCGCGATGTCGCGGAAGGCGATGACCGCGTCGCTCTCGAAGACGATGTCGGCGGGGATCTCGCGCGCGACGATGCGGCTGAAGACGGTGGGCTCGTCGGAGGTCTCGGACATGCTGCCCATCGTAGCGACGACCGCCGACACGGCCCCGGGGGGCGTCGAGGTCACCAGCGACCGAGTCGCGCGCTCAGCACGGACAGCGCGGCGGGCCCGGCCGTGGAGGTCCGCAGGACGGCGTCCCCGAGGCGCACGGCGCGGGCACCCGCCTCGGCGAGCTGGTGCAGCTCGGCGGGCGACACCCCGCCCTCGGGACCGACGACCACGACGACGCGGCCGGGCACCGCGCCTCCTGCGGTCAGGTCGACCGCCGTGAGCGCCTGCTCGGCCGACGGCTCGAGCACGAGGACGAGATCGCGGGAGGCGCGCTCGGCCAGCTGCCGCGTCGTCGCGAGCCCCGAGACCTCGGGCGACCAGGGACGGATCGACTGCTTGGTCGCCTCGCGCACGATCGACGACCAGCGGGTGAGGCCCTTGGCGACCTTGGGGCCCTCCCAGCGGGAGATGCTGCGCGCCGCGGCCCACGGGACGATCTCGTCGACGCCGAGCTCGGTCGCGGCCTGCACGGCGAGTTCGTCGCGGTCGCCCTTGGCCAGCGCCTGGGCGAGGACCAGCCGCGTCGTCGGCGGTTCGTGCCGGACGACCCGGGTCGCGAGCAGCACCAGCCGCTCGGGGGCCGCCTCGGACACCTCGCCCTGGACCACCAGCCCCCGTCCGTTGCCGAGGGTCAGCGGCTCGCCCACCCGCACCCGGCTGACCGTGACCGCGTGTCGGGCCTCGGAACCGGTCAGCTCGACGCTCGAGCCGACCTCGGCGGCGGCCAGGTCGTCGACCAGGTAGAAGTGCGCCACGATCAGAAGTTCAGGAAGCGGTCGCGCAACTTGCCGAAGAGACCCTGCTGGAAGTGCGACAGCTCGGGCGCCGGGGAGCGGCGACCCGAGGCGAACTTCTCGATCAGCTCGCGCTCCTTGTGGCTGAGCTTGGTCGGGGTGACCACCTGGACGCCGATCTTGAGGTCGCCGCGACCCGTCCCGCGCAGTCTGGTGATGCCGCGGTCCTTCACGGTGAGGATGTCGGCGCTCTGGGTGCCGGGCTTGATCTCGACCTCGATCTCGCCGTCGAGCCCGGTGAGCGTCGTCGACGTGCCGAGGATGGCGTCGGCCATCTGCACCTCGAGCGTGGCCAGCAGGTCGTCGCCGTTGCGGCTGTAGGTGTCGTGGTGACGCACCTTGACCTCGAGGTACAGGTCGCCGTTCGGGCCACCGGCCTGGCCGACCTCGCCCTGACCGGGCAGCTGGAGCCGGAGCCCGGTGTCGACGCCCGCGGGGATGTCGATGGGGATCGAACGTCGCGCCCGGACGCGCCCCTGGCCCTGGCACGTCGGGCAGGGGTTGGGGATGACGGTGCCGTAGCCACGGCAGGTCCCGCACGGGCTCGACGTCATGACGTTGCCGAGCAGCGAGCGCACGGTGCGCTGGATCTGGCCGGAGCCACCGCAGATGTCGCAGGTCTGGGGCGAGGTGCCGGGTGCGCAGCACGAGCCGCTGCACGTGTCGCAGAGGACGGCCGTGTCGACCTCGATGTCGCGCTGCGTGCCGAAGACGATGTCCTCGAGGTCGACCTCGAGGCGCAGGAGCGCGTCCTGCCCGCGTTCCCGCCGGGACCGCGGACCCTGACGCTGGCCCTGGCCACCGCCGCCGAAGAACGCGTCGAAGATGTCGCCGAAGCCGGCGGCCCCGCCTCCGCCGCCGCCGCCGAAGCCGGGCTGGGGGCCGAGGTCGTAGCGTTCGCGCTGCTGCGGGTCGCTGAGCACGTCGTAGGCGTGCGTGACGTCCTTGAACCGTTCGGACGCGTCGGGGCTGGGATTGACGTCGGGGTGAAGCTCGCGGGCGAGCTTGCGGTACGCCTTCTTGATCTCTTCCGGGGTCGCCTGACGGTCGACTCCGAGGACGTCGTAATGATCTGCCACTGGTTCTCGTCTGCCTCTGGTGTGGTGTGGTGGTCTTCCCGGCGGGGCCGGGCCCGGCGGACCGGGACGGGGATTGGGGGTCGTGGGACGGCCGGGGCCGTGGTGGTCGGCTACCGCTCGGTGAGCAGCGACGACAGGTACCGCGCGACGGCACGGACCGCCGCCATGTTGGTCGAGTAGTCCATGCGCATGGGCCCGAGCACGCCGAGCCTCGCGATCTCGCTGCCCTGCGTCGAGTACCCGCTGGCCAGCACGGACGCCTGGGACAACCCGAACGACGCGTTCTCGCGGCCGATGCTCGCGGCCACGTCGACGGCGTCGAGTTGCATCTCGCCGAAGAGCCGCAAGAGGGCCACCTGCTCTTCGATCGCCTCGAGCACGGGGAAGAGGTCGCCGCTGAAGTCGTCGCCCGTGCGCACCAGGTTCGCCGCACCGGCCATGACGAGGCGGTCCTGACGTCCGGCGGCGATCTGCTCGGTGAGGCTCGCGACGACCACGCCGACGACCGCCGCGAGGTCGGGACGGAACCGCGCCGGCAGGTCGGTGAGGGCGGTGGAGGCCTCACCCAGGGGCCGACCGCCGACCGCGGCGTTGATGGCGGCCCGCAACTCGGACAGGAAGGACTCGTCGACGGCGGTGCGGATGTCGACGACCCGCTGCTCGACCTGGCCGCTGTCGGTGATCAGCACCGTCATGACGCGACCGTCGCCCAGGCTGACCAGCTCGACGTGACGCACGCGGGCCCGGGAGAAGGTGGGGTACTGCACCAGGGCCACCTGGTTGGTGAGTTGCGACAGGAGCCGGACCGTCCGACCGAGCACCTCGTCGAGGTCGGTGGAGTCGCCCAGGAACGTCTCGATGGCCTGCCGCTGGGCCGCGCTGAGCGGGCGCAGGTCGGCGAGCTGGTTGACGAAGAGCCGGTAGCCCTTGTCGGTCGGCACGCGTCCCGACGAGGTGTGCGGTGCCGCGATGAGCTCTTCTTCTTCGAGCAGCGCCATGTCGTTGCGGATGGTCGCCGCCGAGACGCCGAACTGGTGTCGCTCGACGATGGACTTCGACCCGACCGGCTCGCGGGACGCGACGTAGTCGTGCACGATGACGCGAAGCACTTCGAGACCGCGTTCGGAGACCATGACGCACCTCTCTTCGCTCGACGTCCCCCGGGTCGTCCGCACGCCGGGCGACCGGGCCTGGCACTCGACGTGCCGGACTGCCAATCGTACGACACCTCCGTCGCGAGGCCTACTCGGGCCGCACCCGGCTGCCCTAGGGTGGCGGGGACATCCGCAGGACACTCACGAACAGGTGCAGCCATGACCGAGAACCCTCCCGCCCAGCCGAACGGCCCGCAGAACGGCCAGCCCGGCCAGAACGGTCAGCCCGGCCAGCCGTACGGGCAGGGTCTGCCCGGCCAGGGTCAGCCCGGCCAGGGCCAGCAGTCCGGCCCCGGCTTCGGCCAGCAGCCCGGCTACCAGCCGCAGCCCGTCCAGCCGATGCGCCCCGAGGACGAGAAGCTCTGGTCGACGCTCATCCACCTCGGCGGGATCCTCTTCGCGTTCGTCCCCGCCCTCGTCGGTTACCTCGTGTTGAAGGACCGCGGCCCGTTCATCCGGGAGCACACCAGGACCGCGCTGAACTTCCAGATCACGGTGGCCATCGTCTACGTGATCTCGGCGATCCTGTCGATCATCGTCATCGGAGGGGTGCTCGCCCTCGTCGCCGGCATCCTCGTGATCATCTTCTCGATCATCGCCGCCGTCGCGGCCAACAAGGGCGAGTGGTACAAGTACCCGCTGACCATCGAGTTCGTCAAGTAGACGGTCGACCGGCCCGGACGGGCACGACGCGAGGCGCGACTCCCCCCGGGAGCCGCGCCTCCTGCGTTCCGGGCCCGCGCCTCCTGCGTTCCGGGCCCGCGCCTCCTGGTCGCCACCGCGGGTCGCCGCGGCGATCAGGACGATCGGGACGCTCAGTCGGGCAGCAGACGCCGCACGACGGCGTCGGCCATGAGCCGCCCCTCGCGCGTGAGCACGACACGACCCCGCAGGGCCGGACGCCCCTCGACCCAGCCGTCGGCGATGAGGCCACCGACGGCCCGGCGTCCGTCGTCGTCGAGCTCGGAGGTGGGCAGCCCCTCGCGGATGCGCACCCCGAGCAGGACGCGCTCGACCCGACGGGTCTCGTCGTCGAGGGTCTCGCGCCCGGCGGCCGGCGACTCACCCGCGGCCATGCGCTGCTGATAGGCGGCGGGGTGCTTGACGTTCCACCAGCGGACGCCACCGACGTGACTGTGCGCGCCCGGGCCGACGCCCCACCAGTCGTGGCCCTGCCAGTACGCCAGGTTGTGGCGGGAACGGTGCGCGACGCCACGCGACCAGTTGCTGACCTCGTACCAGTCGTAGCCCGCGCCGGCGAGCCGGTCGTCCGCGATCTCGTACATGTCGGCCGCGGTGTCGTCGTCGGGCATCGGGACCTCGCCCCGCTTGATCTGGCGGGCGAGCTTCGTGCCGTCCTCGACGATCAGCGAGTACGCGGAGAGGTGGTCGGGCTCCTGCTCGAGGGCGACGTCCAGGGAACGCCTCCAGTCGTCGAGGGTCTCGCCGGGCGTGCCGTAGATGAGGTCGAGGCTGACGTCGAGCCCGGCGTCACGGGCCCAGCGCACCACGAGCGGGATGCGCTCGGGGTCGTGCGTGCGCTCGAGGGTGGCGAGCACGCTCGGGACGGCCGACTGCATGCCGAAGCTGACGCGCGTGAAGCCCGCGTCGGCGAGCTGCCGCAGGTATGTGGCGTCGACCGAGTCGGGGTTCGCCTCGGTCGTCACCTCGGCGCCGGGCTCGAGACCCCAGGTGTCGACCATCGCGTGGAGCATCGACGTGAGGTCGCCCGAGGGCAGCATCGTCGGGGTGCCCCCGCCGAAGAACACCGAGGAGGCGCGGCGCGGCGGGAGCCCCGCCTCGCGCAGCACCCGGCCCCCGAGCTCGATCTCGGTGACGGCCTGCCCGGCGTAGTCGTCGCGACGAGCGCCTCGCAGCTCGTCGCCCGTGTAGGTGTTGAAGTCGCAGTACCCGCAGCGCACGCGGCAGAACGGGACGTGCAGGTAGACCCCGAAGTTGCGGTCGTCCGCGCCGACGGCGACGGTCTCGGGCAGGCGTCCGTCGACGGGGGCGGGATCGCCGAGGGGAAGGGCTCCGGGCACCGTCAGGCGCCGGTTCCCGCGGCGTCGCCGCGCGGGCCGGTCGGGGGGCGCTCGTCACCGCGGGGGTCGCCGACGCCGGCCTCGGTGTCCTCGACGACGACGACCTCGTCGGTCTGCTCGCCCTTCTCGTTGAGGCTCAGTGCCCGCAGGTACCGCTTCGTGTACTGCGCCTGCGTGCGTCGCAGGAACGGTGCCACGACACGCCACTTCGCGCTCGACGGCTTCGAGAACGACCGGATGGAGAGCCAGACCGAACCGTCGTCGGTCTGGTCGACGATCCAGGACTCCTCGCCGCTCTCGGGGTGGCCGTCGAGGGTTCCGTACGCGAAACCCTTGCGCTTCGGTTCGTCGATCACGTAGACGACGCGCACCGGGGCCTCGACCGTGCGCCCGTAGGCCTCGATGCTCAGCGTGGCCGTCGTGCCCGCCGTGAGGAAGGGCGTGCCGTCGGGCGAGTAGCGCGACTCGTCACGCGCGGTCGCCCACTCGGCGGCGTCGACCGGCTGCCCGTGCTCGTCGAACTGGACGGGCGTGTACTCGCTCTCGTCGGCCGGCGGCACGCTGTCGACCCGGACGCGGATGCCGCTGCGCTCCTGGATCTGCCAGGTCATGGTGGCGATCCAGGCCGCGGCGAAGCGGGCGTCGCCGTGGCCGACGCGAGCCCGGTACTCGGCCGGCTTGAACCCCTTCGGCGGGTACTGCATGAGGTCGGGGGCCTGCGTCGCCCCGACCTCGCCGTAGGTCGTGCGGGTCTCGGTGTGGGTGGCTCGACGCATGGACCCTACTTCTTGTCTTTCTTCTCGACGTCGCCGCTGAGGGCGGCGATGAAGGCCTCTTGGGGCACGTCGACCCGACCGATGGTCTTCATGCGCTTCTTGCCCTCTTTCTGCTTCTCGAGGAGTTTGCGCTTGCGCGAGATGTCGCCGCCGTAGCACTTCGCCAGGACGTCCTTGCGCATGGCCCGGATGCTCTCGCGGGCGATGATCCGGGCACCGATGGCGGCCTGGATGGGGACCTCGAACTGCTGCCTCGGGATGAGTTCGCGCAGCCTGCCCGTCATGAGCACCCCGTAGGCGTAGGCCTTGTCGCGGTGCACGATCGCGCTGAAGGCGTCGACCTGCTCACCCTGCAACAGGATGTCGACCTTGACCAGGTCGGCCTCTTGATCGCCGATGGGCTCGTAGTCGAGGCTGGCGTAGCCCGCCGTCTTCGACTTGAGGCTGTCGAAGAAGTCGAACACGATCTCGCCGAGGGGCATCGCGTAACGGATCTCGACCCGGTCCTCGCCGAGGTACTCCATGCCCAGCAGGGTGCCGCGGCGTTGCTGGCAGAGCTCCATGATCACCCCGACGTAGTCCTTGGGCGCGAGGATGCCCGCCTTGACCATGGGCTCGCTGACGCTCGCGATCTTGCCGCCCGGGAACTCGCTCGGGTTGGTGACCGTGACGGTCTTCTTGTCTTCGGTGGTGACCTCGTAGATGACGCTCGGGGCCGTCGTGATGAGGTCGAGGCCGAACTCGCGGTCGAGTCGTTCGGTGACGATCTCGAGGTGGAGCAGGCCGAGGAACCCGCAGCGGAAGCCGAAGCCGAGGGCCACCGAGGTCTCGGGCTCGTACACCAGCGCGGCGTCGGACAGCTTGAGCTTGTCGAGGGCCTCACGGAGGAGGGGGTAGTCGCTGCCGTCGATCGGGTAGAGCCCCGAGAACACCATCGGCAGCGGTTCGGTGTACCCGCTCAGGGCCTCGGTCGCTGGCTTGGCCGACGTCGTGACGGTGTCGCCCACCTTCGAGAGGCGGACGTCCTTCACGCCGGTGATGAGGTAGCCGACCTCGCCGACCGAAAGCCCCTGGCTCGGGACGGGTTCGGGTGACGAGACGCCGATCTCGAGGATGTCGTGGGTCGACTTCGTCGACATCATCTGCACCTTCTCGCGAGGGTGCAGGGTGCCGTCGATCATGCGGATGTACGTCACGACGCCGCGGTAGCTGTCGTAGACCGAGTCGAAGATCATCGCGCGGGGCGGTGCGTCCTTGACGCCGACGGGAGAGGGGATGCGGTCCACGACGCGGTCGAGGAGCTCTTCGACGCCCATTCCGGTCTTCCCGCTGACCCGCAGCACGTCGGCGGGGTCGCCGCCGATCAGGCCCGCCAGCTCGGCGGCGTACTTGTCGGGGTCGGCCGCCGGGAGGTCGATCTTGTTGAGCACCGGGATGATCTCGAGGTCGTTCTCGAGCGCCAGGTAGAGATTCGCCAGGGTCTGCGCCTCGATGCCCTGCGCCGCGTCGACCAGCAGGATCGCCCCCTCGCACGCGGCCAGCGAGCGGGATACCTCGTAGCTGAAGTCCACGTGGCCGGGGGTGTCGATCATGTTGAGCGCGAAGGTCTCGCCGTTGCGCTCCCACGGCATGCGCACCGCCTGGCTCTTGATCGTGATCCCGCGCTCGCGCTCGATGTCCATGCGGTCGAGGTACTGGGCACGCATTGCACGCGACTCGACCACACCGGTGATGCCGAGCATGCGGTCGGCGAGGGTCGACTTGCCGTGGTCGATGTGCGCGATGATGCAGAAGTTGCGGAGGGACTCGGGCTCGGTCGACGCCGGCTCGAGTGCGCGGGTTGCTTGGGGACTCACACGATCCTCTGGGGGTGGTGGGCGGGGGTACCGCACGATTCTCCCACGCCCGGGCGACGGATCGGGCGTCGGCCCGCGCGGGGTCGCCCGTCGGCAACTCCTGCCCGGTGTCGCGACCGGCACCGCGCCTCCCCCGGTCGGCGGCTCGCGCCGTGACGGTGGGCAGGACTTGCCGACACCGTGGCCGCACCGGATGCCGTGCGCGCGGGACGCCGCGGGGCGGGCGAGCGGGTGGGCCGGTCGGCGGGTGGGTCAGAGGGGGATGCGAGCCAGAGGGGCGGTGCGGGCAACTCCTGGCCGGTGCCGCTCGGGCGGTCGGACTCCCCGGCGTCGCGTCGGGCGTGCGACGGCAGGCAGGAGTTGCCGACGCGGGAGGCGCGAGCCGGGCCGCGGGATGAGCGCGGGACGAGCGCGAGCGAGGGAGGCGCGAGCCGGAACGCGGGACGGGACCGCCGGGCGGGACTGCCGGGCCGAGGGTCAGGCGGCGGTGCCGGGAAGGAGCGCGAGGACGCCGGCGCCCCCGACGACGGCGAGGCCGATCGCCAGGGCGATCAGCGTGCCCACGAGCATGACGGCGGACGAGACGATGCCGACGAGCGCCATGGTGCGACCCTCGGGCTCACGGCGGCGGGACAGGATGCCGAGGACGAGGCCGGCGATCGGGACGACGAAGGTGAAGCCGAAGCCGATCGAGGCGAGGCCGAGGACGAGGCTCCAGACGGCGAGGGGCGAACGGACGCCGGTGGTGGAGGCGGAGAAGGTCGTGTGCACGGGTTGATTCGTCATGTTCCGAGCCTAGGAAGCCCCTCGCGGCGACCCCAGGGGGCTGACCCCCGGATCTCAGCGGGGGTCGCCCGGCGCCGGCAGTTTGCCGAGCCCCCGGGTGATCACCTCGGGTGACGACGCGAGGCAGACGCGGATCCACCCCTCGCCGCTCCGGCCGAACGCACTGCCCGGCGCGACCGCGACACGCTCCGACAACAGGAACCGCTCGGCCCACGCCGCCACGTCGCCCTGCGAGGCGTGGCTGACGTCGATCCAGAGGTAGAAGGCGCCGGTGGGCTCGAGGTACCGGATGCCCCGCTCGTCGAGCAACGTCGTGGCGAGGTCGAGGTTGCTCCGATAGTGCTCGCGGGCGTCGGCCACGGGCTGGTGGTCCCCCACGACGGCGGCGAGGGCGGCGTGCTGGTCGGGCTCGGCGACGCAGCTGATGGCCGCCTCCTGGACCGTGCGCATCGTCTCCGCGAGGCCCTTGGGCGTCACGAGGTAGCCGACCCGCACGCCCGTCATGGCATAGGTCTTGCTCATCGAGAAGACGCTGAACACCCGGTCGTCGCCGTCGAGCGACGCCAGGCTGACGTGCTTCGGCCCGTAGGTGAAGTACTCGTAGACCTCGTCGCTGATGACCCAGAGGTCGTGCCGGCGGGCGAAGTCCAGCAAGCGCCGCAGCGTCTCCTCCGGATAGACGACGCCGAGCGGGTTCGACGGGCTGTTCACGATGAGGGCACGGGTGCGGTCGCCGACGAGGTTCTCGAGTTCGTCGAGGTCGGGGTGGAAGCCGAGCTCGGGGGCCAACGTGTAGGGCACGGGCACGGCGTCGAGCATGTGGGCGTTCATCGTGAACGTCGTGTAGCCGGGGTCCGGCACCAGCACCTCGTCGCCGGCCGCGAGCAGCAGTCCCATCGTCTGGTGCAGGGCCTGCGTCCCCCCGACGGTGACCCAGACCTGCTCGAGGTCCACGTGCACGTCGTTCTCCCGGGCGAGTTTGTCCACGAGCGCCTCGCGCAGGGCCGGGATGCCGCCGTTCGGCGTGTAGTCGGTGCGGTCGTCGGCCCAGGCGCGGCGTGCGGCGTCGGCGATGTGGCGGGCGACGGGCACGTCGGGTTCGCCCACCACGAGCATGTCGACGCCGTCGAGCTGCGCCGCGAGCTCGTAGACCCGACGGATTCCGGAAGCGGGCACGGTGGTCATGTGGGGTGCGAGCTGAGGCATGATGGCACGGTACCCCGCACGACACGGCACGCCGACCGGTCGACGTTCGTTGAGAGTCGGGCTCGCTGCTGGTAACGTTGCCTGTTGGCTTGCGCGTTACGTCTGCAGTGGCGGAACGCGATCGCAGCCGAGAGCCGCTCCGGTGGCCATCACCGGCGGCAGCACCGGGTCGACCGATTCACGTCGGTCGGACGCTCGGCTGGCGCACATCGTCCGATACTCAGAATCCAGAAAGTAGTTCACGTGGCAAACATCAAGTCGCAGATCAAGCGCATCGGCACCAACAAGAAGGCCCAGGACCGCAACCGCGCCGTCAAGAGCGAGCTCAAGACCGCCGTCCGCGCCACCCGCGAGGCCATCGCCGCCGGCGACAAGGACAAGGCCACCTCGGCTCTGCTCCTCGCGTCGAAGAAGCTCGACAAGGCCGCCAGCAAGGGCGTCATCCACCAGAACCAGGCCGCGAACCGCAAGTCGTCCATCGCGAAGCAGGTCGGCGCCCTCTAGGCTCCCCTCCCCCGAGCCCCCGGGCTCGACGACGAAGGCCCCGTCTCGATCGAGACGGGGCCTTCGTCGTCGCGGTTCGCCCGCAGGACAGGCGACCGGACGGTCAGGAGGCGCGACTCACGACAGCAGCGAACCGCGCGTCGAGATCATGGTCACCATCCGCTCGAGCGCGTACACCGGATCGCGCTCGGCGCCCTTGACGGCCGCGTCGGTCTCGGCGAGCAGCTCGATGCACCGGCCCAGCCCGTCCTCGGTCCAGCCCCGGAGGTCTCGTTGTGCCCGTTCGACCTGCCACGGGGCGAGTCCGAAGCGCGAGGCGAGTTGACCCGAGCCGCCGTAGGAGCCCTGCACCTTGGCCATGGTGCGGATCTTCATCGCGAACGCCGCCACCACGGGCACGGGATCGGCCCCGGTCGACAACGCGTGGCGGAGCAGGACCAGAGCCTCGCCCTGCTGACCCGCGATGGCCGCGTCGGCCACCTTGAAGGCGTTGGTCTCGACCCGACCCGAGTAGTACTTCTCGACCGTGGCCTCGGTGATCTCGGCCGCGGCGTCGCTGATCAGCTGCTGGCACGCGCTGGCGAGCTCGGCCAGGTCGTCGTTGAAAGCCGTCACGAGCGCCCGGAGGGCCCCCTGCGAGATGCGACGCCGTTCGGCGGCGAACTCGGCGGCCGCGAACTCGAGCTTCTCGGTGTCTTTCTTGAGCTCGGCGCAGACGACCTCGAGCCCGCCGCCGGTGCCGCCCCGGACGGCGTCGAGCAGCTTCTTGCCGCGGACCCCGCCACCGTGGCGCAACACGAGGGTCGTGTCGTCGGCGGGCGTGTCGAGGTAGCGCAGCGTTTCGGTGAGGAAGGCGTCGGTGCACTTCTCGACGTTCGAGACGCGGATGAGACGGGGCTCGGCGAAGAGCGACGGGCTCGCCAGCGTCACGAGCTCGCCGGGCTGGTAATGGTCGGCCTCGAGGTCGTGCACCTCGAGGCTGGGGTCTTCGGCGACGAGCTGGTCGCGCAGCTGGCGCGAGGCACGGTCGGCGAGGAACTGCTCGGGCCCGCTCACGAGCACCACGGCCGCGGGGCGGATCTTGTCCCACCCGACCTGGTCGATCGCGACCGAGGCCTTCTTCGCCGTCTTGCCACTCGCTCGCGCTGCCATGCTGCCTCTCGGACGTCGTCCCACGGACGCGGGGCCCGCCGCGCCTCCTCCGATGCTAGAGGACGCCACCGACGTGTCGGACGCGCGATCTCGACCCGCGGACCCCGCGTGCTCCCGCCAGATCCGCAGGCCGACGTCGCCGCCGTCACGGCCGACGGGCGTGACGGCGGCCTGACCGGCCTCGTCGCTGCGGACCACGACTCCCCCGCCGTCCCGGACCAGGTCGAGCGCGACGTCGGTCGGGTGCCCGTAGGAGTTGTCGGCCCCCACGCCGACCAGGCCGACGCGGGCCGACACCCGCTCGTACAACTCGGCGTGCTGGTCCGCCGACCCGTGGTGCGAGACCTTCAGGACGTCGACCCGCCCGAGCCCCTCGTCGCCGTCGGGTGACGAGGCCAGACGGCGTTGGGCGGTCTCACCGAGATCGCCGAGGGCCAGCAGGGAGAGGCAGCCGACCCGGCAGGACCCGCCAGGGTCGAGGCGCACCACGAGGCTGGCGTCGTTGCCCGCCGGGGTCGCGGAGGGCGGCCAGAGGAGCCGCCACGTGTGGTCGCCGAGGCGTCCCCGGGTGCCGACCCGCGCCTCCTGGACCTCGGCGCCACCGCCGCGCAGGGCGGTCACGACCTCGGCGTCGTCCGAGCGCCCCACGGGCCCGACGAGGGCCGTGCCGACCCGGCCGACGACCGAGCCGATCGCCCCGACGTGGTCACGGTCGAAGTGGGTGAGCACGAGCAGGTCGACGTGGCGCACGCCGAACGTCGAGAGGCAGCGGTCGACGGCGGCCTCGTCGTCACCCACGTCGATCAGGGCGACGGCCCGCGCGCTCCGGACGAGCACGGCGTCGCCCTGCCCCACGTCGCACTGGGCGACGACCCAGTCGTCGGGAACGGAGGCGCGGGTCACCACGGTGCGCCCGCCCACCACCCCGACGGTGGCCACCAGCACGCCCACCAGCAGCGTCGTCGCGACGGCCCGCAGGCGGCCGCGGGCCCGGGCCACCACGGCGACCACGACGAGGGCCGTCACGCCGACCAGGGAGGCGACGCCGAGCGCCGAGGCGTCCCACCCGACTCGCGTGCCCGGCCAGGTCGACGCCGACCGGGCGACGGCCGCGACCCAGGACGACGGCAGCCACGAGGCCCACGCGACGGCCGCGGCGGTCGCGGGCGCCCAGGGCGCGAGCACGCAGACGACGAGCCCACCCACGGTCGCCACCGGAGCCGCCGGGCCGGCCAGCACGTTCGCGGCGACGCCGTGCAGGGCGATGCTCGGTTCGAGGGCGAGCAGCACGGGCTGGCAGGCGAGCTGCGCGGCCGTGGGGACGGCGAGGGCCGCCGCCACCGGTGCGGGCACGAGGCGCGCCAGCAGGGCGGTCAGCGGCCCTCCGAGCACGACGAGCCCCGACGTCGCGAGGACCGACAGGACGAAGGCGAGGTCGCGGGCCAACCACGGGTCCGCGAACAGCAGCCCGGCGACCGCCAGCGCGATCACGGGCACACCGGCGATCGGCCGGGCGACGGCGAGGTGCACGAGGACGAGCACCGCCATGACGGTGGCCCGGACGATGCTCGGCTCGGGCGTGACGAGCACGACGAACGCGACCAACACGACGACGGCCATCGCGAGTCGCAGCAACCGCGGGACCCTCAGCACCGACCCGACGAGCACCACGAGTGCGACCAGCACGGCGCAGTTCGAGCCCGACACGGCCGTCAGGTGGCTGAGCGACGCCTGCGTCATGACGTCGTCGAGGTCGTCGGGCACCCCCGACGTGTCGCCGATCGCGAGCCCGGGCAGCAGGGCCCCGCCGTCACCCGGCAGGTCTGCGGCCACGGCACGGAAGGCCGAGCGGAGCCCGTTCGACCAGGCCGACGTCCGCCCGGGCTCGGCGCGGACGCCGAGCGGCTCGACCGCCCGCCCCTCGAACGCGACCGACTCGCCGTACCTCACCGGGCCCAGGACGAGCCGGGCCGACACCCGGGCCCCGATCTCGGCCGACCGGCGACCGTCGAGGCGCGCCCCGAACACCCGCACCGGGACGCGGTCCCCGAGGGCCACGGTCCCCGCGCCGACGTCGAGTCGGTCGACCGACATCGTCAGGACGTCGGACCGCGCCTCGACCCGGTCGAGCAGGCGCCCCTCGACGGTGACCGCGTGCCCCACCGACGTCGTGAGCCCCGACGGGTGACGGCGGTCGTCGCGCACCGCCGCCTGGCCCGTGAGCCCGGCACACGCCCCGGCACTCAGGGCCACCACCAGCAGGACCTGCCCGGCGGCGAGGGCGCCCACCCGCGCCACGAGCACGAGCCCGACCGCGACGACGCAGACGACGAGGGCGACGGCGGCCACGACGGGCGACAGCCCCGGCCGGGTCGAACCCACGGCGAGCCCGACCCACGCCACGGCCACCGGCACCCCGAGCCGCAGGTCGAGGGCGCGACCGGGCGTCACACCCGCACCCGCTCGCGCAGTGCCTCGAGCGTCTTCGGACCGATGCCCGGCACCCCCAGCAGGTCGTCGACGCTGCGGAAGCGTCCGTTCTCGTCACGCCAGGACAGGATCGCCGCCGCGGTCGCCGGCCCCACCCCGGGCAGCGTCTGCAACGCGGCGTCGTCCGCGAGGTTGAGGTCGACCGTCCCGCCACCGGTCGCCGTCCCGCCACCGGTCGCCGTTCCCCCCGCGGCCGGTCCACCCGCCGCCGCGTCACCACCACCCGCCACCCCGTCGTCCGCGGTCTCACCGACGGCCGGCACCCGCAGCTGCTCGCCGTCGACCAGCACCCGCGCGAGGTTGACCGCCGCCTGGTCGGCCTCGTCCGTGAACCCGCCGGCCGCCGCGACCACGTCGACGACGCGGGCGCCGTGCGGCAGTTCGTACAGACCGGGCGCCGCCACCCGGCCGTGCACGTGCACGAAGACGACCGAGGCACCCGCGGGAGATGCGGTGCCGGCCCCTGCCCCGGCCTCGGCCCCGGTGCCCGGCTCGACGGTCACGAGCTCGTCCGCCGCGCCTCCTCGGGTGGCGAAGGCCGACACGGCGACGCTCACCGCCAGCACGACGAAGAGCAGGACGACGACCGCCCCGACCCCCACGCGCCACCGCGGACCACCCGGCTCGGACGGGTCGACGGCGGTGCGGAAGCTGACGGTCATGACCCGTCACGGTACGAGCGCCCATCGCGCCGCACGGACGACGACGGCCGCCCTGGGGAGCCAGGGCGGCCGTCGACGAGTGGGGACGAGACGCCCCGAGTACCTACTTCACCGCGATGTTCACCAGGCGCGGCGCCCGCACGATGACGTTGACGATCTGCTTGTCGCCGATCGCGCGCTGCACGGCCGCCGAGTCGCGGGCCAGCGCCTCGAGCTCGTCGGAGGCGATCTTGGGCGACACCTCGAGCCGGTCGCGCACCTTGCCGTTGACCTGGACGACCGCGGTGACGCTCGTCTCGACGAGCAGCGTCGGGTCGGCCTTCCGCCAGCCGTACGTGGCGAGGGCACCGCCGTCGTAGCCGAGCTTCTCCCACATCTCGGAAGCCGTGTAGGGAGCGAACAGCGACAGCCCCAGCGCGACGGTCTCGGTCGCCTCGCGCACCGCCGGGTCGGACGCGCCGGGACCCGAGTCGATCGCCTTGCGGACGGCGTTGGTGAGCTCCATCAGGCGAGCGACGACGACGTTGTACTTGAACGCCTCGCTCAGCCCCGGGGCCTCGGCGAGGAACCGGTGGGTGACCCGGCGCAGGGCCTGGTCGCCGTCGGCCCACACCACGTCGCGCGAGCTGTCGACGTCGCTCGAGAGACGGAACGCCCGGGCCAGGAACTTGGCCGAACCGGCGGGAGAGACGTCGGCCCAGTCGATGTCGTCCTCGGGCGGGCCGGCGAAGGCCATCGTCAGGCGGATGGCGTCGACGCCGTGCTTCTCGATCTCGTCGGAGAGGCTGACGACGTTGCCCTTGCTCTTGCTCATCTTGGCGCCGTCCTGCAGCACCATGCCCTGGTTCAGCAGCGCGCTGAAGGGCTCGGTGAAGTCGACGTGGCCGAGGTCGAAGAGCACCTTGGTGATGAAGCGCGCGTAGAGCAGGTGCAGGATGGCGTGCTCGACGCCTCCGACGTACTGGTCGACCGGCGCCCACCTGCTGGCCTGGGCCGGGTCGAAGGCCCGGTCGGCGTCGGTGGGATCGAGGAACCGCAGGAAGTACCACGAGCTGTCGACGAAGGTGTCCATCGTGTCGGCGTCCCGACGCGCGGGCGACCCGTCGCGCGGGTCGGGCACGTTCACCCAGTCCTCGGCCGCGCCGAGCGGCGAGCTGCCCTTCGGCTTGAGGTCGAGGCCCTCGGTCGACGGCAGTCGGACCGGCAGCTCGTCGTAGGGCACCGGCACCTCGACGCCGTCGGCCCCGTGCACGATCGGGATGGGCGTGCCCCAGAAGCGCTGGCGCGAGATCAGCCAGTCGCGCAGACGGTACGTCTTGGCCGCCCCGCCGTCGCCGGACGCCTCGAGCAGTTCGACGACGCGCTTGATCGCGTTCGACTTGCTGAGGCCGGTCAGGGCGCCCGAGTTCATCAGTCGGCCGTCGCCGGTCAGGGCCACGCCCGTCTCGCGGGGGTTCAGGTCGGGCAGGTCGTCCGGCAGGATCGCCTGGCCGTCCTCGTCGAGCTCGAGCTTGGGGATCACGCCCGTGACGGGCGCGTTCGTGTCGACCACGACGCGCACCGGGAGGTCGTACTTGCGGGCGAAGTCGAGGTCGCGCTGGTCGTGCGCGGGCACGGCCATGACCGCGCCGTGGCCGTAGTCGGCCAGCACGTAGTCGGCGGCCCAGACCGGCATCGGGTCGCCCGTGAGCGGGTTGACCGCGACCCGGCCGAGCGGCACGCCCGTCTTGGGGCGCTCGCTCGACTGGCGCTCGATCTCGGTCGCCTTCTGCACCTCGACGAGGTACTCGGCGAAGGTCGCCTTGACGTCGTCCGTCGCGTCGGCGACGAGTTCGGCGGCGAGGTCGGAGTCGGGCGCGACGACCATGAACGTCGCACCGTAGAGGGTGTCGGGACGCGTGGTGAAGACCGTGACCTTCTCGTCACGGCCCTCGATGGCGAAGTGCACGTCCGCACCGATCGAGCGGCCGATCCAGTTGCGCTGCATGTTGAGCACCTTGGTCGGCCACCGGCCCTCGAGCTGGTTGAGGTCGTCGAGCAGGCGATCGGCGTAGTCGGTGATCTTGAAGTACCACTGCGTCAGCTTCTTCTTGACCACGACGGCACCCGACCGGTCGCTGGTGCCGTCGGGCAGCACCTGCTCGTTGGCGAGCACGGTCTGGTCCACCGGGTCCCAGTTGACCCAGCTGTCTTTGCGGTAGGCCAGGCCCTTCTTGTACATCTCGAGGAACAGCCACTGGTTCCACTTGTAGTACTCGGGATCGCTCGTGTGCAGCACCCGGCTCCAGTCGAACGACGGGGCGTAGAGCTTCATGCTCTGCTTCTGCTGCTCGATGTTCGCGTAGGTCCACTCGCGGGGGTCGACGCCGCGCTTGATGGCCGCGTTCTCGGCGGGGAGCCCGAAGCTGTCCCAGCCGATCGGGTGCAGCACGTTGAAGCCCTGCTGGCGCCAGTACCGCGTCACCATGTCGCCGAGGGCGTACTGCTCGGCGTGGCCCATGTGCAGGTCGCCCGAGGGGTAGGGGAACATGTCGAGGATGTACTTGCGCGGCCGCTTGTCGTCGGGGTCGACGACGAACGGCTGCTCGGCGTCCCACCGGGCCTGCCACTTCTCTTGCAGGCGGGCGACGTCGTACTCGCGTTCGGGCACGCCGTCGTGGGGCGGGATGGCCGAGGAGGCGTCGGTCGCGGTCGTGTCGTGCTCGTGTGCCACGGGGCTCTCATTCACTGCTGGCAGTCGGTGCGGTGGGGGTGGACCGTCCGTGCGAGGGCACGGCGACGTGCGCCGGGCTCGGCGATCCTCGCCAAGGCTACCGAACGGCACGCGCCGTCACGACATGCGGACCAGGGCCCCGTCGGCGTCACGGACGCCGAGCACGGCGAGCAGGGCCGCCGCCTTGAGCTCGACCTCGTCGCGTTCGTCGACCGGCACCGACGAGATGGTGATGCCGCCGCCCACCCCGACGCGAGCACCCGCCGGTCGCGCGGGCCGTCCCGCACCCGCCGCCCGGGCCCCGTGGACGACGATCGAGCGGATGGTCATCGCCAGGCTCGCCGAGCCGTCGCGCCCGAGCCAGCCGGTCGCACCCGAGTAGACCCCCCGGGGCGCTCCTTCGAGGTCGGCGAGCAGTTCGACGGCCCGTCGCTTCGGGGCACCGGTCATCGACCCGGCGGGGAAGGCCGCCTCGACGACGTCGGCCGCGGTGCACCCCGCCCCGAGACGGGCCCGCACCGTGCTGACGAGCTGGTGGACGTGCTCGTACGAGTGCACGGCGAGCAGCTCGGACACCTCGACCGTGCCGAGCAGGGCCACCCGGGCGAGGTCGTTGCGGACCAGGTCGACGATCATGACGTTCTCGGCGCGCTCCTTCTCGCTCTCGACGAGCTCGCGCGCGAGCACCGTGTCGTCGGCGCCCGACCCGCGGCGTCGCGTGCCCTTGATCGGCGCCGACGACACCCGGCCGTCGGCCGTCACCTCGACGAACGACTCGGGCGACGCCCCGACGACGGCCACGTCGCCGATGCGCACGAACGACGCGTGCGGCGCCGGCGAGGACCGACGGAGGCGCGCGAAGGCCTCGAGCGCGTCCACCGGCCCCACGACGTCGACGGCCGTGGTCAGGCAGAGCTGGTACGCCTCGCCGGCCGCGATGGCCCGCCGACACCCCTCGATCAGGTCGAGGTACTCGTCGGGGCGGTGCCGCCAGCGGGCGATGGGCGGGGCGGCGCCCCCGAGGAGGCGCGGGTCGGCCCGGGCACCGGAGGCTCGGGCGGCACGTCGGCCCAGGTCTCGACCAGGGAGGACGCCCACGGGTCGCCGGCCCGCGCGACGGCCTCGACCGAGCGTGCGGCGTGGTCGAAGACCAGGGCACGGTCGACGTCGAGCAGGGCGAGGTCGGCGGGGTCCCCGTCGGCGGCAACGGTGGAGGCGGTGGCTGCCCGCCGGTGCCCCTCGGTGGCGTCGCGGTCGAGCAGCCGGCAGCCGAAGCCGTAGCCGAGCCAGCCGGCCCAACCGAGGGGATGGCTGTCGGGCTCGACGTCGAGCAGGTCGTCACGCACCGCCTGCCAGAGCCGGTCGGCGCCGCCGTCGCGGACGTCGCCCGTCGCGGCCCGACCCCACCCGACGACCGAGCGGCCCCGCACGGCGCCCACCCCGGCGTCGCGCCAGACCACGTCGCCGGTCGCGGCCAGGTGCCGGACGACGGCCTCGGGGTCGCGCCACGGCAGGGAGGAACGGACGACCGCGGGACGCATACCCTTGATCCTATGAGCGGAGACCCGACCCGATGAGTGGCGAGCGGCCGGGTGGTGACGTGCTGCACGTCTGGCAGGGCGACGAGCTGGCGACGCGCGGGGGCGGAGGGGCGGCGGACGCCGACCCGCGCCTCCTCGTGGCGGACTCGTGGCTGGTCGACGACGGCTCGGTGCTGGCCCTCGACGTGCACCGCGACCGGTTCGCCGGGTCGGTCGCCGAGGTGCCCGGGTCGCCCGACGCGGACGAGGTGTCGGCGTTCTGGACGGCGGCCCTCGCGGTCCTCCCCCGGACGGGAGCCTGGTTCCCCCGCGTCGAGCTCGGCGCAGGCGACGGAGCCGAGGACGGCGACCGGGCACGGCTGCGGCTGCGCCTCCGTCCCGCTCCCCCGCGCCACCGCTCGGTCGTCCTCGCCACGGCCGACCGGGACCCCCGCACGCGACCGACGGTCAAGGGGCCCGACCTCGCCGCCCTCGGCTCGCTCGTCTCCGAGGCGCGGTCCCGAGGGGCCGGCGAGGCCGTGCTGCTCTCGCCCGAGGGGCACATCGTCGAAGGCGCCTGGAGCTCGATCGTCTGGTGGCGCGGGGACGCCCTCTGCCTCCCGTCGGACGACCTGCCGCGCCTCCCGGGCGTCACGGTCCGCAGCCTGACGACGCTGGCCGCCGTCCTCGGCGTGGACGTGCTGCACGACCGCACCCGGCCGGACGAGCTCGACGGGTTCGAGGTCTGGAGCCTCGGCGCACTGCACGGCATCCGCATCGTCACCGGCTGGATCGACGGCCCCGCACCCGCCGAGGAGCCGGGGCGCCTGGCGCTCTGGCGCGGCCGACTCGACCGCCTGCGACGACCGGTCGACGGCTGACCCCCACCGGGACGCGATCGGTGCCTCGACGCGTCAGGCGCCGGCCCCGTCGTCGGGCGTGACGTCGGACCCGACCTCGGACCCGACCTCGACCTCGACCTCGACCTCGCCGAGGCGGCCCGCCTCGAGGCGCACGCGCCGCGTCACCAGCTCGGCCGGCACCTCGACGTGCGAGATCACGACGACCGTCGAACCGTCGTCGCGGGCGGTGGTCAGGACGTCGTGCACGAGCCGACGGGAGGTCTCGGCGTCGAGTCCGGCCGTCGGCTCGTCGAGCACGAGCACCGGGAACCCCCGCAGGAGGGCACGCGCGAGCGAGATGCGCTGGGCCTGACCGCCCGAGACGAGGACGCCGCGCTCGCCCACCGGTGCGTCGAGCCCGCCGCGCTCGGCGGCCCAACGGCCCAGCCCGACACGGTCAAGGACCGCGAGCAGGTCGTCGTCGGTGGCCGTGTCGCGGGCGAAGAGCAGGTTCTGCCGCAGGGACTCGTCGAAGAGGTAGGGCGTCTGCTCGATCAGGCCGACCGTGGCCCGGACGGCGGCCGGGGCGAGGATCGCCGTGTCGACTCCCCCGACCTCGTAGCGACCCGTGTGCTCGACGAAGCGGGCCAGCACCCACGCCAGCGTGGTCTTGCCGGCGCCGCTCGGCCCCTCGACCACGAGGCGGTCGCCGACGGCCACGTCGAGGTCGACGCCGCGGAGCGCGGGGCCCGCCGCCCCCGGCCAGGTCGCCGAGACTCCCCGCAGGCGAAGCGCGGGCACGGAGGCCGGCACGGCGGGCCCGTGGGCTCGGAGAGGGTCGGAGGCGGTGACGTCCGCTCCGCCGGACACGTGGTCGTCGTCGACGACGCCGGCCGGCACGTCGACCGGCACCGCCGAGTCGACGCGGTCACCGCTCGCCCGCACGCGACGCCAGGCCAGCACGGCCGTCGGGACGGCACCGACGACCTCGAAGACGGCGAGGGGCACGAGGGCGACCAGCGCGAAGGCGGGACCGGTCAGCCCGCCCGAGGCGACGTCGGGCGCCACGACGGGGATCGTCGCAAACACGGCGGCACCCGACAGCGCCGAGAGCACGGCGGCGACCACGCCCCCGGTCAGGGCCCGACGCGAGGAGGCGCGGCGCAGGTCGTCGTCGAGTCGAGCGACCCGGGCGAGCTGGCGGTCCACCGCCTCGAACGCGACGAGCACGTCGAGGTTCTGCACGAGGTCGACGACGGCGGCCGAGAGCGCCCCCGCCGGTCGGCGAAGGTGCGTTCACTGCGGCGGGCGAGCCGGTCCGCGGCGACGCAGCCGACGACGAACGCGACGACGAGTGCGCCTGCCAGGACGACCGCCGCCATCGGCGACACCAGGGCGACGCCGATCACCGCGACGACCGAGGTCAGGCCCGACACCACGAGCGGCTGCACGACCCGGAGGGGAAGGTCCTGCAGGGCGTCGACGTCACCGACGACCCGCGCCAGCAGGTCGCCGCGATCGGTGCGGCCGAGACCCGCCGGGGCCACGCGGATCAGTCGGCGGTAGAGCTCGGTGCGGACCACGGCCAGCTGACGGAAGGCCGCGTCGTGGCTCGACAGCCGTTCGAGGTAGCGGAAGACCGCGCGGGTCAGGGCGAACGCGCGGACGCCCACGACGGCGAGCGAGAGGTACAGGATCGGCGGCTGCTCGGCGGCCCGCGTGATGAGGTACGCCGACGCCGCGAGCAAGGCCACCGCCGAGAGGGCGCTCAGCGACCCGAAGACCAGGCCGGGGGCGGCGCGGCGCCCGGCGGGCTGAGCCGTGCGGAGCAACGAGCGGGTCACGAGGGGCCTCCGATCGGGACGACGACGTCGGCCGCGTCGCTCACGGCGCGGCGGTGCGTGACGACGACCACGGCGACGCCCGTGGCCGCGATGCGACGGAGGCCCTCGACGACCCGGGCCTCGGTGACCCGGTCGAGGGCGGACGAGGGCTCGTCGACCAGCAGGAGGCGCGCCCCGACCCGGTCGAGCCGGTACAGCGCCCGGGCCACCGACACCCGCTGCGCCTGGCCGCCGGACAGCCCCTCGCCGCCGGCCCCGAGCACGAGCGCCGGGTCGAGGCCGGCCGCGCCGGCCAGGTCGAGGGCGCGGACGACGGCCTCGGTGTCGGGCCCGTCCTCGTCGCCGAGGCCGACGTTCTCGGCGACGGTGCCGGACGACAACTGGGCGGACTGGCCCGACCAGGCGATCTCGTGGCGGGCGGGCGCGCGGCCCGACGAGCGCCAGACGGCCCGTCCCTCGCACGGCTCGAGCCCCAGCACGGCGTCGAGCAAGGTGGACTTCCCGGCACCGCTCGGTCCGACGACCGCGGTGACGCGACCCGTCTCGGCGACGAAGGAGGTCTCGGCCAGCCGCACCGCGCCTCCTCGGCCGACCGACACCCGGTCGACGACGAGCGCGTCGGCCTCGGGGAGGGCCGCGGCCGGATCGGCGTCGGTCGTCGCCCGGGACGACCGGGGCGTGACGTCGCCGTCCTCGTCGTCGAGCAGCTCGAAGACGTCGTCGGCCGCCGCGACCCCGTCGGCCGCGGCGTGGTAGTTGGCTCCGACCTGGCGGAGGGGCAGGTAGGCCTCGGGGGTGAGCAACAGCACGAACAGCCCGGCGGTCAGCCCCAGCGACCCCTCGACGAGCCGGATGCCGATGGACACGGCGACGAGTGCGACGGACAGCGACGCCGCGAGCTCGAGCACGAAACCGCTGAGGAACGACACGCGCAGCACCGTGACCGTCTCGACCCGGTAGTCGTCGGTGATGCGACCGATCCGCTCGACCTGGCGCCGCTCGCGACCGAACGCCTTGAGCGTCGACGCCCCGCCCACGGCGTCGGCGAACGACGAGGCGAGGTGCGTCAGGCGGTCCCACTGCCGGGTCTGGGCGGCCCGAGTGGTCCACCCGATCAGGACCATGAAGACGGGGATCAACGGCAGGGTCAGCACGACGATCAGGGCCGACAACCAGTCGTGGAGCGCCATGACGACGATGAGCAGCGGCGTCGCCAGGGCCGTCAGCACCAGCTGCGGCAGGTAGCGCGCGAAGTACTCGTCGAGGGCGTCGAGCCCGGGGCCGACGAGCGTCGCGACGCGCGCCGAGGAGTGGCGGTCGACCCAGGCGCGCCCCCGGTCGGCGACGGCGCGGACGACCCGGGCCCGCAGCTGGCTCTTGACCTGCGCCGCGGCCCGCGCGGCCGTCACCTCGAGGGCCCAGGCGACGAGCGATCGTGCCGCCACCGAGACCCCGAGCCCCAGCAGGGTGGTCGAGAGACCGGAGACGCGCCCGTCGACGACCTGGACCACGGCCGTCGTGGTGAACCAGGCCACGGCGACGATCGCGAGGGTCTGCGCGAGGCCGAGCACGGCACCGAGCCCCAGGAACACCCGGGCGGCGGAGGCGTAGCGCAGGAGGCGCGGGTCGAGCGGCTTCACGGACGTCGCCTCAGTGCGCGGCCGGGATGGTCGCCCGGGTGATCCGCTTGCGGAAGATCCAGTAGGTGAAGCCCTGGTATCCGAGGATGAGCGGGACGAAGACGAGGGCCACCCAGCTCATGATCGTCAGGGTGTAGGTCGAGCTCGACGCGTTGGCGATCGTGAGACCGTTCGCCGGATCGTTGCTCGCCGGCATCACCCAGGGGAAGAGCGCGGCGAACAGGCTCGACACCGCCAGGGCGATCGTGAGGGCCATGAGGCCGAAGGACCGGCCCTCGCGACCGCGCAGGTTCGCGACGAACGAGGCGATCAGGCTGACGGCGGCCCCGGCCGAGAGGACCACCGAGGCGAGGGTCCCGTGCATCAGCGAGGTCAGGACCAGGAAGGACGCCGCGACGACGATCGTCACGAGCCCCGCGCGGGTGGCCAGGCGCCGGGCCCGGTCACGGATCGCACCCTCGGTCTTGAGCGTGACGAACACGACGCCGTGCGTGAAGAAGAGCAGCAGGGTCGTGAGACCGCCCAGCAGGGCGTAGGGGTTCAGCAGGTCGACCAACGTCCCGGTGTAGTTGTACCCCTCGTCGAGCGGCACGCCCTGGACGACGTTGGCGAACACCAGGCCCCAGACGAACGCCGGCACGGCCGAACCGACGACGATCATGAGGTCGAAGCGGCGCTTCCACGAGGACTCGGGACGCTGGTGGCGGTACTCGAACGAGACGCCCCGCGCGATCAGGGCCAGCAGGATGAGCAGCATCAAGAGGTAGAAGCCGCTGAACAGCGTGGCGTACCACTCGGGGAAGGCCGCGAACAGGAACGCACCGGCGACGATGACCCAGGTCTCGTTGAGGTCCCAGACCGGACCGATGGTGTTGATCAGCACGCGCCGGTCGGTGTCGTCGCGACCGAGGAAGGGCAGGGACATGCCGACCCCGAAGTCGAAGCCGTCGAGCACGAAGTAGCCGACGAAGAAGAACCCGAGGATCACGAACCAGAGGGTGGGGAGGTCCATGGTCAGAGCCTTTCTCGCATCGGTTCGGTGGGGGTGGTGGGCATCAGTAGACCGTCGCCTCGTGGCGGATCTCGCCCGACACGGGGTCGGGCTCGGGGGCGTCGGCCGGCCCCTTCTGGGCGGCCCTGACGATGAGCTTGAACTCGACGACCGCGAGCGTGCCGTAGATCAGCGTGAAGGCGACGAGCGAGATGAGCACCGTCAGGCCGGTGACGCCCGGCGAGACGCCGTCCTCGGTCTTCAGCAGCCCGAAGACGAGCCAGGGCTGTCGACCCATCTCGGTGAAGACCCAGCCGACGATCATGGCGAGGAGGGGCATCGGGTAGCTGAAGACCGCGGCCCGCCAGACCCACCTGTTCTGCGGCAGTCGCCCCTTGCGGGTGATCCAGAGGCCGACGAGCGAGACGAGCACGCTGACCATGCCGAGGCCCATCATCCAGCGGAAGGACCAGTAGGTGACCCAGATGATCGGGGTGTAGTCCCCCGGACCGTAGAGCTGCACGTACTGCGCCTGGAGGTCGTTGATGCCCTCGACCGTGCCGTCGAAGGTGTGCGTCGACAGGAACGACAGCAGGTACGGCAACCGGATGCTGAAGAGCTCGTGCACCCCGTCGGGCGTGCCCAGGGTGAAGATCGAGAACGAGGCGTCGGCGCCGGTGCTGGTCTTGTACAGGGCCTCCGCGGCCGCCATCTTCATCGGCTGGGTCTCGACCATGGCGAGACCCAGCTGGTCGCCCGTGACGAAGGTGAGCGCGCCGGCGGCCACCATCGTCCAGAGACCGAACCGCAGGGCCGGTCGCATCGTCTCGAGGTGCTGGTTGCGCGAGAGGTGCCAGGCGGCGACGGCGACGATGACCGCGGCCGAGACCATGAAGCAGGCGAAGATCGTGTGCGGGAACGCGGCGAGGGCGACCTTGTTGGTCAGCACCTCCCAGATGCTCGTGAGCTCGGCCCGCCCCTTCTCCTCGTTGATGTCGTAGCCGACCGGGTTCTGCATGAAGGCGTTCGCGGCGATGATGAAGTACGCCGAGAGGATGCTGCCGACCGTCGCACCCCAGATGCTCAGCAGGTGGAGCTTCGGCGGCACCTTGTCCCAGCCGAAGATCCAGATGCCGATGAAGGTCGCCTCGAGGAAGAACGCGAGCAGGCCCTCGAGCGCGAGCGGGGCGCCGAACACGTCGCCGACGAACCGCGAGTAGTCGGACCAGTTCATGCCGAACTGGAACTCCTGGACGATGCCGGTCACGACGCCCATGGCGAAGTTGATCAGGAAGATCTTGCCGAAGAACTGGGTCAGCTGCAGGTAGTGGACGCGGCCGGTGCGCACCCAGGCCGTCTGGAAGACCGCCACCGTGAAGGCCATGCCGATCGTGAGGGGCACGAACAGGAAGTGGTAGATCGTGGTGAGCCCGAACTGCCAGCGGGACAACAGCAGCGGGTCGAGCAGCTCGTTCATCGGGATGTGCCTTCTCCCTCGGATGGTGGTGGTGGTCGTGCGTCGCACCGTCGGGACGTGTCGAGCCTAGATCCGGAGATGAACGACACCTGTCGTTTAGGGCACCCGGGCGCCGTGCACTCGCTGTGAATAGGCTCGGGCGGGTGAACGACGTGCTGACGACCCTGCTCGACCTGGTGCAGTCCGTCGATCCCGTGCTGAGGACGGTGCTGGCCGGCATCGCCATGGTGCTCGAGACGTCGGTGCTGCTAGGCCTGATCGTGCCGGGCGACACGGTGGCGATCGTGTCGGCCACGGCGGTGGGGTCACCCTTCGAGTTCGGTGCGCTCGTGGTCGCCCTCGTCCTCGGCGCCCTGGTGGGCGAGAGCGTCGGGTTCGCCCTCGGCCGGTTCTTCGGACCGAGGATCCGCGCGAGCGCGCTCGGACGACGCCTCGGCGAGGCGAACTGGGTCCGGGCCGAGAACTACCTCGCGCGACGGGGCGGCATCGCCGTCTTCGTCTCGAGGTTCCTGCCGGTTCTGCACTCGCTCATCCCGTTGACGGTGGGCACGAGCCCCATGCGCTACCGGACGTTCCTCACCTGGACGGCCCCCGCCTGCCTCCTCTGGGCCCTCGCCTACGTCTCCGTCGGCGCGGCGGCCGCGGGCGGCTACCGCGAGCTGGCGGACCGACTGCACCAGGCCGGGTACGTCTTCGTCGGCATCATCGTCGCGTTCGTCCTGCTGGTCGTCGTCGTGAAGAAAGTCCTGCACCGCCGCGAGGAGCGCCACATGACACGCCCCGACGGGGACGCGGGCGACGGGACGTCCTGACCCGCGCCTCCTCGGGGTCGCCCTCCGGGCGGGGCCCGGACGACGGAGAGCCCCGTTCCGCGAACGGAACGGGGCTCTCGACGAGGGGGCCTAGATGTCGAGCAGGCCCTTCTCGGTCAGGTAGTCCTTGGCGATGGTGGCCGAGGACTCCTTGTCGGTCTGGCTCTTCGAGTTGAGCTTCTGCAGGTCGGAGGCGCTCAGGACCTCGTCGACGCTGTCGATGACGTCCTGGGCGTCGGAGTCGACCTTGTCGGACACGATCGGCACCACGTTCTGCGGCAGGATCATGTTCTCGGGGTCTTCCAGGGTGACGAGGTCGTTCTCGGCGATCAACGGGCTGGCCGTGTAGATGTCGGCCAGCTGGACGCTGCCGTCGGTCAGGGCCTTGACCGTCAACGGGCCACCGCCGTCGTCGATCGGCGTCGAGGTGACGTCGACACCGTAGATGCTCTTCAACCCGGGAGGGCCGTAGGGACGTTCGGCGTTCTCGGGCGGAGCACCCAACGTCAGCGTGCCGGAGTAGTCCTTGAGGTCGGCCAGGCTCGTGATGTCGTTCTCCTCGGAGAACTCCTTCGTCACGTTGTAGCTGTCCTGGTCGGACGCCGCGGCGGCCTTCAACGCGGTCAGACCGGAGGGCAACGCGGCGGCGAGGGCCGTCTCGACCTCTTCGGGCGACTTGGCGGTCTCGTCCTTGTCGTAGTACTGCAACAGGTTGCCGGTGTACTCGGGGAAGACGTCGATCTTGCCGGACTCGAGCTCGGGCAGGTAGACCTCGCGCTGACCGATCTGGTACTGACGGTCGACCGTGTAGCCCTTGGCCTCGAGGGCCTGGGCGTACAACTCGGCGATGATCTCGTTCGAGTAGTACTGCTGCGAGCCGATGACGAGCGTGTCGCCGTCGCTCGACGCCGACGAGTCGCCGGAGCTCAGCGGGTCGCTCGACGCGCACCCTGCCAGGGCCACCATGGCCCCGATCGCGACTGCGCCGAGAACGGTGAGCCGGCCTTTCTTGTTCGCTGTGATCACTGTGTGCCTTTCGTGAGGGGTGTTGCCGTGACCGCCCCGGGCCGGACGGCCCTGGAGCGGATGTCGGTGGGGCGCCCGGCCGTGACCCCGGCGGGGACGACGAGACGCTGGACGATCGAGAAGAGGATCTCGAGGACGACCGCGAGGGCGATGACGAGGATGGAGCCCGCCAGCATCTTCGGGTAGTCGTTCGCCCGGAGGCCCGTGATGATGTAGCTGCCGAGACCGCCCGCGCCGACGAAGGTGGCGAGGGTCGCCGTCGCGACGACCTGGAGGACGGCGGACCGGATGCCGCCGATCAACAGGGGCAGGCCGAGGGGCATCTCGACCTTCGTCATGATCTGCCACTCGGTCATGCCGACGGCCCGTGCGGCGTCGACGGTCTTGCGGTCGACGGCCTCGAACCCCGAGTAGGCACCGGCGAGCACCGACGGGATCGCCAGGATGACGAACGAGATGATCGGCGCGGTGAGGCCGATGCCGACGGACAGGGCGATCAGGGTGATGACGCCGAAGGAGGGCAGGGCACGCGCGCCGCCCGAGATCGAGACGGCGATCGAGCGACCACGGCCGGTGTGTCCGATGAGGTACCCGACGGGAACGGCGATCACCGAGGCGATCACCACCGAGAGGGCGCTGTACCAGAGGTGCTGGCCCAGCCTCGTGGGGATGCCGTCGGCACCCGTCCAGTGGATCGGGTCCGCGAGCCAGGCGAACGCCTCGACGAAGAAGTTCACGGCAGCACGACCTTCTGGCGGTCCTGGAGGGGAGCGACGGGCTTGATCTTGGCGTCCTTGCGGCTCCAGGGCATGAGGACCCGCCCGAGGAGCACGAGCAGGAAGTCCAGCACGAGGGCCATGACGATGGTGAGCACGATCCCCGCCACGATCTCGGCGGTGATGTCGCGCTGGAAGCCGTCGATGAAGAGGAGTCCCAGACCGTTGACGCCGAGCACCCCTCCGACCGTGGCGAGGCTGACCGTGCTCACCACGACGACCCGCAGACCGGCGAGCATGACCGGACCCGCCAGGGGGAACTCGACCCTCCAGAACCGTTGCCAGGACGAGTAGCCCACGGCCGTCGCCGACTGCGTGACGTCGGCCTCGACGGCGGCGAGGGCGTCGGCCACCGATCGGACCATGAGGGCGATGCCGTAGAGGGTGAGGCCGATGACGATGTTGACGGGACTCCGCAGCGAGGTGCCGAAGACCACCGGCAGGGCGATGAGGAGGGGCAAGGACGGAATCGCGTAGAACAGACCGGCGACCGTGAGGATTCCCCTCGACACCCGGTAGCGGTTCGCGAACCAGCCGATGGGCAGCGAGATGACGAACGCCAGGATGACCGGCGGCACGCTCAGGCCGAGGTGCACGATCGTCTTGTCGAGGATGTAGTCGCTGTTGGACCAGATCCAGTTCACGACGCCTGCCCACCTCGGACCGACTCGGTCAGCACCCCGGCGGTGCGCCCGTCGCCGTCCACCACCACCTGCCCGGTCGGCGTCTGCTCGACGTGGAGGGCACGCTTGCCCCGGTTGGCTCCGATGAACTCGGCGACGAAGTCGGTGGCGGGTGCCGAGAGGATCTCGGCGGGGCTGCCCTGCTGGGCGATCTGGCCGCCCTTCTCGAGGATCACGACCTGGTCGCCGAGGTAGAAGGCCTCGTCGATGTCGTGCGTGACGAAGACGACGGTCTTGTCGAGTTCGCGCTGCAACCGGATGAGCTCTTGCTGCAGGTCGGACCGGACGAGCGGATCGACGGCACCGAAGGGCTCGTCCATGAGCAGGATGTTCGGGTCGACGGCGAGGCCACGGGCCACGCCGACGCGCTGTTGCTGCCCTCCGGACAGCTGGCTCGGGTAACGCTGGGCCAGGTCACGGTCGAGACCGACGGTGTCCATGAGCTCGAGGGCGCGGTCGCGGGCGACCTTCTTCGACGTGCCCTTGAGGACGGGGACGGTCGCGATGTTGTCGACGACCTTGCGATGCGGAAGGAGGCCGGAGTTCTGCATGACGTAGCCGATGCTGCGGCGGAGCCCGACGGGCTCGAGGTCGCCGATCGACTTGCCGTCGATCTCGATGACACCGGAGGTCGGGTCGACCATGCGGTTGATCATCCGCAGGATCGTCGTCTTGCCGCAGCCGCTCGACCCGACGAAGACCGTGGTCTTCCGGGACGGGATCACCAGGCTGAAGTCGTCCACCGCCAGGGTGCCGTCGGGGTACTGCTTCGTCACGGAACGGAACTCGATCATGGGTGGCTCATTCCTCGTGGGCAGCACGAATCGACACTTGCCAGGGCGTTCACCCAACCACAGATCCCGACGAAGCGTCACCGACCCCGCCGGGGCCCCCGACGCCGGCCGTCACACGGCCGACGAGGTCAGTGCGCGCCGACGAGGGGCTCGAGGTAGCCCGTCAGGACCGTGCGGCACTGGTCGACGAAGCGGCCGTCGCCCTCGGCGTCGTCGATGAAGGCGCGCGCCAACAGGGCGTTGGCGATCTCGACCGCCACCTGGAGGCCCAGCTCGAGCTCGTCGGTGCGCGGCACCGAGCAGTGGTCGACGAGCACGGCGAGCAGCTGCTCGGCCAGGGGGCTCGTGTACTGGCGCGTCTCGGGCGTGCGCACGTCGGGTGCGTCGCCGAAGCGGATGGCCCGGAAACCGGGCTCGCTGCGGTACATCTCGGCCTTGGCGTCGACGAACAGGTCGACGGCACGACGCCAGTCGGTGACGGCGTCGTCGGACACGGCCTCGTCGACCCGGACGGTCAGACGCTGGACGGAACGCAGGGCGAGCGCGTCGACGACGGCGATGCGGTCGGGGAAGTAGCGGTAGACCGTGCCGATCGAGGCGCCCGCCCGCTCGGCGACCATGGCCGTCGTCAGACGCTCGTAGCCGATCTCGTCGATGATGGCCGCGGCCGCGTCGAGCAGCCCGGTGAGCCGCGCGGAACTGCGAGCCTGGACCGGCTCGTTCCTCAGCAGCGGTGAACCCCCGGGCAGTGCGTCATTGACGTCGGTGACGAGCAACGTTTCTCCGTTTCGTGGCGATGCCTCGACGGGGTCGGGCACGGTGCGATGACGTCGGAAGGGGGACCGTGGTGGCGGTCACCGGATGTCGGCGGCTGCCACCAGAATGGATCGCATGTGCGGACGATTCGTGATGGCACGCGCCTCGAGCGACCTGGTGGCCCTGTTCGACGTCGATGTATCAGGAGACACTCTCCCAGAGCCTTCCTGGAATATCGCTCCGACCCGGCCGGTGAGTCTGCTCGTCGACGCGGCTCCTCGGGGCGAGGACGCCGGCGGCCCGCCGGTCCGACGGCTCGCCGCGGCGCGGTGGGGTCTCGTGCCCGGTGGCTCGGCAGGGCCCGACTCCGGTCCCCCGCTGTTCAACGCGCGGTCCGAGTCGGTCGCCGAGAAGCCGTCGTTCCGCGACGCCGTGGTCTCGCGCCGCGGCCTGGTCCCGGCCACCGGGTGGTACGAGTGGCAGACCCTGCCCGACGGCTCGAAGCGCCCCGTCCTCGTGCGGCTGCCCGACGACGAGGTGGTGCTGTTCGGCGCGCTCTACGAGTGGTGGCGAGACCCGTCGGCCGAGGTGGGCGCCCCGTCTCGGTGGCTGTTGTCGACGACCGTGTTGACCCGCGCCTCCTCGGGTCCGGTGTCCGAGGTGCACGACCGCATGCCGGTGCTCGTCGGCACCGACGTCATGGACGACTGGCTCGACCCCGAGACCGAGGGCGACGACGACCTGGTGCAGGGCATCGCCGGCCTCAGCGACGAGATCGCCGCGCGCCTGCTGCACCACGAGGTCGGCCCCGAGGTCGGCTCGTCGTCGGTCGACCACCCCGGTCTGCTGGCCCCCGTCGGCTGATCCGGTCCGCCGGCGGTCCGTCCGTCCGTCCGTCCGACGACCCATCGTGCGAGACTGACCGGATGCCCGACACCCGCAAGGCACCGCCCGCCGCCGTCGAGCCCTTCCTCCACCGAGCGGCCCGCATCGAGAACTCGGTCCACCGTTTCCGCGAGAAGCGAGCCCGACGCCGCGGCCTCCTGCCCACCGTCGTGCCGTACACCGGCTACGGCGCTCCCGGATGGGCGCGGGTGCTGTCCCGGGTCCTGCTCACCCGGACGGGCACACTGTCGGGCGTGGACCGCCTCAACGTCCGGGGGTGGCGCAGCTTCACCAGCGTGCCCGTCGAGAAGGCCCTGGTCGAGGTCTCGCTCGGCGGTCGCGTCCAACGCGTCCAGGCCGACCGCGGTGGCGTGCTCGACGCGCGCATTGCCGTCGACCTCGAACCCGGCTGGCACGTCGCGACCCTGAGCACCGAGGGGTCCGTGCCGGTCGAGGCGCCGATCTTCGTCATCGATCCGGAGGCGCGGTTCGGCATCGTCTCGGACATCGACGACACCGTGATGGTCACCTCGTTGCCCCGGCCGCTGCTCGCGGCCTGGAACACCTTCGTGCTCAACGAGCACGCCCGGCGCCCGGTGCCCGGCATGGCCGTGCTCTACGAGCGCCTGAACGCGGCGAACCCCGGGTGCCCCGTCATCTACCTCTCGACGGGCGCCTGGAACGTGGCGCCGACGCTGTCCCGCTTCCTGTCCCGCAACCTGTACCCGAGCGGCGCACTCCTGTTGACCGACTGGGGCCCCACCCACGACCGGATCTTCCGCAGCGGTCGCCTGCACAAACAGGAGTCCCTGCGCCGCCTCGCCGACGAGTTCCCCGAGCTCAAGTGGCTGCTCGTCGGCGACGACGGGCAGCACGACGAAGAGCTGTACGGCACGTTCCTGCACGACCACCCCGAGAACGTGGCCGCCGTGGCGATCCGTCAGCTGTCGCCGAGCGAGGCCGTGCTGGCCGGTGGACGGTCGCGGTCGGAACACGCCGAGGGCAGCGACGTCGTCTGGGTGTCGGCACCCGACGGCGCCGGCCTGTGGGAACAACTCCTCGACAACGGCGTGATCGACTGACCCTGGTAGCTCGTGGTGGTCCTGTAATAGTGGGATAGTCCTGTTTTGTGGGTCGACATGGCTGCTATCGTGGATCATCCCGAGATTGGAGCATCGTGTTCGACGACGACCAGGCCGCACGAGTGCCGGTGCCCCCGCTCGTGTCGACGGACGAGCGTGAACGCCAGGTCGGCGAGCAGGTCCGTCGCCTGAGGCTCGACAGGGGACTCGACCAGCTCGAACTCGCCCGACGGGCCGACCTGTCCCCCAGCACGGTGCAGTCCCTCGAGGCCGGCCGCGGCAGCACGTTGCGCACGCTCGTCCGCGTCCTGCGGGCCCTCGGTGCCGACGACGTCCTCGGGGGCATCGCCCCGGCGAGCGCCGTCAGCCCGCTCGACGTGCTGCGGTCGGCGGGCGACGAGCCGCGACGTCGGGTGTATCGCCCGCGGGGCGGACGATCGCCGGGCGGCGACTCGTGAGCTGGGTCCCGGTCCGGGCGGTCGAGGTGACGGCGTGGGGTCTCCGGGTGGGGGCCGTGGCGCTCGACCCGGGGATCGGGGCGTACGTCTTCGAGTACTACCCGGACTGGGTGGCGCGCGGCATCGAGTTGGCACCACTGACGATGCCGGTGCGTACGCGGCGGCACGTCTTCCCGCAGTTGCCCGAGGCGACGTTCCATCGCCTGCCCGCCGTGCTGGCGGACGCGATGCCGGACGACTTCGGCAATGCGGTGATCGACGCCTGGTTGGTGCGCCAGGGGGTGTCACGGCAGCAGGTGAGCCCGCTCGACCGGTTGGCGTACATGGCGGACCGGGCCATGGGGGCGTTGGAGTTCCGGCCGGCGCGGGGACCGCGTCAGCGGACGACGAGCGCGGTCGAACTGAGTGCGCTCGTCGAGGGGGCACGCAGCGTGCTGGACGCCAGCTTCGGCGACGACCGCGAGGCGGAGTCGGCGATCAGGTCGTTGATCCAGGTGGGGACGTCGGCGGGTGGGGCGCGGGCGAAGGCGGTGGTCGCGTGGAACCGTGGCACGGGCGAGATCCGGTCGGGCCAGGTGGCGGCGCCGGACGGGTTCGAGCACTGGTTGATCAAGCTGGACGGGGTGGGCCCGGACTCCGAGCTGGGGTCGGGAGGTCTCGCCGGACGGGTCGAGTACGCGTATTCGCTGATGGCGGGGGCGGCGGGGATCGACATGGCCGAGTGCCGGTTGCTCGACGAGAACGGGCGGTCGCACTTCATGACGCGTCGATTCGACCGCCGGGCCGAGGGCAAGGCCCACGTCCTCACGCTGTGCGGGGCGGCCCATCTCGACTTCCGGCAGCGACAGGCCCACGACTACGGGCAGCTGTTCGACGCCGTCCGTCGGATGGGGTCGGGCGACGAGGCGATGGCGCAGGCGTTCCGCCGGATGGTCTTCAACGTGCTGGCGGCCAACAACGACGACCACACGAAGAACTCGTCGTTCCTGTTGGCGGGGCCCGAGGCGTCGTGGGGGCTGTCGCCCGCGTACGACGTGACGTTCGCGCACAACCCGACCGGGCGGTGGACGTACCAGCACCTCATGGGGGTGGACGGCGTCTTCCGCGATGTCTCGAGGGCCGACGTGATGCGCCTGGCGGACCGTTTCCTGGTGCGGGACGCGTCGGGCATCGTCGACGAGGTGCGTGACGCGGTGGGGCGGTGGCGGTCGTTCGCCGACGAGGCCGGTCTGCCCCGCGAGGCGGTCGTCCACGTCGAGGAGGCGCTGCCCGGCTGGTGAGGACGCCGGCGCCTCGGCGCCCGGGCCTCGGCCCCGCACCGGGGGTGGCCGATGTCGGTGGGGGTTCGTAGACTCCGTTCGAACACACATTCGAACGAGAGGTCGGCAGATGAGGGTGGACGAGAAGGTCCCGGTCGAGACGACCGCCGACGGGGCGCCCCTGCGCTTCGAGTGGCGGGGGGTCGTGTACGGCGTCGTCAGTTCGCCCGAACTCTGGGTCACTCGGACCGACTGGTGGCGATCGGCGACCCGGGCACCACGCGGGGCGAGCGCGCACCTGCTCGAGATGACGGTCTGGCGGGTCGACGCCGTGCCGCTCACGGACGGTGCCCACCGGGTCGACGGCACCTTCGACCTGGCGCTCGACGGCCGAGGCGACTCGTGGTTGCTGCTCGGGGTGTTCGACGACCGGGTCGAGCAGCAGCTGTTCGCCTGAACCCGGGGCGTCCGTCGGACGACGGTGGCCGGTGAGCCGTGCGACGTCGGGAATTCCCCCCGTGCCACACTCGTTGACGCACCAGGCGCCCTGCGCCCCGGGGACGCCGTGGTCCCGCACCACCCGCCTCCCCGACCGAAGAGAGCCTCCCGATGAATCCGTTGCTGTGGTTGTTCGACGCGCAGGTGCACATCGGCGACCAGACGATCCTCTGGCGCGAGGTGGTGGGCAACGTCTTCGGCCTGCTCAGCGCCCTCGGCGGCATGAGGCGCAAGGTCTGGGCCTGGCCGATCGGCATCGTGGGCAACGCGCTGCTGTTCACCGTCTTCCTCGGCGCGGTGTTCGACACCCCCAACCCGGTGAACCTGCTCGGGCAGGCCGCACGCCAGGTGATGTTCATCGTGGTGTCGATCTACGGCTGGTACCGCTGGAAGCACGCCGACGACGCCGGCGGCGCGGCCGTCGAGCCCCGCTGGGCGGGGTGGAAGAACCGGGTGCTGATCGTCGTCGTCCTCGTCGGCGGCACCGCCGCGTTGACCCCCTTGTTCCGCCTGCTGGGGTCGTACGAACCCGTGTGGGCCGACGCCTGGATCTTCACCGGGTCGCTCCTCGCCACCTACGGCATGGCCAAGGGCTGGGTCGAGTTCTGGTTGATCTGGGTCGCGGTCGACCTCGTCGGCACTCCCCTGTTGTTCAGCGCCGGCTACTACGCGTCGGCGTTCATGTACGTCTTCTACGGCGCCTTCACGCTCGCGGGGTTCGTCGTCTGGGCTCGCACCCGGCGGCAGAAGCCCAAGGTCGAGACGCTCTGGCCCGATCCGACGCTGCAACGCTGATCCCGGCCCCGGCGCGCGCTGGTTTGATGAGCGCATGCCCCTGCCCATCGAGAACTACGCACTGATCGGCGACCTGCACACCGGAGGCCTCGTCGGCTCCGACGGCAGCATCGACTGGCTCTGCCTCCCCCGCTTCGACTCCGCGTCGACCTTCGGTGCCCTGCTCGGCGACCACGACGCCGGACGCTGGCTCGTGGCCCCCTCCGACGCCGCCGCCACCTCGACCCGGCGATACGTCGACGACACCTTCGTGCTCGTCACCCGCTGGACGACGCCCACCGGAGTGGTCGAGGTCACCGACCTCATGCCCTACGGCGACCGGCGGGCCGACGTCGTCCGCCGGGTGACCGGGGTCTCGGGCACCGTCTCGATGCACGTGGACCTCGCGATCCGGTTCGGCTACGGGACGGCCCTCCCCTGGGTGCGGCAGATCCCCGAGGGCGACGAGACGGCCCTCGTCGCCACGGCCGGGCCCGACGCCGTCGTGGTCCGCGGCCCGCGGCTGACGGCCACCGACCACACGCACGAGGCGACGTTCGACGTCTCCCCCGGCGAGACGGTCGACCTCAGCCTCACCTGGTACCCGTCCCATCGCGAACCGCCGGCGCCCCTCGACGTGCCGGCCGGCATCGACGAGACCGTCGCCTGGTGGCAGGCATGGGCCTCACGCTGCTCGGCCCCCGAGGCCTACGCCCCCGAGGTGCACCGGTCGCTCCTGATCCTCCGAGCCCTCACCAACGAGGACACCGGAGGCATCGTCGCCGCGGCGACCACTAGCCTGCCCGAACGGTTCGGCGGCTCGCGCAAC
The DNA here is from genome assembly GCF_026625765.1 of Frigoribacterium sp. SL97. Classification (NCBI taxonomy): domain Bacteria; kingdom Bacillati; phylum Actinomycetota; class Actinomycetes; order Micrococcales; family Microbacteriaceae; genus Frigoribacterium; species Frigoribacterium sp. SL97. The sequence goes on from NZ_CP113062.1 coordinate 2,560,129, forward strand.
TGGGACTACCGCTACGTCTGGCTGCGTGACGCGTCGATGACGCTGCAGGCCCTCATCCTGCACGGATACGCCGAGGAGGCCGACCGGTGGCGCGGCTGGCTGCTGCGTGCCATCGCCGGGGACCCCGCCGACGTGCAGATCATGTACGGCCTGGCCGGCGAGCGGTACCTGCACGAGAGCGAACTCGGGCATCTGCCCGGCTACGACGGGGCCTCACCGGTGCGCATCGGGAACGCCGCGTACGAGCAGTACCAGGGCGACATCTTCGGCGAGGTGATGGTGGCCCTGCACGAAGCCCGCCTGCTCGGCGTCGAGGAGAGCGAGTACTCGTGGCCCCTGCAGCGTGCCCTCATGCAGTACGTCGAGGACAACTGGACCCGGCCCGACAACGGCATCTGGGAGATCCGCGGCGAGTTGCAGCACTTCACCCACTCGAGGGTGATGATCTGGGCCGCTCTGGACCGGGCCATCAAGGGCATCGAGCAGTTCGGCCTCGACGGCCCGGTCGACCGGTGGCGCCGGCTGCGTGACGAGGTGCGCACCGAGATCGAGACCCGCGGCTGGAACGCCGACCGCGCCTCCTTCACCCAGCACTACGGCACGACCGAGGTCGACGCGTCCCTGCTGCAGCTGCCGCAGGTCGGCTTCGTCGCCGCCGACGACCCCCGGATGCTCGGCACCGTCGCCGCCATCGAGCACGATCTGCTGCAGGACGGCCTGCTCCTGCGTTACCGCACCGAGAGCGGCATCGACGGCCTGGACGGGGCGGAGAACCCGTTCTTGACCTGCTCGTTCTGGCTGGCCGAGCAGTACGCCGCCTCGGGGCGCGTCGACGACGCCGTCGCCCTGATGGACCGGCTGGTCGGCTACTGCAACGACGTCGGGATGCTCTCGGAGGAGATCGAGGTCGCGACGGGGCGCCACGTCGGCAACACCCCGCAGGCGTTGTCGCACCTGGCGCTGGTGCGCGCGGCCGACGCGATCGGGAAGGCGCACGACCGCGGGTGACCCGACCCGCGCCTCCTCGGCTGCCGGACGCGACGACGGCCGCCCTGCTCGGGAGAGCGGGGCGGCCGTCGAGGTCTGCCGGTCAGGAGTGCGCGACCAGGATCAGGCGGGCCAGTCCGACGGACCGGTCGACCCGGCGGCGTAGGTGTCGAGGGGCACCTGGTCGGCCTTCCAGGCCTCGATCACGGGAGCGACGATCGCCCAGCAGCGCTCGGCCACGTCGCCGCGGATCGAGAGCGTCGGGTCGTCGTGGAAGATGCCGCTGAGCACCTCGCCGTAGGGCGTGAGCTCGGGCTTGCCCAGGGTGACCGACATCGTCGACTTCTCGAGGTCGAAGGGGTTGCCCGAGCCGTTCGTGGTGACGCCGAGCTCCATCGTCTCGGGGCTGATCTCGATGCGGAGCGTGTCGGGCGTCGACGAGCCGTTGAGGCCCTCGGGAAGCGCGGGGACCGGCTTGAAGGTGATGAGCACCTCTTTGCGGATCTTGGTCATGCCCTTGCCCGAACGCAGGATGAACGGCACGCCCGCCCAGCGACGGGTCTTGACCTCGAACTCGACCTCGGCGAGGGTCTCGGTCTGGCGCTCGTTGTCGACGCCGTCCTCGTCGGCGTAGGCGGGGACGTCCTTGCCGTCGATCGTGCCGGCCGCGTACTGGGCGCGACGGCTCGAGGCGACCGGGTCGGCGTCCTTGACCCAGGTGGCGCGCAGGACGCGGGCGATCTCGCTGCGCAGCTCGACCGAGTCGATGCTCGACGGGGCGTCCATCGCGATGACGGCGAGCACCTGCAGCAGGTGGCTCTGGATCATGTCGATCAGTGCGCCGGCCTTGTCGTAGTACTGGGCGCGACCCTCGAGGCCGAGGACCTCGTCGTAGAAGATCTCGACCTTCTCGATGTTCTCGCTGTTCCAGACCGGCTCGAAGAGGCGGTTGGCGAAGCGCAGGCCGATCATGTTGAGGACCGTCGCGCGACCGAGGAAGTGGTCGGTGCGGTGGATGCGCTCCTCGGGGACGATCTTGAGGAGTTCGGCGTTGAGCTCGCGAGCGCTCTCTTCGTCCGAGCCGAACGGCTTCTCGAGGGCGAGGCGCAGGCCGTCGGGCAGGTCGATCTCGGCGAGCGCCTGGATCACCTTGGTGCTGATGGCGGGCGGCAGGGCGAAGTACATGACCGGCGTGCCCTCGCTGGCCTCGAACAGGGCCTTCAGGTGCTCGACCGTGGTCGGGTCGCCCTGGATGTACCGGCTCGACGCCAGCGTCTTCTTGGCGAGGTCGCTGCCGGCGTCGCCGTTGAAGGCGGTCTTCACGACGTCGTCCCACTCTTCGGGGCTGCGCTCGCTGCGGCCGGTGCCGATGAGCTGGACGTCGACGCCGCGGTCGCTCTTGAGCAGGCTCGCGAGGCCGGGGAGCAGCAGACGCTCGGTGAGGTCTCCGCTGGCTCCGAGGATGATGAGGGTGGTGGTGTCTGTCACAGTGCAGCTTTCGTGGGAGGGCGACGATCGTGTCGTCGCTGGTCGATCAGGCGGCGGGGGTTCTCGGGGCCACGGGTGTCAACGCACAGGGGGGACGGACATTCCCGTCGACCGCCCCGGCCGCGGAGGGCACGGGTCGCGTCTCGGCGCCGGTGCCCGGTCAACCGTACTGCTCCCGGAGGGTGAGCGCCGTATCGGGGTCAGCGACCGGCGTCGGCCTCGCCGTCCTGCACGGTGTCGTGCGGGGCGGTGTCGCGGGGTGCGCTGTCGTCGTCGACCGGCCCCGTGCTGTCGGTGCCGCCCACCCGGCCGCCGGTGTCGTCGTCGTCGGCCGCGCGCCCCTCCTCGGCGGCGTCGTCCTCGGGGCGGGGCGCGGTGGTGTCGTCGGGGTCGAGCGCGGCGATGATGCGTCCGAGCGAGACGGCGATCGAGACGCCGCCGCTCGTGTCCGTGGTCGGGCGGTCCCGGTGGCGGTCGACGGCGTCCCAGAGGTCCGCGACGCGTCGCCGGGCGTCGGTGAACGCGTCGACGTCGTCGGCCCCGTGGCGTCGGATGACGGTGGCGACGCCGTGCACGGCGTGGGCGACGTCGGGCGCGAGGTCGTCGGGCATGCCGATCTGCCGGCCGATCCGGCGACCGAGGATGCCCGAGACCTCGGCGACGTCCTGCAGGTGGAACGAGACGCGCTCGTACGTGGCGAGATCCGCGTACTCCTGGCCGAGGTCGCGGCGGCGGAGCAACCACCGCGGGTTCATGCGACGGGACTCGTCCGCGTACGCGACGGTCTCGCGGACGCGGCGGAGGGTGCTCGGCAGGACGCCCACGCGACGCTCCCATTCGTCGTCCTCGAGGGGCCAGGGGGTCTCGAACACGCCGGCGACCTCGTCGGCCCGGTCGGCCAGCGAGTCCTTCACCCGGAGGAGGCGATCCTCGGCGCGCGAGGCGTAGAGCGGCGGCACGAGCACCAGGTTGACGATGACGCCGACGACGACGCCGACCCCGATCTGCACGATGTAGCCCAGCGAGTAGGCCTCGGCGTTCGCGCCGCCGAGCAGCAGCACGAACAGCCCGGCCGTGAGCACCCAGTCGCGACCGGCGCCGAGCCAGCGGATGCCGGCCACGAGCACGCCGACCCCGACGACGAGCGCCACCGCCAACACGCCGGGCTGACCGTCCTGCAGCGAGAAGACCGCCGTGGCGAGGGCGATGCCGACGACCACGCCGACCAGCACCTGGAACCCCTGTCGCAGCGAGCTCTTGATGGTCGGGTACATCGCGATCACGGCGCCGAGCGGCGCGTAGTACGGGTAGTCGGCGGCGACGCCGGGCACCTGCGGCGCGATCCAGTAGGCGAGGGCGGCGGCGAGCGCCGTCTTCACGGCGAGCAGGAGGCGCGGTTGGGCCAGCAGGACGCGGGTCCAGTGGGTCGCGGTGCGGGCGTCGCGACGCAGGGCGGACCGTCGATCGGGCGAGGTGGAGCCTCGATCGGTCGGGGTGGGGCGTCGATCGGACATGCCCCGATGATGGCAGGCCGTGGGACCCGAGGGACGGGCCACGGGGTGCGACGGCCGATCGGAGCGACGTACACTGGTCGAACACCTGTTCGAACGACCCGGCCGGGGGTTCAGCAGCCCGAGGTACCGACCATGAGCTTCACCCACCTGCGCGTCGCGTCGGCGTTCAGCGCCCACCACGGCACGGCGCACCCGAAGGCGCTCGTCGACGCCGCCGTCGCGGCGGGTGCCGACGCGGCGGCGATCACCGACCGGGACGGGCTGTACGGGGCGATCCGGCACGTCGGGGCCTGCCGGACGGCGGGCGTCGACCCGATCGTCGGAGTCGAGCTGGGGTGCCGGGACGACCGCGAGGGGTTCGTGGACGGTGGTGCCGACGGCGGCGGGGCCGTCGGCGGGGTCGACCGCATCGTGGTGCTGGCGCACGGGGCGCGGGGCGGCGGGCCGGCGAAGGCGGGGTGGGCGGCGCTGTGCCGGCTGATCAGCGCGTCCCACGGTCGGGCCACCCGCCGCGCCAGCGGCAGCGCCAACAGCGTGGCGACCATCGCCCGGTCCCGGGTGAGGGGCTTCGTCCAGGGCGAGACCGAGCCGGCGGCGACCGTGCTGCTGGGGCCCGACTCCGACGTGGGCCGACTGGTCCAGGCGGGGCGTCACAGCGAGGCCGCGGCGTCGCTCGCCGACTGGGCGGCGACGCTGCCGGGCGGCGTGGTGGTCGAGGTGGTCTGCCACCTGACCGAGCCGGGCGAGAGCCGCAGCATCCGGCACGCCGCCCGCATGCTCGAGTTGGCCGACCACGTCGGGGTGCCGGCCGTGCTCACGAACGCCGTGCGGTACCTCGATCCCGACGAGGCCGTCACGGCCGACGTGCTCGACTCGGCGGGGCACCTGGCCGCCCTCGGCTCGTTCCGGCCCCAACCGAACGCCCAGGCCTACCTCAAACGCCCCGCCGACATGCGCCGACTGGCCCGTCTGGTGAGCGACGCCTCGTCGTTGCCCCGCAGCGTCGGCGACGAGATGCTCGCAGCCACCGAACGCCTGGCCGACCGGTGCCGACTCGACCCCGTCGCCGACCTCGGCTGGGGCCGCCCGAAGGTGCCGGAGCTCAGCGCGATCGGCGTCGACGGCGACCCCGACCAGGCGCTGTTCCGGCAGGCCCAGGCCGGCGTCACCGAACGCTTCGGCGACGCCGACCGTGCCCTGCGCGACAAGGTCGAGGACCGCATGCGCTACGAACTCGGCATCATCACCGGGTTCGGCTTCGCCGGGTACTTCCTCACCGTGGCCGACGTCTCCGCACTGATGCGCGACCTGCGGGTGCGCAACGCGGCGCGGGGATCGGGGGCGGGCAGCCTCGTCACCTACCTGCTGCGCATCTCGAACGTCGACCCGATCGAGCACGACCTGCTGTTCGAACGGTTCCTCGGCAACAAGCGCGAGACCCTGCCCGACATCGACATCGACGTCGAGGCGGCGCGGCGGCACGAGGTCTACCGGGCGATCTTCGACCGGTACGGCAGCAACCGGGTCACGCTCATGTCGATGCAGTCCACCTACCGCGGACGCGGGGCGGTGCGCGACGCCGGTCTCGCGCTGGGCCTCGACGACGAGCAGATCGACCTCGTGGCCAAGAACGTCTGGCGGTCGAACGCCCGAGACCTGCGCACGGCGATGGCCGAGAAACCCGAGCTGCGCGAGATCGCCGAACTCGCCCGGAGCAACGACCAGATCGACCTGCTCGTCGACCTCAGCGAACGGCTCGACCGTCTGCCCCGGCACATCTCGATGCACCCGTGCGGGGTCATCCTCGGCGACTCCGACCTGCTCAGCACGACCCCCGTCCAGCCCAGCGGCATCGGCCTGCCGATGAGCCAGTTCGACAAGTACGACATGAACGACGCCGGCCTGCTCAAGCTGGACGTCCTCGGCGTCCGCATGCAGAGCTCGCTCGCTTACGCCCTCGACGAGATCGAACGCGTCAACGGCCCCCGTGCCGCCCTCGCCGGAGCCCTGCCCGTCGACGTGCCCTACGTGAACCGCCAGGGTCGGATCGAGCTCGACGAGATCCCGCACGACGACGAGCCCACCTTCGAGGCGATCCGCACCACCCACACGCTCGGCATGTTCCAGATCGAGAGCCCCGGTCAGCGCGAGCTGATCGGCAAGATGCAGCCCGACCGCTACGAAGACCTCATCGCCGACATCTCGCTGTTCCGGCCCGGCCCGATGAAGGGCAACATGATCGCGCCGTTCCTCGACACCAAGCACGGATTCCAACAGCCCGACTACCTGCACCCGAGCTTCGCGTCGTTCCTCGACGACAGCTACGGGGTGGTCATCTACCACGAGCACGTGCTGCGCATCCTCGAGGCGACCATGCAGGTGTCGCTCGCCGAGGCCGACGAGATCCGACGGCACATGGGCAAGGGCGACGACGACGCGCTCGAGGCCACCTTCCGCAAGCGCACCCGCGGCAACCTCGACCCCGCGACCGGGAGGCGACGCTTCGACGACGCCGCGGTCGACCGGATCTGGGCCGCGCTCAAGGGGTTCGGGTCGTTCGGCTTCTGCAAGGCCCACGGGGCCGCGTTCGCCCTGCCGACCTACCAGAGCGCGTGGTTGAAGACCCACTACCCGGCCGAGTTCCTGGCGGGCGTCCTCACCCACGACCCGGGCATGTACCCGAAGCGGTTGCTGCTGACCGAGGCGCGACGCATGGGCGTCCCCGTGCTGCCGCTCGACGTCAACGCCTCGACCGACGTCTACCGGGTCGAGCGCCTCCGGCCGCCCGCGACCCCGATCGCGCCGACCCGGGTCGGCGACCTCGGTCTGCGGCTGTCGCTGGCCGACGTGCACGGCATCAGCGACGCCGAGTTGGCCCGGGTGGTCGTGAACCGTCCCTACGACTCGATCACCGACTTCTGGCAGCGGGCGACGCCGTCTCGATCCCTCTTCGAGCGCCTGGCGCAGGTCGGGGCGCTCGACTCGGTCGCCGGGCCCGGCCGCACCCGCGGCGACGTCCTGGCGCGGGTGCGGGCGCTCACCGGCCGGTCGTCGCGCCCGAAGGCCACCGACGTCGAGAACCAGCTCGACTTCTCGATCGACGACTCCGACACGGTGCCGACCGGCACGCCCGACGTCGACGCCCGGCAGCGGGTCGCCGACGAGCTCGACATCCTCTCGATGGAGGTCAGCGAACACGTGATCGAGAGCTACCGGCCCATGCTCGACGACCTGGGCGTGGTGCGCGCCGCCGACCTGCGCGACCACTGGAACGGCACGACCGTGCTCGTGGCGGGCATCCGCATCGCGACCCAGACCCCGCCGATGCGCAGCGGCAAACGCGTGGTCTTCATCAGCCTCGACGACGGCAGCGGCTGCTCCGACTCCACGTTCTTCGAGGAGGCCCAGGCCCGCGCCGGCTCGCTGCTGTTCGGCACACAGCTGATGGTGATCCAGGGACGCACGCGTCGCACCGGCGAGCGCGGCATCTCGCTCGAGGCCGAGAACGCGTGGGACCTCAAGGCGATGTGGCGCGACTGGAACGCGGCCCGCGCCTCCTCGTCCCTGGCCGTCGGCAACTCCTGACCCGTGTCGCCACCACGGCGGCCGGGGCCGCCGCTCGTCCCTGCACGTCGCAGCAGCCAGGAATTGCCGACACCCCGTGCGTAGGGTGGCGACATGAGCGATCAGCAGGTCAAGGGCAGCTACGTCGAACCGGGTCAGGAGTACACCCGCGACACCAACTACATCGAGGACCGCATCACGCGCGATGCCGTCGACGGGTGGCCGGTCGAGGCCGGTCGCTACCGCCTGGTCGCCGCCCGGGCCTGCCCCTGGGCGAACCGCAGCGTCATCTCGCGACGCCTGCTCGGGCTGGAGGACGCGATCTCGCTCGGCTTGCCCGGCCCCACGCACGACGCCCGCAGCTGGACCTTCGACCTCGACCCCGACGGTCGTGACCCCGTCCTCGGCATCGAACGCCTCCAAGAGGCGTTCTTCGCCCGCACGCCCGACTACCCGCGCGGCATCACCGTGCCGGCGATCGTCGACGTGCCGAGCGGCAAGGTCGTCACGAACGACTTCCCCCAGATCACCCTCGACTTCGCGACCGAGTGGACCGCCCACCACCGTGAGGGCGCCCCCGACCTCTACCCCGAGGCCCTCCGCGGCGAGATCGACGAGGTGAACGCCGTGGTCTTCCACGACGTCAACAACGGGGTCTACCGCGCCGGTTTCGCCGGGTCGCAGAAGAGCTACGAGCGGGCCTACCGCACCCTCTTCGAGCGGCTCGACTGGTTGTCCGAGCGACTGGCCGGTCAGCGCTACCTCGTGGGCGACACCATCACCGAGGCCGACATCCGGCTGTTCACCACGCTCGCCCGGTTCGACGCCGTCTACCACGGGCACTTCAAGTGCAACCGGAACAAGCTCAGCGAGATGCCGGTGCTCTGGGCCTACGCCCGCGACCTGTTCCAGACCCCCGGGTTCGGCGACACGATCGACTTCGACCAGATCAAGGCGCACTACTACGTCGTGCACTCCGACATCAACCCCACGGGCATCGTCCCGGTCGGTCCGGACGCCTCGGGATGGCTCACCGACCACGGGCGCGAGCAGCTCGGTGGCCGCCCCTTCGGCGACGGCACTCCCCCGGCACCGCCCCGCGCCGGCGAAGAGGTGCCGACGCTCGTCGGGGCCTGAGGCACCGCCTCGTGCTCGATCCCTCGGACCGGTTGCGCACCACACGCGACGAGGCCCTGGCGCTGGCCGCGCGACTGCTCGGGGACATGGAGGCGGTGGCCGCGGCCCGCGAGGGAGCCAACGTCGACGACGAGCACGACCCCGAGGGGTCCACGATCGCCTACGAACGGTCGCAGCTCGACGCCGTCCGGCGATCGGCCCTCGAACGCGCCGCCGACGCCGAGGCCGCCCTGGCCCGGCTCGCCGACGGCACCTTCGGGCGCTGCGAGCGATGTGCGGCCCGGATCGGCGACGCTCGGCTCGAGGCGCGACCCACCGCCCGACTCTGCATCGACTGCGCGAGCTGACCCGCGCCTCCTGCAGGCGCCTCGTCCCGCGCCCACAGCGGGGGCGTCAGCGGGGCGTCAGCCCCAGATGCGAGCGATCTGCTCGTCGAGGAACGACTCGAACCAGGCGTCGCGGTCGGTGACGACGTCGGTGAGGTGACCGAAGAGCTCGAAGCTGAGATGCCCGTAGAGGGCCGTCCAGGCGGTGATGCCCGCGGCCAGCACACCGGGGGCGACCGACGCCCCGAGGCCCTGGGCGAGCTGCGTGAACTCGTCGGCCAGGCCGGCTCGCACGGGCATCGCCCGCAACGTGGCTCCGCTCGCCGCCGCGTCGTCGACCGCCCCGAGCAGGAGCAGCCCCACCGCAATCGCCGGTTCGACGGTGTCGACGGGGGCCGCGTACCCGGGGACCGGTGAGCCGTAGAGCAGGGCGTAGCGGTGCGGGTCGGCGATCGCCCAGCGACGGGTCGCACGGGCCGTCTCGCGGAAGCGCTCCTGGTGGTCGGCCCGGTCGACGGCCTGCTCGGCCCGACGGGCGGCCTCGGCGAGGTCGACGTAGGCGTCGGTGATCAGGCAGGTCAGCAGGGCGTCGCGGCTCGGGAAGTACCGGTAGATCGCCGACGACGCCATGCCCAGGTCGCGCGCGACGGCGCGCACCGACAGGGCGGCCGCTCCCACCTCGGCCAGTTGCCGGTGGGCCGAGGCGAGGGCGCGCTCGACGATCTCGGTCCGTGCGCGCTCGCGGACGCCCCCCACGGCCCGGTCGCGTCCGTCGTCCCCTGCGTTCGTGGTCATGCCCCGATCCTGTCGTCCGAGAGCACGCGACACAAACGAGAGCACCGCTCTTGCGTGTCGGGCCGCCCTACCCTAGGGTCAGATCCGAGAGCACCGCTCTCGCTCATTGCCCCAGGAGGACCCCATGCCCACCCATCTCGTCGTCGGAGCCGGAGCCATCGGCACCCCCCTCGTCCGCCGCCTCGCCGAGCGGGGCGACACCGTGCGCGTCGCCACCCGCCGCGGCACCGCGATCACCGGGGCCGCCCCGTTCACGCTCGACGCCAAGGACGCCGCCGCCCTGACGAACGCGGCCCACGGCGTCGACACGATCGTGGTCTGTTCGAACCCGCCCTACCCCGCCTGGGGCGTCGAGTGGCCGGCCATCACCACGGCCCTGATCGAGACGGCCTCCACCACGGGGGCGGGCATCGTGCTGATGGGCAACCTCTACGGCCACGGGCCGGTGTCCGAGCCGATGACCGAGCACACGCCCCTCGCCTCCGCCGGGGGAAGGGCAGGGTGCGTGCCGACAGCTGGCAGCGGCTCCTGGCCGCGGCCGACCGGGGCGTCCGGGCCGTCGAGGTGCGCGCGAGCGACTACTTCGGGCCCGGTGCCGGGCGCAACGCCCACCTCGGCAGCGACTTCTTCGGGCCGCTCGTCGCGGGCCGCACCGCCCACGCGGTCGGCGACGTGACCCAGCCGCACGCCTGGGCGTACCTGCCCGACGTCGTCTCGACCCTCGTGGCCGCCATCGACCGCGACGAGTGGGGACGCGCCTGGCTGACGCCGCACGCCACCCACGCCTCACGGGTCGCGATCGCCGAGGAGGCGCGGCGCCGCTACGGCCTGACCGGTCGCGTCCGCCCGTGGAACCCGCTGCTGTGGGCCGGCCTGACCCGCACGGTGCCGTTCCTCCGCGAGGTGAGGGCGATGCAGTACCAGTTCGACTCGCCCTTCGTCGTGGACTCGTCCGAGAGCGAACTCCTGCTCGACATCGGACCGACCCCGTGGCCCGAGGCGCTGGACGCGACGATCGCGGCCGCCCGCGACGCCGTGCGTCGGTGACTCCTGACTCCTGTCGCCCGCGCACGACGACGGCCCCTGCCCCCGGGGACGTCCCGCGACGGCGCGACGGGAAGCAGGAGTTGCCGACGGGACCGACGGTTCCCCGAGGTCACAGCAGACCCCCACGCGCCGCCCTTCCCCGACGGCCGCACGCCACCGTACGCTGACAGCACCCCGGCGACGACGCCGCACGACGGCCGACTCGCCCCGATCGACGACGATTGGTGCTCCATGACGCTGACCGCGAGCCGTCCGCCCCGCGACGTCGGGCCGCAGCGCCGGGTGGTGCGCGACTCGTGGGACCGCGCCTCCCGGCACCGGCTCGATCCCGACGGCCTGCCCCGACTCGAGCTGCCCGAGGACGACCTCGACGTCTGGCGTCGGGACCACCCGTTGGCGCTCGCGCTGCCCGTGGTGCGTCGTCTGCTCACGGACGACGTCTCGGGCTCGGGACTGCTCGTCGCGCTGGGCGACGAGCACGGACGCCTGCTCTGGGTCGAGGGCGACCACGCGGCCCGCCGCCGCGCCGAGGACATGCTGTTCGTCGCCGGTGCGGGCTGGTCGGAGTCGCGGGTCGGCACCTCGGCCCCGGGCACCGCCCTCGTGCTCGACCGGGGCGTGCAGATCCGCGGCGACGAGCACTGGAACCACCGCGTGCGGGCCTGGAGCTGCACGGCCGTCCCGGTCCACGATCCCGTCGACGGGCACGTCATCGGAGTCGTCGACATCACGGGAGACGAGCGGGCGGCCGGCTCGTTGACGCTGCCCCTGGTCACGGCGACCGTCGCGGCCGTGGAGGCGCACCTCGCGCTCCTGGGATTCGCTGCGGTCGATCGCGTCCCGACCCGCACCCCCGGCGGCCGGTCCGATCCGGTCCGGACTCCCCCGCCGGCCTGACGACCCTGGGCCGTGACGAAGCCGTCCTCACGGTCGGGGACGGCCGCATCGCGCTGGGTGCCCGGCACTCCGAGATCATGACCCTGCTCGCCCACCGGACCGCCGGCTACACCGCTCACGAATTGGCCGACGCGGTCTACGGCGACGTCGACGCGGTGTCCACCCTGCGCCCCGAGATGGTGCGCCTGCGGCACGTCGTCGAGGCCCTCGACCCCACGCTGGTCCCCCTGTCGCGCCCGTACCGCCTGCCCCGCCCGGTGGCCCTCGACCTCGACGCGCTCGTCGGACTCGTCGACCGCGGTGCCCACCGCGCCGCCGTGCGAGCCGACACCGGCCCGGCGCTGCCCTCGTCCACGGCACCCGGCGTCGTGGCGCTGCGGGTCGAGGTCGCGGCGACCGTCCGGGACGCGCTGCTCACCGGCGGGTCGATCGAGAGCCTGGTGTCCTACTCCGAGTCGGACGCGGGTCGCGACGACGTGCGCGTGCTGCTCGAGCTGCTGCGTCGGCTTCCGCCGGGATCGCCCCGGCGGACGCACCTGGTCGCGCACCTCGAGGCGCTCGGTGGCCGGGACTGACGCGCAACCGGATGCAACCCCGCCCGACGTAGCCTGCCGCCAGCGGCGGGCGACCCCCGCCACCGACCCGACACCGTCGTCGAAAGGGACCGTCATGACCGTCACCACTCCCCCGAACACCTACGCCGCGCCGGGACGGCCCGACGCGAAGGTGGCCTTCAAGCCCCGCTACGACCACTTCATCGGCGGCGAGTACGTCGCCCCGGCGAGCGGGCAGTACTTCGAGAACCCGAGCCCGGTGAACGGCAAGGTCTTCACGGAGGTCGCCCGGGGCAACGCCGCGGACGTCGACAAGGCGGTCGAGGCCGCCTGGCGCGCGTTCGACTCGTGGAAGAAGACGACGATCGCCCAACGCGCGCTGATCCTCAACAGGATCGCCGACGTCATGGAGGCGAACCTCGAGATGCTCGCCGTCGCCGAGACCTGGGACAACGGCAAGCCCATCCGTGAGGCCCTCGCCGCCGACGTCCCGCTCGCGATCGACCACTTCCGCTACTTCGCCGGGGCGATCCGGGCGCAGGAGGGTTCGACCGGCGAGATCGACGCCGACACCGTCGCCTACCACTTCCACGAACCGCTCGGCGTGGTCGGCCAGATCATCCCCTGGAACTTCCCGCTGCTGATGGCCGTGTGGAAGCTCGCCCCCGCCCTCGCCGCCGGCAACTGCGTCGTCCTCAAGCCGGCCGAGCAGACCCCCGCGTCGATCCACGTCTTCATGGACCTCGTCAAGGACCTCCTGCCCGCCGGGGTGCTCAACATCGTCAACGGCTTCGGCGTCGAGGCCGGCGCCCCCCTGGCGAGCCACCCGAACATCCGCAAGATCGCGTTCACCGGCGAGACCACCACCGGGCGCCTGATCATGCAGATGGCGAGCGAGAACCTCATCCCGGTGACGCTCGAGCTCGGCGGCAAGAGCCCGAACGTCTTCTTCGCCGACGTCGCCGACGAACGGGACGACTTCTACGACAAGGCCCTCGAGGGCTTCTCGTTCTTCAACCTGAACTCGGGCGAGGTGTGCACCTGCCCGAGCCGGGCGCTCGTGCAGCAGTCGATCTACGACCAGTTCACCGCCGACGGCGTCGAGCGGGTGAAGAAGGTGAAGCAGGGCGACCCGCTCTCGATGGACACCATGATCGGCGCCCAGGCGTCCAACGACCAGCTCGAGAAGATCCTGAGCTACATGGACATCGGCAAGCAGGAAGGCGCGACGCTGTTGCTCGGCGGCGACCGGGCCGACCTGGGCGGCGACCTGACCGGCGGCTACTACGTCAACCCGACGATCTTCGAGGGCCGCAACTCGATGCGGATCTTCCAGGAGGAGATCTTCGGCCCCGTCCTGTCCCTGACGAGCTTCAGCGACTACGACGACGCCATCAAGATCGCCAACGACACCCTCTACGGTCTCGGTGCCGGCGTCTGGAGCCGCAACGGTGCCCAGCTCTACCGGGCCGGCCGCGACATCCAGGCCGGTCGCGTCTGGTCGAACACGTACCACCAGTACCCCGCCGGGGCGGCGTTCGGCGGCTACAAACAGTCCGGCATCGGTCGCGAGAACCACAAGATGATGCTCGACCACTACCAGCAGACCAAGAACCTGCTGGTCAGCTACGCGGACGGTCCGATGGGCTTCTTCTGATGACGCCCGAGCAGACGGCCGCCGTCGCGCCGGCAGCGGCAGCAGCCGAGGAGGCGCGGGTCGGCGCGGTCACGCCGGCCCCCGCCTCCGGGATGGTCGCCGCCACCCCCTCCCGGGTCGACGTCTCCCCCGAGGCGGCGGCGTTCCTCGTGTCCCTGACGGCGCAGCACGGCCCGCTGATGTTCCACCAGTCGGGTGGCTGCTGCGACGGTTCGTCGCCGATGTGCTACCCCGTCGGGTTCTTCCGGGTGGGAGCCGTCGACGTCCATCTGGGCGACCTGCACGTCGACGGGATCGACCCGATCGAGGTCTACATGTCCCGGAGCCAGTTCGAGTACTGGAAGTACACGCACCTCACGATCGACGTCGTGCCGGGCCGCGGGGCCGGGTTCTCGATCGAGAGCCCGGAAGGCCGGCGGTTCCTGATCAGGTCACGACTGCTGGACGACGACGAGCTGCGGGCGTTCGGACTCGACGACGCGGTGGGCGACACCCCGGTCTGATCGGCCGACGCCGCCCGGGGACTCAGTCGGTCGGCGGGTGGGGCAGGGCGTAGACGCCGTGCCCCACCCGGTCGACCACTCCCTGTCGGGCGAGGACGCTCAGCGTCGAGAGCACGCTGCTCCGGCGGTAGTCGGGCAGGGCGGCGACGATCTCGGTGGTGCGCCGGGCCCCGTTCCGCAGCACCTCGGGCACGCGGTCGGCCAGGGAGTCGCCGACGGGCGCGGTCGCCGGGGCGACGTCCGTCGGGTCGCCGGCCCGCGCCTCCTGGTCGTACTCGGCCCGGGCCTGGTCGAGTCCCTCGGCCGAGACCCGGGTGGTCGCACCGTCGGCACCGGAGGCGTGCGCGTAGGGCGCGAGGGTGAGCGACCGGCCGACGCGCGCGTACACGGCCGAGGCGCTGGTGCCCTGGTGCTCGGCGATCTCGGGGTACGACGCGCCGCCGAGCAGCAGCACCGCCTCGCCCTCGAGGCCGAGCCACTGGCCGAGGCTCGCGATCTCCCAGCCGGCGGTCGTCACGGCCGAACCCCAGACCTCGATGTCGTCCGCGTGGTCGGTGGTGAGCGTCTCGAGGTCGTCCAGCAGGTCGAGGAGTCGCCGGCGGGCGTCGTCGACGATCTCGGCCGTGAACTGCGGCGGGCGGCGAAGTTTGATCGGTCGTGACATTTGTGAAAGACTATCCAAGTTGCCTTCGTGGCACCACGACGTCGTCCGGCAGTCCGGGCGTCACATCCCCCACTTTTTTGGAGTTCCCATGGCTTTCGCAATCGTGCGCGCCGGTGGCCGTCAGGAGAAGGTCGAGGTCGGCACGATCCTGACCGTCGACCGCCTCAAGGCCGCGACCGCCGACACCGTCTCGTTCGTCCCCGTCCTGCACGTCGACGGCGACACCATCCTGTCGGGCGACGACCTGGCCAAGGTCACCGTCGAGGGCGAGGTCCTGAACGACCTGCGCGGCCCGAAGATCGTCATCCAGAACTACAAGAACAAGACCGGTTACAAGCGTCGCATGGGCTTCCGTGCCGACCTGACCCGCGTCAAGATCACCTCGATCACCACCAACTAAGGGGCTGACACCACATGGCACACAAAAAGGGCGCATCGTCCACCCGCAACGGTCGTGACTCGAACGCACAGCGCCTCGGCGTGAAGCGCTTCGGCGGCCAGGTCGTCCTCGCCGGCGAGATCATCGTCCGCCAGCGCGGCACCCACTTCCACCCCGGCGTCAACGTCGGCCGCGGCGGAGACGACACCCTCTTCGCCCTCGCCCCCGGCTCGGTCGAGTTCGGCAACAAGGGCGGCCGCAAGGTCGTCAACATCGTCGCCTCCGCGACGGCCGTCGCCTAGGCGACAGCACACGCGTCATCCGCCTCGGGGCGGTCGGGCCCAGGCCCGGCCGCCCCGAGGCTTTTCCGTGCCCGCTGTACCCCTCGTCCAGGCGGCACGGGGCGAGGACGCGTAGACGGGAAGGATGAAGGCACTCACGTACCAGTCCGTCACCAACGTCTCCGTCGAGGACGTCCCCGATCCCACGATCATCGACCCGAGCGACGCGGTCATCAAGGTCACGTCGGCCGCGATCTGCGGAAGCGACCTGCACCTGTACGACGCCCTGGGCGCGTTCCTCGACAAGGGCGACGTGCTCGGCCACGAGACCATGGGCATCGTCACCAAGGTCGGTTCCGAGGTCAGCCGCATCAAGGTCGGCGACCGTGTCGTCGTCCCCTTCGTCATCGCGTGCGGCCACTGCTTCATGTGCGACCGCGGACTCTTCTCGCAGTGCGAGACCACCCAGGTCACCGAGTACGACTCGGGCGCCACCCTCTACGGCTTCAGCAAGCTCTACGGCCAGGTGCCCGGTGGCCAGGCCGAGCAGCTGCGGATCGCGCGTGCCGACGCCAACCTCGTGAAGGTCGGCGCCGACCTGCCCGACGAGCGCTACCTCTTCCTCAGCGACATCCTGCCGACCGCCTGGCAGGGCGTCGAGTACGCCCAGGTGCCCGAGGGCGGCACCCTGGTCGTCCTGGGCCTCGGCCCGGTCGGCCAGTTCGCGTCGCGCATCGGCAAGTACCGCGGCTACCGCGTCATCGGCATCGATCCGGTGCCCGAGCGTCGCGCCATGGCCGAGCGCCACGGCGTCGAGGTCCTCGACCTGACGAAGGACGTCGCCGACGTCGTCAAGGGCATGACCGACGACCGCGGACCCGACTCCGTCGTCGACGCCGTCGGCATGGAGGCACACGAGCACGCCGGCATCGGCCTCGTGCAGAAGCTCGCCGCCGCCCTGCCCGACGCGATCGGCCAGGCCGTCATGCAGAAGGCCGGCATCGACAGCCTCGGCGCCATGCACCTCGCCTTCGAGATCGTGCGCCGTGGCGGCACCGTCTCGCTCAGCGGGGTCTACGGCGGCACGGCCGACCCCACGCCCTTCCTCACGCTCTTCGACAAGCAGATCACCATCAAGATGGGCCAGTGCAACGTCCAGAAGTGGATGGACACCCTGATGCCCCTCGTCGAGGACCCGACCGACCCGCTCGGCACCGAGGACCTCGTCACCCACCCGGTGCCGCTCTCCGAGGCCGCCGCCATGTACGACGTCTTCAAGAACAAGGAGGACGGCTGCATCAAGGTCGTCCTCAAGCCCTGACGCCTCGACACGTCAGAGACCTCGACGACGCGACCCCCGCCTCCTGGGGGTCGCGTCGTCCCGTGGGGCGGGCTAGCGTCGTCGCTCGGGAATGCGGCCTGTTCGACGACCGTTCACCGAAACGCGCGCGCACGTTCACCCCACTCATGGCAATCGGGTGATGGACTGGTGACGAATCAACAACGAGGGTCTCGTCCCGAGCCCACGTCGGCGACATCGATTGAGAGAACCATGGATCTCCGGACGGCCGAACACCCCAGGCCGAACCACTTCATCCTGCACCTCAGCGACACGCACCTCGTCGGCGGGGACCGCGACCTCTACGGCGCCGTCGACAGCGAGGCCCGGCTCCGTCAGATCATGGACGAGATCGAGGCGTCCGACGGGCGGCCCGAGGCCATCGTCTTCACGGGCGACCTCGCCGACAAGGGCGAGCCGGAGGCCTACCGCAAGCTCCGCGCCCTGATCGAGCCCGTCGCCGAGCGACTCGGAGCCCAGGTCATCTGGGCCATGGGCAACCACGACGACCGCAGCGCGTTCCGGTCCGAGCTCTTCGGGCAGCTGCCGTCGCAGCGACCCGTCGATCTCGTCTACGACGTCAACGGCCTGCGCGTCATCACCCTCGACACGACCGTGCCCGGCCACCACTTCGGCCGGCTCTCGGGTGACCAGCTCGACTGGCTCGCCGAGGAGCTCTCGACCGATGCCCCCGACGGCACCATCATCGCCATGCACCACCCGCCGGTCCCGAGCGTGCAGGACCTGACGGCCCTCGTCGAGCTGCGTGACCAGGCGGCCCTCGCCGAGGTGATCGAGGGCAGCGACGTCCGCTCCATCATCGCCGGGCACCTGCACTACTCGACCAACGCCACCTTCGCGGGCGTCCCCGTCTCGGTCGCGTCGGCCACCTGCTACACGCAGGACCTCAACGTCGCCGGCGGCGGAACCCGCGGCCGCGACGGTGCCCAGGCGTTCAACCTGGTGCACGTCTACGAGGGCACCGTCGTGCACTCGGTCGTGCCGATCGGCACCTACGAGACCGTGGGCGAGTACGTGCCGGCCGACGTGGTGGCCGAGCGGCTCGCCGTCGCTGGCGTGCGCATCGCCCCCGCCGCCCCCCGCCACCGCGCGACGGACACGGCACCGGTGCCCGTGGTGCCGCGTGACCTCGCGCTGACGGGGCCGATCGACACGCTCTGACCGGGCGGGCGGGCCCTCGCACCACCGCAGCCGGTCTCGTGCACCGTCGGCAACTCCTGGCTCATGCTGCGCGCTACGGCCGGTGCCCCCTTCCCTGGCCCGTCGTGCAGCACGGAGCAGGAGTTGCCGACCCACTCGGTGCCGTCGACGCCGCCCGTCCCGACGCAGCCACGCCGAGGACGACCGACCGCCCCGAACACGGCCCGCGCGAGTCGGCAATTCCTGCTTCACGTCGCTCGAACGACGCCGACACGCCCCCGCCTGCGATCGCCGTGACGCGAGTCAGGATTTGCCGACGAGGGACGAGGACGCCGTGACAGGAAGCCAGACGTGCCGACCCGGGCGCCGGCGACGGCGGACCGGGTCAGCCGTGGGCGGGGGTGCGGGCCTCGGCGGCCATGGCCGCACGCAGCCTACGCAGGTACCCGTCGCGGAGGACGTGACGGAGGCGCGGTGGCAGATGTGGGACGACCGCAGCCGTGACGAGCATCACCCGGTCGTAGCGGCGTTGGACGGCCGGCGACCAGGGCAGGCCGAAGTCGTCACGGACTCGATCCGGCAACGACCCCGCGGTGACGAGCCGGGCGAGCGGCATCACCGCTCTCAACCACCACGGCCCCGTCGTCGGGTGCAACAACTCGTGGGCGACCCGACGCGTGACGTCGTCCACCACGAGGTGCGCGACGGCGTCGTCCCAGTAGCGCCGGAACGCCGCTGCATCGGCCGGCCACAACTCTCGCGGCATCTGCAGCGACGTGCCGACGAGGGCGTAGTCCTGGTAGACGGTCTCGGCGTGGGCCGGGTCGATCGGCCCGTGCACCCGCTCGAACAGCTGCACGGCCGAGTCGTAGAGCGTGGCAGCGACCCAAAGCTGCAGATCGGGGTCGAACGCGTCGTACCGCACCGACGAGGACCCGCCGTCGTGCACCGGACGGTGCGCCCGCCCGACGACCCGGCGGACGTGGGCCACCTCGGACGGGGTGCCGAAGACGATGGCGTAGAGGTACGTCATGGTGCCGTGCAGCCGCGACAGCGGGCGCTCGACGAAGTCGCTGTGCTCGGCGACGCCGTGCCCCACCCCGGGGTTCGCGAGTTGCAGCAGGATCGCCCTGCCCCCACCGGCCAGGAGCAGCGACTCGCCCGCCATGTCGGAGATGCGCCGCACGTCCGAGCCGTGAAGGGTCCAGGGCAGTCGCATGCGGTCAGCCTACGGCGGGCCGTCGGTAGGGTGCTGACATGGCCACCCCCGACTTCGTCCTGTCCCTGCGCGAGAAGATCGGCACGGCACCGCTGTGGCTCGCCGGCGTCACCGCGGTCGTGGTGCGCGGTGACGAGACGCTGATGGTGCGCCGAGCCGACACCGGCGCCTGGACGCCGGTGACGGGCATCGTCGACCCGGGCGAGCACCCCGCCGACGCCGCCGTCCGCGAGACCCTCGAGGAAGCCGACCTGCACGTCGTCCCCGAACGGCTGGCCTCGATCGGAGTGACCGACGAGGTCGTCTACCCGAACGGCGACCGCGCGCAGTACCTCGACCACACCTTCGTGATGCGCTACGTCTCGGGCGAGCCCTCCCCTGCGGACGGCGAGAACACCGAGGCCCGGTGGTTCCGGCTGGACGCCCTGCCGCCCATGGGCCCGGACATGCTCTCTCGTCTCGACGCCGCACTCTCGGGCGAACAAGCCGCCCGCTTCGGCACCTCGCCGAGCTGAGCGGCCGTCCGGACGACGGTGACGGCCACCGCGCCGGTGACCGGCGTCGGCACTCGGCGCCAGTGACCGGCACTCGGCGCCAGTGACCGGCACCCGGGGCCGGTGACCGGCGACCGGCGGCCGGTGATGCCCGTCACACTCGCGACGCGGGTACGACCGGCGTCAGTCCGACCCGTCGAGCCCCCGCTGGGACGACGATCCGGTCGCCTCGCCCGACTGCGCCGCCTTGGCTCCGAGTGCCCGCCTGTCCTGCTCGGCGTTCTCGAGGGCGACGCGCTGCATCTCGTCCTTCTCCCACGGTGCGGGGAACGGGTAGTACCGCTCGAGGAAGTCCGTGACCGTCGCGGTCCGCTCGTCGTCGGTGACCTCGGGGAAGCTGCCGTCGTTGAGGCAGAAGAAGTCGAACGCGCGTTTCTTCAGCACCTCGGACAACGACGCCAGGCCCGACACCATCGTGGTGTCGATGTAGCTGACCTTCGCGTTCTCCTGCACGATCGCCCGACCCGTCATCAGCGAGTAGTAGTGGTAGAGCGAGTTCGTGACCGAGATGTTCTCCTTCGCACGGAAGGGGCTGCCGGCGGTGGCGGCGAACTCGTCGGCGAACTCGTGCTCCATCTCGAACAGGACGCTGCGGCGCAGCGGCGCGGCCGTGTGCTCGAGGTGGCGGGTGAGGACGCGGCCGAAGCGCTGCTGCAGCAGGCGGCGGTTGACCCGCGCGGCGTTCTCGAACCCGCTGCGGTCGATGTTGTTGTGCCCGAGCCCGATGCGGGTGTCGGCCTCGATGAACTTGGTGACGGAGCCCGGAGAGAAGAACATGCTCGGCGCGACGGGTCGCCCGAAGAACATGTCGTCGTTCGAGTACAGGAAGTGCTCGCTGAGACCCTCGATGTGGTGCAGCTGGGACTCGACGGCCTGCGAGTTGTGCGTCGGGAGCATCGAGAGGTCGCTGAAGAACTCCTCGCTGCGCACGACGCGGACGCGGGGGTGCTCGCCCAACCACTCGGGCACGGGCGAGTCGGTCGCGATGTAGATGTTCCGGACCCACGGGGCGAACATGTAGACCGACCGCAGGGCGTACTTGAGCTCGTCGATCTGACGGAACCGGGCCGCCGAGTCGTCGCCCTCGCCGACCACGTGACGTTTTGCCTGGGCGGCCCGGGCACGTTGGTACTCGATGGAGTTGCCGTCGACCCACGAGAAGACGATGTCGATGTCGAAGGTGATGTCGGTGGCGTGGTCGTCGAACATGTGCTCGAGGGTGGGCCACTCGATGCCGTACCGCTCGACGGTCTGTTCGACGGCCTCGGCACGGGGCAGTTCGGTGCGCATGAGTGCGTTCTCGGTCGGGGCGAGGATCTCGTCGTCGGTGATGATCCAGAACTCGACCTGCACGGCCGTGCCCGCGCCGTAGCGGAGGCGGCCGATGGGTTCGACGCGGGGCCGGTAGACACGGAAGACCCGCTCCGTCTCGAGCTCGAGCCCGCCCTCGACGACGAGGGACGCCTGACCCTTGCGGGGCTTGGCGTAGAAGGGCTCGGTGGCCGAGGCCGCGACCATGGCGGCGGTAAAGCGGTCACGGTGGACGGTGTCGACGGCGATCACCGGGCGGACGTCGTTTCCGCGCACGAGCAGGAAGGGCACCTGGGCGGCGTCGAGCACCCGCCGGATGTAGAGCAGGTCCTCGATCATCGACTGTTGGGGCGTGAGGTGACCGTTGAGGAGCGTGAACTGGCCCTTGCGGACGACGACGTCCTCTCGGTCGAGACCACCGGCTCGGTGACGAGGGGTCAGGAGAGGGCTCTCGGACGTGCCGACCATCTCTGACGTACCGGGGATCTCCGTGGCCATGCAGACTCAACCTTCCGTGCGGGCCTCGGGCGGGCGGACGCACCCTCGGCATTTTACGGGGTCGGAGGCACCTCGGCGGATCCGCTGCCCACGACGGTCAGCGGCGGCCTCGGACCGGGGCCGCCCCCGTGGTCGTCGCGGCGGCGGTCGGCACCTTCACGAGCACCCCGACGGCGATCATGAGCGCCGCGGCGACGAACTGCAACCCTTGCCAGAGGTCGGGCTGGACGGGCACCACGAACACCGGGTTCCAGAGGACGGCCACGGCGGCGAGCAGGGGCAGCGCCCACCAGGCACGCCCCCGGTAGGCGAAGACGAGGACGATCAGGGCGAAGATCGACACCACGTACCGGAACACGGTGAAGACGTCCGAGCCGAGCAACGCGGTGCCGGCCAACAGGGCGATGGCCGCGATCAGGCCGGGCGCCAGGGCCGGACGCGTGAACGCGGGGGCGGTGGGGGTGGGCACCGCCTACTCGATGTCGTAGGCGACGTCGAGGACGCTGATCGGACGGCTCATCGGCGGCTCGTCACGCAGGCGCTCGAGGGCCGGCTGCAGTTCGCTCAACCAGGCCTGGTATCCGGCGTCGCTGAGGTGGACGTGGTCGGCGGCGAACTCGGGTCGCAGCGCGTCACCGGATTCGTCGGCGAGGGCGGGCCAGAGGTCGAGCCACTGCGCCCGGACCGTCGAGGAGAACTGACGGAGGTGGCGGTTGGCGTCCTTGAGGCGGGGTGCGAACTCCGCCCCCCGCGGCGCGATCGACTGCAACAGCAGACGCGTGCCGGGCAGTTCACGACGCATCGCCACCATGAGGTTCTCGATGCCGCGCACCACCTGTTCGACCGAGCGTCGCGCGGTGAAGTCGTTGGTGCCGATCATGAGCACGACGGAGTCGGGGTTCGCGGCCACGACGTCGTGGAGCCGTTCGGTCAGGCCGGCGACCGTGTCGCCCCCGACGCCCAGGTTGACGACCTGCTCGTCGGGCAACCACGCCGCCCAGTCGCCGTTCTCGGTCAAGCTGTCGCCGACGAAGGCGACGGTCTCTCGGTGTGTCATCACGACCTCCTGGTGGTCTGCTGAAGTGCCCCCATCGTGCCATCACCCGCTGGGAGCCGCGAACCGGCGCGCGCGTGCGCACCGCCCCGACCTCATTGACGGAAGCGCCGCGGCCTCTTCGACCAGACGCGGTCGAGCGCGTGGCGGACGCGCGGCAAGAGCACCACGAACGACGACACGACGACGAGCACCCCCAACAGCACCCCGAGCCACAACGGCACGGGCGACATGGCCTCGTCGCCCGCCGGGTACAGCGGCACCGGCGACGACGCCAGGACGAGGAGGCGCGGGTCGGTCACGCCACGGCCGTCGCGTCGGTCGTGGCCCCGCCCGCGGCACCGGCCGCCCGCTCGCCGGTCGCCCGGGCGGCCGCCTCCCGCTCGGCCGTCGCCGTGATGCGCCGCAGCATGCCCGAGAAGATCACGCCGTGGAACGGCAGGATCGCGAACCAGTAGAGGCGCCCGCCGAGTCCCTGCGGAAAAAACACCGCGCGTTGGCGGTAGTGCGAGCCGCCGTCGCGACGCGGCTCGACCGTGAGTTCCAGCCACGCGCCTCCGGGGACCTTCATCTCGGCCCGGAGCCGCAGCAGGCGGCCGCGATCGAGCTTCTCGACCCGCCACCAGTCGAGGGCGTCCCCGACGCGCAGGGTGGTCGCACTGCGGCGGCCGCGACGGAGGCCCACTCCCCCGACCAGTCGGTCCATCCAGCCGCGGGCCGACCACGCCAGCGGGAACGAGTACCACCCGTTCTCGCCGCCGATGCTCTCGAGCACCTTCCAGAGCTCGGCGGCCGGAGCGGAGGTGTCGGTCTGCCGGTCGTCGGTGTAGACGATGTGCCCGGACCAGTCGGGGTCGCTCGGCAGCAGGTCGCTCGGCGCGCCGGCGACCGACGAGTCCTGCCAGCTGGTCTCGACGTCGCCGTCCTGTTCACGCTGCAGGGCGAGGCGGACGGCGCGACGGTAGGGCAGCAGCCCCTCGGCGGGCGGGGGCACGACGGCGTCGATGTCGTGCTCGCGGACGACGCAGTCGTACTGCAGCGACGCGATGATCGGCACGGCGAGGGCGCGGGGCACGGGGGTGACGAGGTTGACCCACTGCGAGGCGAGCCACGGGGTGAAGACGGGGAGGGACGCGATCGGCCGCTGCTTGAGGCCGGCCTCGAGGGCGTACCCGTTCATCATCTGCCCGTACCGGAGTACGTCGGGACCACCGATGTCGAAGGTGCGGTTGACGTCGTCGGGCACGTCGGCCGCCCCGAGCAGGTAGTGCAGCACGTCGCGCACGGCGATCGGCTGGATGAAGTTGCGGACCCACTTCGGTGCCGGCATGTAGGGCAGCACGTCCGTCAGGTGGCGCACCATCTCGAACGAGGCGCTGCCCGACCCGATGACGACGCCGGCCTGCAGGGCGACGGTCGGGACCCCGCTCGCCAGCAGGACGTCCCCGACGTCCTTGCGCGACTGCAGGTGCTTCGACAGGTCGCCCTCGGGGTGCAGTCCGCCGAGGTAGACGATCCGGCGGACACCCGCGTCGCGCGCCGCGTCGGCGACGGTGTGCGCCGCGTCGGCCTCGGCGCGCTCGAAGTCGCCCTTGCCACCCATCGCGTGGGCGAGGTAGTAGACGACGTCGACGCCCTCCATGGCCGGACGCACCGTCTCGGGGTCGGTCAGGTCGCCCTGGACCACCTCGACGTCGCCGGACCAGGGCACGTCGCGCAGCTTCTCGGGCGATCGCACGAGCACCCGCACGTCCGCCCCGGCGGCCACGAGCCGCGGCGTCAACCGCCCGCCGATGTACCCGGTCGCCCCGGTCACGAGCACCCGGCGGGAGGCCACGGCGTGGTCGGTGTCGCTCGTGACGGGGGCGCTCGACGGCTCGGCGTCGGGAGTGTTCGCTGACATGGGCCCAAGCTACGCTGGACCCCATCATGACTACCCAGCAGCTCCCCACCGTCTCCGCCGTCGCCGGCATGATCGACCACGCGATCCTCAAGCCCGAGCTCACCCGCGCCGAGGTCGACGCGGCCCTCGACGACGCCGCCGCGAACCACGTCTTCAGCGTCTGCGTCCGGCCCTCCGACATCGCGCACGCCGTCGAGCGCCTCGAGGGCACCGGCGTGCTCGTCGGCACCGTCATCGGCTTCCCCCACGGCACGACCTCGACGGCCGCCAAGGCCGCCGAGTCGCGCCAGGCGATCGCCGACGGCGCCGCCGAACTCGACATGGTCGTCAACATCGGCTGGCTGCGCAGCGGCATGACCGACGAGGTCGAGGCCGACGTGCGCGGCGTGGTCGAGGCGGCGGGCGACACGCTCGTCAAGGTCATCCTCGAGACGGCCTACCTCGACGACGACCAGATCGTCGCCGGTTCGACGGCCGCCGAGCGCGCCGGAGCCGCCTTCGTCAAGACGTCCACGGGCTTCGCCGGTGGCGGGGCGACGCTCCCGCACCTGCGCCTCATGCGCGAGGCCGTCTCCGACTCGGTGCAGGTCAAGCCCTCGGGCGGCGTGCGCGGCCTCGACACCGTGCTCGAGATGCTCGAGCTCGGCGTCACGCGCTTCGGCACGAGCGCCAGCGGCACGATCCTCGCCGACCTGGCGCACCGCCTCGAGACGGGCCGCGCCTCGGGCGCGGGCGACGACACGACGTCGTACTGACGAGCCGAGGAGGCGCGGGTGACGTCGACGACGTGACCCGCGCCTCCTCGAGGCGGTCGGGCCGCACCGCCGCACGGTTCGGCGTCCTGCCGTCGACGTGCGCCGGACGATCGACTCCCAGCGCTCGACGCGTGACGCGTGACGCCTCAGGCGGTCGGCAGCCCCAGGATCTCGCGCGTGCGGACGACGTCGGCCCGGATGTGCGCGATCAGGGCGTCGAGCCCCTCGAAGCGCACGTTGCCGCGCACCCAGTCGACGAAGTGGACGGTGACCTCGAGCCCGTAGAGGTCGAGCGAGACGTCGAGCAGGTGCGCCTCGACCTGCTTGGCCGGCACCCCCTCGAACGTCGGGTTGTTGCCGACCGACACGGCCGCCGGGTAGAGCGTGTCGCCGACCGAGACCCGGGCGGCGTAGACGCCGTCGGCCGGGACGAACCCCTCGCTGTCGCGGGCCAGGTTGGCCGTCGGGAACCCCAGCTCGCGGCCCCGCTGTTCTCCGTGGACGACGATGCCGCGCACCGACGGCTCGCGACCGAGCAGGACGCCGGCCTCACGGACGTCACCCGCGTCCATCAGCTCGCGGATCCAGGTGGACGAGGCTCGGCGGCCGCCACTCGGCCTCACGTCGTCGATCGACACGACCCGGAACCCGCGCGAGGCACCGAGTCCGCGCAGGGTGTCGACGGTGCCGCTGCCGCGCACGCCGAACCGGAAGTCGTCACCCACGAACACGACGCGGGCGTGCAGGGCCCCGACGAGGATGCGGTCGACGAACTCGTCGGGCGTCAGCGCCCGCAGCTCGGCGTCGAAGGTGAGCATGAGGGTCGCGGCGACCCCGGCCTCGTCGAGCAGTTCGCGCTTCTGACGGTTGCTGACGAGAGCCGTCGGCACGTCGTCGGGTCGCAGGACCGCCAACGGGTGCCGGTCGAACGTGACCACGGTGGACACGAGACCCTCGTCGCGCGCCACCCCCTCGAGCATGTCGATCACGGCGCGGTGCCCGACGTGGACCCCGTCGAACTTGCCGATGGTGACGGCGCTCGGCCCGAAGTCGGGCGGCACGTCGCCGACCAGGTCGTAGAACTGCACGCGCGCTACCTCGTCGTGCCCGGGTCGCGAGGGACCCCACCGGCCCCCACGCCGTCGGCACCCGCCCCGTCGACCCCCGAGGCGTCGACGGCCCGGGCCACGCGGCCCTGCCGGCGCAGCCACAGGATGCCGAGCACGGGCAGGACGAGCGGCACGAAGCCGTACCCGCGACCGAAGAACGACCACACGGTGTCGTGCGGGAAGAGTTCGGGGTCGAGCACGGTCACGAGACCGATGATCAGGACGCCGGCGAGCTCGAAGCTGATGGTCGCCCAGGCGACGGCGTACCACCCCTGGCCACGGCCGATGAGCGCCACGGTGGCGACGATGTAGACGACGGCCGACAACGCGCTCAGGGTGTAGGCCAGCGGAGCCTCGGAGAACTGGGTCGCGATCTGGAAGACCGACCGACCGGTGGCGGCGAGGGCGAGGAGGGCGTACACGGCGATGAGGACCCGGCCGAGGCCGACCGCGCGCGTTGACTTCTGAGTGACCATCTCGTCAAGGATAGGACTCCGACGCCTCCACCGCCGACCGGGTGGGTCAGAGGCCCTGGACGGTCCAGATCTGGAACATCCGGTAGACCATCACCGCGATCGCGAACGACGAGGTCGCCAGCACGAGGTTGCTCCAGCGCGTCCGGTCGACGAGCGCCCAGACCGTCGCGAGGGGCGGCAGGAGGATGGCCGAGACCAGGTAGATGTAGAACTCCACGAGGTTGCCCGTCGGTGCGTTGCCGACGAAGGGAGCGACGATCGCGACGACCAGCTGCACCAGCAGGAGCAGCAGCACGACGGCACCCGTGCCGACGGTGATGTCGTCGGGCTGACGTCTGGCGAAGCAGGCGACCACGCAGACGATGCCGGCCACCACGGCCACCACGACCTGCACCCAGGTGAACCACTCGATCATGCCTGCACCTCGTCGGTCGGGAAGTTCACGATGGGCTTGGCGGCCCCGCCCCGCACCGAGACCAGGCCGGCGAGGGCGCCCGTCGGGGTGACCGCGGCGACGGGCCCCGGGGTGTCGGCCAGCTCGACGGCCACGCGCTTGCCGTGCCCGAGGTCGACGGCCTCGGCAGCGGTCATCGACCACTCGGGGAAGAGGGTACGGGCGACGTCGACGGGAGGGAGCAGCGCCGGGGCGACGTCGATGCCCTCGAGGACGGAGGCGCGGGTCACGTCGAACGGCCCGACCCGCGTCCGACGCAGTGCGGTCAGGTGTCCCCCGACGCCGAGGTCGGCTCCGAGGTCGCGGGCGAGGGCCCGGACGTAGGTGCCGGACGAACACGAGACCCGCACGTCGAGGTCGCGCACGGGCACACCGTCGACGACGGTGTCGCGTCGCTCGAGCACGGTGAACTCGGAGATCGTCACGTCGCGGGCCGTCAACTCGACCTCGACCCCGGCACGGGCGAGGTCGTAGGCGCGACGGCCGTCGACCTTGATCGCGCTGACCGTGGTGGGCACCTGGCTGATCGGCCCGGTCAGTCGCGCGATGCCGGCGTCGACGGCGTCGTCGGTGACGTCTCCGGCCGCGGTCGTCGAGACGACCTCGCCGTCGCTGTCGTCGCTGGTGGTGGAGACGCCGAGGCGGATGGTGGCGTCGTAGCCCTTGTCGAGGCCGACCAGGAAGGTCAGGAGGCGCGTCGACGAGTTCAGGCCCAAGACCAGCAACCCCGTGGCCAGCGGGTCGAGCGTGCCGGCGTGGCCGACCTTGCGCGTGCCCGCGGCCTTCCGCACACGGGAGACCACGTCGTGGCTGGTGATGCCCTGCGGCTTGTCGACGAGGAGGAGACCGCTGTTCACCCGACGACGTTAGCGCAGCAGGACCGCGACGAAGCCGGGGACGCGCTCAGCACGCGTCGTCGAAACGTCGACGGGGGTGCTCGCGGTCGGAGTTGTCGACGACGGCCGAGGCCCTGGCCCGGGCGTCGAGTCGCGAGTCGTCGGCGGTGACCCACACCCGGTAGTGCCACAGCCCGGCGAGGCCGGGGCGGGCGAGGTCGGTGCCGTCGACGAGCAGCACCGCGTCGGCGGGGCCGGTGACCCACGCGGACTCGACCGCACGGTCGGCGTCGGCGTCCCAGGCCCGGTCGACCCAGCCCGTGCTGCCGCCCATCCGGAACGGCTCGACGAGCACCCGCCGGAAGAGGCTCTCGTCGAGGACCGGAGCGGAGTCCCGAGACGCCCCTGCGGGCCGTTTCTCGAAGCCGGCGAGCGAGGCGCGGAAGGCCGCGTGGCCCTGCTCGCGGAAGGCCTCGAGGAGGTCGTCGGCGAGACCGGCCGCACCCGCGCCTCCATCGCTGTCGATCGCGACGAGCACGCGTCCGCGCCCGTAGTTGTGCACGATCTCGGTGGCGAGTTCGCGCAGCGTGTCCTTCTTGGCAGGGGCCCATCGGGTGGTCATGAGGCCACCGTACGCCCGACGGCCGGGACCTCGCCGGGCACGCCCTCGACGAGCCGTAGGCTCGTACGGTGAGCATCTCCCCCGCCGTGGCCGCCTGGTTCCGCGAGAACGGTCGCGACCTCCCGTGGCGGCGTCCCGGCTTCACGGCCTGGGGCACGCTGGTCAGCGAGATCATGCTCCAGCAGACCCCCGTGGCCCGCGTCGTGCCACGACTCGAGCAGTGGCTCGACCGCTGGCCCACACCACGCGACCTGGCGGCGTCACCGGCCTCCGAGGCCGTGCGCGCCTGGGAACGCCTCGGCTACCCGCGTCGGGCCCTGGCCCTCCACGCCGCCGCCGTCGCCATCACCGAGCGACACCACGGGGTCGTGCCGGAGGACGTCCCCTCGCTCCTGGCCCTGCCCGGGATCGGCGACTACACCGCACGGGCCGTCGCGGTCTTCGCCTACGGCCACCGGCACCCCGTCGTCGACACGAACGTCCGCCGGGTCCTGGCCCGTGCGGTCGAGGGACTCGCCGAACCGTGGGCGCCGAAGGCCTCGCGGGACCTCCCCCTGATGGAGTCGCAGCTGCCCGACGACCTCGAGGAGGCGCGGGTCACGAACGCGGGCGTCATGGAGTTGGGTGCCCTGGTCTGCACGGCGCGGTCACCGAAGTGCGACGTCTGCCCGCTGGTCGATCGGTGCGCGTGGGTGCTGGCGGGTCGTCCTGCGCACACCGGGCCGCGCCTCCGGACCCAGGCCCGCTTCGAGGGATCGGACCGCCAGGTGCGCGGATTGATCCTGGCCGAGCTGCGGGCCAGCGACGTCCCCGTCACGGCGGCCGAGATCGCGACCGTCTGGCCGGACGACGTGCAACGCGCGAGAGCCCTCGCCGGGCTGCTCCGTGACGGTCTGGCCACGGGGTCGCCCGACGAGGGCTATCGCCTGCCCGACTGAGGCGGGGGCGTCCTGACGGGTGCTCTGGCTAGCGGGTCGAGCCGTCGGGCTCGGTCGATTCGCCTGCGGCGGGTGCCTCGAGCTCGTCGTCCATCGCCAGGTCGTCGTCGAGATCGTCGTCCGCGTCGAGGTCGTCGTCCGCGTCCAGGTCGTCGTCCGCGTCCAGGTCGCGGGGCTTGACGTACGGGTCGGCGTCGCCGGCGTACTCGGCCGACGAGGCCATGGTCTGGCTCTCGTGGTCGCGCTGGCGAGCTTCTTGCAGCAGACGATCGATCGAGGCCGCGTTCTCGGGGAGTGCGTCGAGGATGAACTCGAGGCTCGGGGTGAGCCGCGCGGTGATGTTCTTGCCCACCTCGCTGCGCAACATGCCGGTCGCCGACTTGAGGGCGGCACCCGTGTCGCGCCGTTCGTCGTCGGTGCCGTAGACCGTGTAGAAGACCGAGGCGTGCTGCAGGTCTCCCGTCACCTTGACGTCGGTGATCGTCACGAACCCGAGTCGAGGGTCCTTGATGCCGCGTTCGAGACGCCGCGCGATGATCTCGTGGATGCGGTCGGCCATCTTGCGGGCGCGTTGCGCGTCAACCATTGTTCACTCCTGTTCGTGCTGCTCGCCGCCGTGGCGAGAGGGGTGAGGCCCCGCCCCGACCGTAGTCGGAGCGGGGCCTCGTGTACTGCGACGACGCCGGGTCAGCCCCGGGGCTTCTCGACCATCTCGATGGTCTCGATCTCGTCGCCGATCTGGATGTCGTTGAACTTGCCGAGACCGATGCCGGCCTCGAAGTCCGTCCGCACCTCGGTGACGTCGTCCTTGAAGCGACGCAGCGAGTCGATCGCCAGGTTGTCGCCGACGACGACGCCCTCGCGGATCACGCGGGCACGAGCGTTGCGGGTGATCGTTCCCGAGCGCACGATGACACCGGCGATGTTGCCGACCTTCGACGAGCGGAAGATCTCGCGGATCTCGGCGACACCGGACTGCTTCTCCTCGAACTCGGGCTTGAGCATGCCCTTGAGCGAGTTCTCGATGTCCTCGAGGGCCGCGTAGATGACCGAGTAGAACCGGACGTCGACACCCTCGCGAGCAGCACGCTCACGAGCCTTCGTGTCGGGACGGACGTTGAACCCGATGATGACCGCGTTGTCGACCGTGGCGAGGTTGACGTCACTCTCGGTGACGGCACCCACACCGCGGTGGATGATGCGCAGCTGCACGCTGTCGTCCACCTCGATCTTGAGCAACGATTCTTCCAGCGCCTCGACGGCACCGGACACGTCACCCTTGATGATGATGTTGAGGGCTTCGACCTTGCCCTCTTCGAGAGCACGGGTGAAGTCCTCGAGCGAGATGCGCTTGCGGGCCTTGGCCAGCGAGGCGTTGCGTTCGACGGCTTCGCGCTTCTCGGCGATCTGACGGGCGGTGCGGTCCTCCTCGGTGACGAGGAAGGTGTCACCGGCCCGGGGAACGCTCGACAGACCCTGGACCAGCACGGGCCGGCTCGGGTAGGCCTCGTCGACCGAGTCGCCGTTCTCGTCGACCATGGCGCGGACGCGGCCGTAGGCCGTACCGGCGACGATGGCGTCACCGACGCGCAGCGTGCCCGACTGGATCAGGACCGTCGCGACGGCACCGCGACCCTTGTCGAGACGGGCCTCGATGGCGACGCCACGGGCGTCCTTGTCGGGGTTGGCGCGCAGGTCGAGACCGGCGTCGGCCGTGAGCAGGACGGCCTCGAGGAGGGCGTCGATGTTCTTGTTGTCACGGGCCGACACGTCGACGAACATGACGTCTCCGCCGTACTCCTCGGCGACGAGGCCGTATTCGGTGAGCTGCTGACGCACCTTCGCCGGGTTCGCGCCCTCTTTGTCGATCTTGTTGACCGCGACGACGATCGGCACGCCGGCCGCCTGGGCGTGGTTCAACGCCTCGACGGTCTGCGGCATGATGCCGTCGTCCGCCGCGACCACGAGGATCGCGATGTCGGTCACCTGGGCACCACGGGCACGCATGGCGGTGAACGCCTCGTGACCGGGGGTGTCGATGAAGGTGATGGCGCGCTCGACGCCCTCGTGCGGAGCCCACACCTGGTAGGCGCCGATGTGCTGCGTGATGCCACCGGCCTCGCCGGCGACCACGTTGGCGTTGCGGATCGCGTCGAGCAGACGCGTCTTTCCGTGGTCGACGTGGCCCATGACCGTGACGACCGGGGGGCGGATCTGCAGGACGGACTCGTCCTCGTCCTCGAGCTCTTGCTCGAGGTCGATGTCGAAGCCCTCGAGCAGCTCTTTGTCTTCGTCCTCGGGCGAGACGACCTGGATGTTGTAGCCCAGCTCTTCGCCGAGCACCTGGAAGGTGGCCTCGTCGAGCGACTCGGTCGCCGTCGCCATCTCACCGAGGTGGAACAGGACGGTCACCAGGTTGCCGGGGCTCGCGTCGATCTTGTCGGCGAAGTCGCTGATGGACGCACCACGACGCAGACGGACGATCGTGTTGCCGTCGCCGCGGGGGACGCTGACGCCACCCAGCGACGGGGCCGACCGCATCTCGAACTCGGCCCTCTTCGTCCGCTTCGACTTGCGTGCCTTGCTCTTGCCGCCACCACGACCGAACGCACCGGCGGTTCCGCCACCGGGGCCGCGGCCTCGACCGCCACCACCGGAGGGACGGGGTCCGCTGAAGCCGGGACGGAAGCCGCCGGCCGCGCCGGGGGCACCGGCGCCGGGACGCTGGAAGCCACCGCCGGCACCGCCGGGACGACCCGCGCCGCCACCGGCGGGACGCTGACCGAAGCCGTTGGGACGGGGGCCGGCACCGACGCCGGGACGCGGAGCGCCCGGACGAGGAGCACCGGGACGGGGTGCCTGCGGGCGCGGGCCCGCGGCGCCGCCGGGACGGGGCATGCTGCTGGCCGCACCGGAGCCGCCGGGACGAGGAGCACTGGGGCGCCCCATGCCCTGGTTGCTGGCGAAGGGGTTGTTGCCGGGACGAGGGGCACCGGGGCGCGGGCCGCCGGGCTTGGGACCCGCGGCGCCGGGCTTGGCGGCGTCGTCGGCCGGAGCTGCCGCGTCGTCCTTGGCTGCGGCGGCTGCTGCGGCACGCTGTGCCTCGGCCTGGGCCTGGCGCTCGGCGACCGTCAGCGGGGCGACGGGTGCGGGTGCCGCGTCGACGTCGGGCTCGGCAGCCGCCACGGGGGCGGGCGTCGGCTCGGCGACGGGAGGCTTGGGGGCTGCCGGACGGGGACCGCCGGGCTTGGGGGCCGAGCTCGCGGGCTGCGCGGCGGCACCGGCCGAGGGGGCCTTGGCGGCGGGGGTCGCGGGCTTCGCAGCACCGGCGAAGGCCTGGCGCAGCTTGCGGGCGACGGGAGGCTCGACGCTGGAGGACGGTCCCTTGACGAACTCGCCCATCTCTTTGAGCTTCTCTAGTGCGGTCTTGCTGTCGATCCCCAGCTCGCTGGCGATCTCGTGTACGCGTGGTTTAGCCACAGTTCTCCTGTCTCGGGCCCTTCCCGAGACGGGAAGAGCCTTAGTTCTGGACGGGTCTCATTTCGAGCCGCTCATTAGTGGTTGCTCATTAGTTGTCCATGTGCCGTTCAGCCTGTTCTGTCGTGGCGATGGGTCGTGAAGTGGTGATCCGCGTGAGGTGGGCGCGGAGCTCGTCGACGTCGGGTTCGGAGTCGAGGCGGAGTGCACGGCGGAAGGCCTTGCGCTTCACTGCCGACTCGAACGCGTCGATCGACGGCGTCAACCACGCACCCCGCCCGGGAAGGGTCGCGGTCGGATCGACCACGAGACGTCCGTTTCGGGCGACGACCCGCACGAGTGCGGATCGTGGAGCGCGCGCTCGAGTACCGATGCACGTTCTGACGGGTTCCACCTTACCCCCTCGGGTCGTCGGACGGGAGACGCCGAGGGCGAACGGCGTGGTGCGCCGGTCGCCCTCGGCCACCCGGGTTCTCGTCGGGGCGATCAGTCGCCTTCGAGGATGCTGTCGGGCTTGATGGGTCATTCCCGTGACCGGGCCGCCGACGCTGGCGCGTCGTCGACCCGGCGCGCGGATCGACATCCACTCAGTCGTCTTCGAGGATGCTGTCGGGCTGGATGTCGATCCGCGCGCCCGTGAGCTTCGCGGCGAGGCGGGCGTTCTGGCCCTCCTTGCCGATGGCGAGCGACAGCTGGTAGTCGGGGACGAGGGCCCGGACGGCCTTGGTGGACGCGTCGATCACGAAGGCCGACGACACCTTGGCCGGCGACAGGGCGCTGGCGACGAAGGTGGGGAGGTCGCTCGAGTAGTCGACGATGTCGATCTTCTCGTCGTTGAGCTCGGTGGTGACGGCGCGGACTCGCTGCCCCATCTCGCCGATGCAGGCACCCTTGGCGTTGACGCCGGGCTCGGTCGCACGGACGGCCATCTTGGTGCGGTGGCCGGCCTCGCGGGCCAGGGAGACGATCTCGACGACGCCGCTGGCGATCTCGGGCACCTCGAGGGCGAAGAGCTTGCGCACGAGCGACGGGTGGGTGCGCGAGACCGTGATCTGCGGCCCCTTGGTGCCCTTGCTGACACCCGTGACGTACACGCGGATGCGCGAGCCGTGGGCGTACTTCTCACCCGGCACCTGCTCTTCGGGCGGCAGGATCGCCTCGACGGTGCCGAGGTCGACGTGGATCATGCGGGGGTTGGGCCCCTGCTGGATCACGCCCGCGACGATGTCGCCCTCGCGGCCCTTGAACTGGCCGAGCACCTTGTCGTCGCCGATGTCGCGCAGGCGCTGGTTGATGACCTGCTTGGCCGCGAAGGCCGCGATGCGGCCGAAGTCGCTGGGGCTGTCGACGGACTCGCCCACGACCTCGCCCTCGTCGTCGCGTTCGATGGCGAAGACCGAGACGTGCCCGGTCTTGCGGTCGAGTTCGACGCGAGCGACCGGGATGCGGCTCTCGGGCTGGTTCGTGTGCTTGAGGTAGGCCGTGAGGATGGCCTGCTCGATGATGCGCACGAGTTCGTCGAAGGGGATTTCACGCTCGCGCTCCATGAGACGCAGCACGCTCAGGTCGATGTCCACTGAGGGCCTCCACTATTCAGATCTGCAGGCTGCACGCACGATGGCGCGCGCAGCATCCCCCTACGGTACCCGAGAGCGGGGTGGACGGCGGACCGTCCGCGAGCCCGGCACCGCGCCTCCTCGGGGTCGTCACGACCGGGACGAGGAGGCGCGGTGCCGGCGCTCAGGACGCTCGCGGAGCCGTGAGGGTCGCGACGGCCTCGGCCACGGGGACCGGCGTGCGCTCGCCCGTGCGGCGGTCCCAGAGCTCGACGACGCCCTCGCCGGCCGAACGGCCGACGACGACGATCTGCGGCACGCCGAGGAGTTCGGCGTCGCCGAACTTGACGCCGGGCGAGACCTTGGGTCGGTCGTCGTAGAGGACGTCGAGACGGTGGGCCTCGAGGTCGGCGGTGAGTTTCTCGGCGACCTCGTAGACCACGGGGTCCTTGCCCGTGGCCACGACGTGGACGTCGAAGGGGGCGACGTTGGCCGGCCAGATCAGACCCTTGGCGTCGTTGTTCGCCTCGGCGATCACCGCGAGGATGCGCGTGACGCCGATGCCGTACGAGCCCATCGTGACCGTGACCTGCTTGCCGTTCTCGTCGAGCACCTTGAGGCCGAGCGCCTCGGCGTACTTGCGGCCGAGCTGGAAGACGTGACCGATCTCCATGCCGCGGGCGGTCTCGATGGGGCCGGAACCGTCGGGCGCGGGGTCGCCCTCGCGGACCTGCGCGGCCTCGATGGTGCCGTCCGCGGTGAAGTCGCGGCCCATGACGAGGTCGGCGACGTGCACGCCCTTCTCGTTCGCCCCGGTGACCCAGGCCGAACCCTCGACCACGCGCGGGTCGACGAAGTAGCGGATGCCCGAGTCGGACTCGCCACCGAGCACCTGGGGGCCGAGGTAGCCACGGACCAGCACGGGGTTCTTCGCGAAGTCGGCGTCGCCGGCGGCCTCGACCTCGGCCGGGGCGAAGGCGACCTCGAGCCGCTTCGTGTCGACCTCGCGGTCACCCGGCAGGCCGACCACGACGAGCTCACGGCGTCCGTCGAGGTGGCTGAGGGCGACGACGACGTTCTTGAGCGTGTCGGCAGCCGTCCAGGGCCCGGAGTCGCGGGACTCGTCGGCGTTGAGCTGGGCGACCAGCGAGTCGATGGTCGGCGTGTCGGCCGGTGCCAGGCGACGGGAGGGGGCGAGGCCCTCGAGCGGGACCGTGTCGGGGACGATCGTCGTGAAGGCCTCGACGTTGGCGGTGTAGCCGCCCGCCGAGCGGACGAAGGTGTCCTCGCCGATGGCGGTGGGGTGCAGGAACTCCTCGCTGCGCGAACCGCCCATGGCCCCGGCATCCGCCTTGACGATGACGTACTCGAGGCCGAGCCGCGTGAAGATGCGCTCGTAGGCGTCGCGCTGCTTCTGGTAGCTGTCGTCCAGGCCGGCGTCGGACGCGTCGAACGAGTAGGCGTCCTTCATGGTGAACTCGCGGCCGCGCAGCAGGCCGGCCCGGGGTCGAGCCTCGTCGCGGTACTTGTCCTGGATCTGGAACAGGGTCAGCGGGAGGTCCTTGTAGGACGAGTAGAGGTCCTTCACCAACAGGGTGAAGGCTTCCTCGTGCGTGGGGGCCAGGAGGTAGTCGGCGTCCTTCCTGTCCTTCAGCCGGAACATGCCGTCGCCGTACTCGGTCCACCGCCCGGTGGCCTCGTAGGGCTCGCGAGGCAGCAAGGCGGGGAAGTGCACCTCTTGGGCGCCGGCGGCCTGCATCTCGTCACGGATGACCGCCTCGATCTTCGCCTTGACGCGCAGGCCGAGCGGCAGCCAGGCGAAGACCCCCGGTGCCTGACGGCGGATGTACCCGGCACGGACGAGCAGCCGGTGGCTGGTCACCTCGGCGTCGGAGGGGTCTTCTCGGAGGGTGCGGACGAAGAGCTGGGAGAGACGTGTGGACACCCGTCCAGCTTAGGGGCGTGCCCGGGTCACCACGGCTTGCCGTCGTAGTCACCCGGGTTCTGCTCGTAGTAGCGGTCGCGATCGGTGTCCTGCTGTTGCTGCTGCTGGCTCTGCTCGCCCTGCTGCTGCAGCTGGTCGAGCGGGTCGTCGGACTCGGCCTGCCCCTCGCCCCCGCCGGGCTCGTCTCCCCCGGCACCGGGATCGCTGCCGTCGTCCCCTTCGGGCTGCTGCTCGTCGCCCTCGCCCCCCTGGGCCTGCTGCCCCTTCTCGTCGAGGCGCTGCTGGGCGTCGTCGAGGGGTTGGGAGGTGTCGGGCTGCCGGGGGTCCTCCGGCGGCTGGAAGCAGCCCTCGGGAGCCTCGTCGACGGTCTTCGCCCCGAGTTCGTACAGCGCCTCGGCGTCGGCGTAGCGCAGTTCGAGCAGGGCGGCATCGCCCTGGGCCTCGATCGTGAGCACCAGGTTGACCCGGATGACGCACGAGATCGTGGCGTCGTCGGGGGCGAGGTCGAGTGCCGTGACGAACTCCTGACGCGCGACGTCGAGCACGCCGATCTGGGCGTAGGCGGTCCCCCGGTCGAAGTGGTGCACCCAGGGCTCGACCACGTTGGCGACGCCGAGGGGCTCGGACCAGGAGGCGCTGCGCTCGAACTCCCTGTCGCCGTACGACCACTGCGTCAGGGCGGCGAAGGCGGGCAGGCTGAGCAGCTTCAGGGCCACGAGCAGCACGACGAGCACGACCGGGGCCGACCAGAGCAGCAGCCGACGTCGGAGGCGTCTCCGGTACTGCTCGACGTCGGGTCCGGCCTCGGCCTCGTGGGCGCGGCGGATCTCGTCGACGGGCGGAGGGACGAGGGTGTCGGTCACGGGCGGACTCCCCTCTCGGGTCGCGAGGCGTCGAGTCCCGACGGCGCACCGCGTCCTCGACCGCGTCCGGCGCGGACGGGCCGTGGTGGACGGACCTCGCCCAGTGCCCTCGCCACGAGTGCGACGTCGAGGAGCAGCAAGAGGAACAAGGGGATCGCGGCGATCCAGTAGAGGTCGATCAGGCTGTCGGCCCGCCCCTCGTCGGAGGCGACGGCACCGTCGCGAGCGTCCGCGACCGCAGCGTCGACGGATGTGTCGGCCGTGCGGTGCACGTACGGCACGCCGAGCTGATCGGCGATGCGCCGCAGGGCGTCCTCGTCGATCGTCGAGACGGCATCGGGATCGCCGGGCTGTGTGCGGTCCTGGATGTACTCCTTCGACGAGTACTCGTCGCCGTAGCCGTCGAAGACGCGCATCTTGCCTCCCCGCTCGGTGCCGTAGCCGAAGACGGCACCGCCGTCGACGTCGCCGGCGGATGCCGCGAAGCTCTCGGGCTCGGTGCCGCTGGTCTGCTCGCCGTCGCCGAGGTAGTAGACGACGTTGGCCCGTTCGGGCGCACTCTGCCGGGCCTCGGACAGCCGCTCGGCCAGCAGGTCGTTCGCCTCGCTGACGGAACTGCCGCTCGAGTAGTAGGTGACCTCTTGGTTCATGGCGTCGGCGGCGGCGACCACGGCGGAGGCGTCGTCGGTCAGTGGCGTCCGCAGGACGGCGGTGCTGTCGAAGGACAGCAGCGAGAACCGGGCTCCCGCCAGCTGCGAGGTGACCTCGGCGATGTCGGCCCGCACCCCGTCGAGTCGACGCCGACCGTCGCCCCAGTCCTCCGCCGCGATGCTCGACGTCGTGTCGACCACGAAGAAGACGTTGAGCTGGGCGACCGACGCCTGCGCCGACCCGCCCGGCAGGCTCGGCCGCACGGCGACGACGAGGAGCAGGGCGACGATGACCAGACGTCGCACCCAGGTGAGAAGGGCCCGTCGTCGGCCCCGCTCGGCCACCACGCGCCAGCCCGTGAACCCGAGCAGGGCGACGGCGGCCACGGCGAGGAGCCACCAGGGCAGGACGGGCTGGAACACCAGCGCCCGGGCGATCACAGGCGCACCCGCCAGAGCAAGACGAGCCCGCCCATCGCGACGAGCAGGGCGGCTATCGCCAGGGCCTGCGGGTGGTCGGTCACCACGAGCCGTCGGGCACCGGTGAAGAGCCCCGCCTCGCGGGCGTCGATCTCGTCGACGATCTGCGGCACGGTCGTCGAGTCGTCGAGGGCGTAGTAGCCACCGTCGGTCGACTCGGCCGCGGTGCGCAGTTCGGCGGCGACCTGGTCGGCCACGGCGTCCGTGGCGTGGTCGGCGGGGTTCACCGCGTACACGCGGACGTCGCGCTCGGTCGCCACGTCGGCCGCCTCGGCGAGCGTGAGCAGGGCCTTGCCGTTGACGTAGTTGTCGGTGGCGAGCACGACCGACTTGGGCCGCGTGCTGTCGTCGTCGCCGAACCCGAGGACGCACGACGCCAGACCGTCGCCGATCAGCGACGCACCGTCACCGAGGTCGGTGCCCGTCCAGTAGCGGGTGCCGTTCTCGCCCATGGTGTCGAACGAGTCGCGGTACTGCTCGAGTTGCGTGCGCACGAAGTCGTAGTCGTCGGTGAGCGGGAACGCCTGCACGGCCGAGCTGTCGAAGAGGTACAGCCCGATGCGTTCGCCGTCGAGCCCCTGCGAGAGGGTCGAGAACGTGTCGACGATCTGCGAGTCGACCTCGGTCATCGAACCCGACACGTCGAGGCAGAGCATGATGTCGCGCTTGTACGACTGGGGTTCGACGACGTCGGTGCTCGAGACGCGGGCCGCGAGCAGGACGCTCATGCCGGTCAGCGCCACCATGGCGACGAGCACGACCGCGAGGGCGGCACGGTAGCGCCGGACGACGCGCTGGTACGCGGGCAGCGCGGTCAGCCGTTCGCCGTGCGCGACCGGGACGCCGAGGCGACGGAGGCGCGCTCTGTCGCGGCGCCTCCACCGCACGTAGAGCCATGCCGCGACCGCCACGACCGCCAGTGCGACCAACGGGACCCACCAGAAGATCAGCCCCATGACGACACCAGGTCCCTCGCGGTGGCGACGGCACGGGCCGGGTCGCCGGGCGCTTCGAGCCGGAAGGCCGGCGGGTAGTACTGCTCGACCGCACCGACGAGCCGGGGCAGGTTCGACTCGCGGAGGTCGGCGAGGGTCATCACGTGGGTGTCGACCCCGTTCGTCTCGTGCGCGAAGAACCGCAGGAGCAGGCTGAGCCGGGAGTGCACGCCACGGTCGTTCAGCCGCCCCGAGGACGCGGCCGTCTCGACCTCGTCGATCAGGGCGAGGTACTTCGCCTTGGTGTCGGCGAGGGCCACCGGTCGGGAGGCCGCGCGGGCCGCCCGCTGGGCCGGAGGGAGGCGGCGAGCCGAGAAACGGATCACGAAGACGTACCAGGCGGCCACGAGCGCCAGCCCGACCAGGCCGAGCACCAGCCAGAGCACCCAGAGCGGGTACTGGTAGGGCCCGAAGAAGTCGTCAGCGCCCGACACGACGGTGCTTCTCGATCAGGGTGAACAGCCCGGGAACGACCTCGGCCTGGCTGCCGAGCCGTTGGCTGCTGATGCCGAGGGCCAGGAGCTCGCGCTCGGTGTCGCCGACGCGCCGCAGGGAGGAGTCGTCGAACTCTCGACGGAGCTGCGCGTTCTCGCGCAGGTACGCCGGCAGTCCGGCCATCTCGCGGACGTCGAAGACCTCGCCCGCCCGACCCGCGCGCGTCATCAGGTCGGCGTCGCCGATCGTCAGCCAGACGACCTCGTGCTGCGCGCGCAGACGCCGGAGCAACCGGGTGATGCGATCGTCGATCGCCAAGTCGTCGGTGATCACGAGCAGCATGGAGCGCCGCCGGATGCCCCGCGCGACCCACTCGAGCACGGCCGCGAGGTCGCTCGTCGGGGCGTCGAGATCGACGCGTCGGTCGACCTGCCGCAGGAGGGTCTCGAGGTGGGCTTCGGTCGCGCCCGCCGGGTGCGCGCGTGTGCCCGACGAATCACCCGCCACCAGTGACACGACGTCCCCGTGCTTGGCGGCGATGTAGGCGAGGGCGCCGGCCGCCATCAGGGCGATGTCTTTCTTGCTTTCGCCACTCGTGGCCGTCGCGGCCATGTTGCGACCGGTGTCCATCACGAGGACGAGGTTCTGCCGGCGGCTCGCGATGTACCGCTTGACCAGGGGCTCGCCGTGACGGGCCGTGGCCTTCCAGTCGATGTCTTTCACCTCGTCGCCCGGGACGTAGGCCCGGAGGTCGTCGAAGTCGTGGCTGCGCCCGTGGTGCACCGAGGCGTAGCCGCCCTCGAGCAGGTCGATCGTGCGTCGGTGGGCGAACAGCCCCATCTTCGTCCGGACGCGCAGCAACAGGCTGGCCACCGGCGTCAGGGGGTCTGGACGGCGCCGAACACGGCGTCGATGATCGTCTCGGGCGCGACCTCGTCGGCCGTGGCCTCGTAGTTGAGGATCATGCGGTGTCGCAGCACGGAGTGCCGCAGGTGCTTGACGTCTTCGGGGATGACGTAGTCGCGCCCGTGCAGCAGGGCGAGGGCACGGGCCGCCTGCATGAAGGCGATGCTGGCCCGGGGGCTGGCCCCG
This sequence comes from Frigoribacterium sp. SL97, assembly GCF_026625765.1. NCBI lineage: Bacteria > Bacillati > Actinomycetota > Actinomycetes > Micrococcales > Microbacteriaceae > Frigoribacterium > Frigoribacterium sp. SL97. The sequence continues at coordinate 2,601,644 of NZ_CP113062.1, forward strand.
AACTCGACGTAGTCGGCGAGGGTCGCCGGGATGTACTGCTGCGGATGCCGCGTGACGTAGATGAGCTGCACGATGTAGTTGACGATCGACGCGTCGACGTAGACGCGCTTGGCCAGGTCTTGCAGGTAGACGACGTCGGCCAGGCCGACGCCCGTGGACGGTGCGGCGGCCTCGTCGTAGACGCCGCTCTCGATGCGCCGGATGATCTCGGCCTCTTCGGCGGGGCTCGGGTAGTCGAGGATCTCTTTCAACAGGAAGCGGTCGAGCTGCGCCTCGGGCAGTTGGTAGGTGCCCTCTTGCTCGATCGGGTTCTGGGTGGCCAGGACGAGGAAGGGCGACGGCAGTCGGTAGACCGTCCCCCCGATGGTCGTCTGGCGCTCTTGCATCGCCTCGAGCATGGCGCTCTGGGTCTTGGCGCTCGAGCGGTTGATCTCGTCGAGCAGGACGAAGTTCGAGTGGACCGGCCCGAGCTGGGTGACGAAGGTCGATTTCTGGGCGTCGTAGATCTGGGTGCCCGTGATGTCGCTCGGCAGGAGGTCGGGCGTGCACTGGATGCGACGGAAGCTCGCGTCGATCGACTGCGCGATGGTCTGGGCCGCGGTCGTCTTGGCCAACCCCGGGACGCTCTCGAGCAGGACGTGCCCGCCGGTGATGAGGGCGACGAGCAGGGTGTCGCGGAGTGCGGTCTGACCCACGACCTTGCGACCGAACGCCTGCGACACCGCCCCGACGATCTGCCGAGCCCGCTCGAGCTCGGCGGGCGTCACGGGGGCCGGAGCCGGCGGCGGGGTCTGGCTGGCGGTGGCGGTGTCGGTCACGCGCCCCACTGTAAACCAGTCCCCCGACAGCTCCCGTGCCCCCGGACACCACATCTCATCGCCGCAGCGCGCGCCTCGCCAGCCAGTTGCCCAGGAACTGGACGAGCTGCACCAGCACGATGATCAGCAGCACCGCGGCCCAGGTCACGACCGGGTCGAACTGCCGGTAGCCGTAGAGCAGGGCGAAGTTGCCGAGCCCGCCGCCGCCGATGTAGCCGGCCACCGCCGACATGTCGACCAGCGCGACGAAGATGAACGTGTAGCCGAGGACGAGCGGTCCGAGCGCCTCCGGCAGCAGCACCGTCCCGATGATGCGGGCCGGGCCGGCCCCCGCCGCCCGTGCGGCCTCGATGACGCCCGGCTGCACGGTGAGCAGGTTCTGTTCCACGATGCGCGAGATGGCGAACGACGCGGCGAGCGACAGGGTGAAGATGATGGCCGGGTTGCCGCTGCCCGACCCGATGACGAACCTCGCCAACGGCTGGGCCGCGGCCAGGAAGATGATGAACGGGATCGGTCGGAACACGTTGACGACCACGTTCAGCACGCCGTAGACGACGCGGTTCGCGAAGAGGGCTCCGCCCCGCGTCAGGTACAGCGCCAGGCCGAGCAGGAGTCCGCCGATGCCGCCGAAGAGGAGGGTCAGGGCGACGATGTAGACGGTCTCGACGGCCGCCTGCCACAGCATCGGCTGCAGTTCGATCAGGGAGTCCATCAGCGTCCTTCCGTGGGTCGGACCGACGTCGTCGGCGAGGTGGGCAGTTCGGTCGCGTCGTCGCCCAGGTCGGAGACGGCCGCTCGGACGGCCGCGTCGTCGCCGGTCACGGCGAGGGTCAGGGTGCCGAACGTGCGTCCCTGGATGTCGTTCACGCCGCCGAAGACGATCTCGAACGACAGGCCGTGCCGCGCGAGCAGCGCGAAGACGTCGCGCTGGTCGACGCCACCCTCGGCGATGCGCACCGACACCAGGACGCCGGGGTGGCGGGCCCGCAGCGCATCGAGTTCGTCACCGTGCGGCGTGCCCGCGATGACCGTCGAGACGAACCGTTTGGTCGACGCCTGCTTCGGGTCGGAGAACACCTCGAAGGTGGGGCCGGTCTCGACGACGCGACCGGAGTCCATCACGGCCACCCGGTCGGCGATCGACTTGATGACGTCCATCTCGTGGGTGATCACGACGATGGTGATGCCGAGCTCGGCGTTGACGCGTTTGAGCAGGGCGAGCACCTCGCTGGTCGTCTCGGGGTCGAGGGCGCTCGTCGCCTCGTCGGCGAGCAGGATGCGGGGATTCGTCGCGAGCGCGCGGGCGATGCCGACGCGCTGCTTCTGACCACCCGAGAGCTGGTCCGGCCGCGCGTGGGCCTTGTCACCGAGGCCGACGAAGTGCAGCAGGTCGCTGATCCGCCGCTGGTGCTCGTCCTTGGGTACCCCCGCCGCCTTGAGCGGGAACTCGACGTTGCCCCAGACCGTCTTCGACGAGAACAGGTTGAACTGCTGGAAGATCATGCCGATGCCGGCCCGGACCGAGCGCAGTTCGCGCTCACGGAGGCCGGTGATCTCGCGGCCGTCGACGCGGATGCTCCCGCTCGTCGTGGGCTCGAGGGCGTTGACGAGGCGGACGAGGGTGCTCTTCCCCGCGCCCGAGTAGCCGATGATGCCGAAGATCTCGCCCTCGGCGATCTCGAGGCTGACGCCGTCGACCGCGGTCAGCGGTGCGGCGCCCTTCTCACGGGGCGGGTACGTCTTGACGACGTCGGTCAGGGTGATGGCGGGCACACGTTCTCCTCGGCACGGGCGGAGGCCCGGACCGCGAGCGGATGCTGCGCGCAGTCCGGGCCGGGGTGGCGACCTGGTGGGTCAGCCGTTCTGTTCGACGAGCTTCTCGGTCTCGGTCAGCGACTTCTCGAGGTCGCTCGCGGGGATCTTCGTGATGATCGCCGCGCCACCCGAGTTGTCGACGACGCCGTCGGTGACGGCCTTGGTGTCCTGGTAGATCTGGACGAGCTTCTGGTAGGTGGCATCGTCCTTGTCTTCCGCACGGGCGGCGAAGACGTTGGCGTAGGGCACCGACGAGGGGTCGTTGGGGTCGTCCTGGGCGATGACGTCGTCGGTCGACAGACCGGCCTTCGTCGCGAAGTCGTTGTTGATGATCGCACCGGCGTAGTCGGGCAGTGACGTGGCGGCGAGGTCGGCGCTCACCGTCGCGACCTTCACCTTCGACTTCGACTCGTCGACGTCGTTGACGCCCGAGAAGATCGTCCCGCCGTCCTTCAGCGAGACCAGCCCGTTCGACTGCAGGACGAGCAGGGCGCGGGCCAGGTTGCTCGAGTCGTCGGGGATCGCGATGGTGTCACCCTCCTGGAAGTCGCTCAGCTCGGTGTACTTCGACGAGTACAGGGGCAGGGGGTAGATCGCCGTCGAACCGATCGGCACGATGTCGTTGCCGGATGCCACGTCGTACTGCGCGAGGTAGACGATGTGCTGGAACTGGTTCAGGTCGATCTCGCCGTCGGCGAGGGCGGGGTTGGGCTGCTCGTAGTCCGAGTAGTCCACGAGGTCGACCGTGATGCCCTCGTCGGCCGCGGCCTGCACGAAGTCGGCCCAGTACGGGTCGCTCGCGCCCACGACGCCGATGCGGACGGTCTCGTCGTCGCCACCGCCACGGGTGACTCCGATCGCGATGCCGACGGCGGCGAGCACGACGACGACCGCGACGATGACGGCGATCAGACGACCGGGGCCCTTCTTGGGGGCGTCGATCAGGGGGGCGCTGCTGGTCATGGGTTCCTCTCGGGGCGCTGCGGGAGCACCGCTCGGGGGTGGGCCGGGGCCGTCACGGTGCGTCGTCCATGCTGGCGGACGCCCCGGGGCGCGTCACATCGGGGCGTCACACGACGACACACGGCCCCGTCGGCCCGGCCGCGGACGCGACCACACGAAGGAGGCGCGGTGCGAGAGATCTCGCACCGCGCCTCCTGACGGGGTCGCGTCGCCCCCGGGGTGGACCCGATCAGACGGTGACGACCTCGGGCGAGCCCAGCTCGCCGGGGGGCATCTCGGCGGCGAGACGGTTCGCCTCGTCGATGAGGGTCTGGACGATCTCGGACTCGGGAACGGTCTTGATGACCTCGCCCTTGACGAAGATCTGACCCTTGCCGTTGCCCGAGGCGACGCCGAGGTCGGCCTCGCGGGCCTCGCCAGGACCGTTGACGACACAACCCATGACGGCGACGCGCAGCGGGACGGTCATGCCCTCGAGCCCGTCGGTGACGTCGTTGGCCAGCTTGTAGACGTCGACCTGGGCGCGACCGCAGCTCGGGCAGCTGACGATCTCGAGCTTGCGCTCGCGCAGGTTGAGCGACTGCAGGATCTGCAGGCCGACCTTGACCTCTTGGGCGGGCGGGGCACTGAGGCTGACGCGGATGGTGTCGCCGATGCCCTCGCTCAGCAGGATGCCGAAGGCCGTGGCCGACTTGATCGTGCCCTGGAACTCGGGCCCGGCCTCGGTCACGCCGAGGTGCAGGGGCCAGTCGCCGCGTTCGGCGAGCTGGCGGTACGCCTTGACCATGACGATCGGGTCGTTGTGCTTGACCGAGATCTTGAAGTCGTGGAAGTCGTGCTCCTCGAAGAGCGAGGCCTCCCACACGGCGGACTCGACGAGCGCCTCGGGGGTGGCCTTGCCGTACTTCTGCAGGATGCTGGGCTCGAGCGAGCCGGCGTTGACGCCGATGCGGATCGAGACGCCGGCGGCCTTCGCCGCGGCGGCGATCTTGCCGACCTGGTCGTCGAACTTGCGGATGTTGCCGGGGTTGACCCGGACCGCCGCGCACCCGGCGTCGATCGCCTGGTAGACGTAGTTGGGCTGGAAGTGGATGTCGGCGATGACCGGGATCTGGCTCTTCTTCGCGATGATCGGAAGGGCCTCGGCGTCGTCACGGCTCGGCACGGCGACGCGCACGATGTCGCAGCCGCTGGCCGTGAGCTCGGCGATCTGCTGCAGGGTGGCGTTGATGTTGGGGGTCGGAGTCGTGGTCATCGACTGCACGCTGACGGGGGCGTCGCCACCCACGAGCACCTTGCCGACCTTGATCTGCCGCGTCTTGCGGCGCGGGGCGAGGACTTCGGGGACCTTCGGCATTCCGAGATTGACTGCTGGCACGGAGTCATCGTAAACCTCGGCGCTGGACGCCGAGTGACGGACGCGTGACCGGTGCGTCACGGGTCGCTCGCGACCGGACGTCAGCCGAAGATGTCGATCGGGTTCACGATGTCGGCGTAGGTGAGCAGGACGGTCATGCCGCCGAGGAGGATCACGATGGCGAAGGTCACGGGGATGGCCTTGGCCGTGTCGACCGGGCCCGGGTCGGGCCGGCGGAGGAGCTTGGCGAAGCCGCGGCGGATCGCCTCGATCAGGGCCCCGGCCACGTGACCGCCGTCGAGCGGCATCAGCGGCACCAGGTTGAACACGAAGAGGGCGACGTTGAGGCTCGCGAGCAGCCCGACGAGGGTGCTGATGCGGTCGACCACCGGGATCGTGTCGAGGCTGGCGATCTCGCCCGCCATGCGACCGACGCCGACGACGCTGACCGGTCCGTTCGGGTCGCGCTCGGCCCCGCCGAAGGCGGCCTGGGCCACCCCGACCAGACGCTGCGGCAGGGTGACGATGACACCGACGACGTGCGAGATGTTGTCGCCGACCGCCGGCAGCACGGCCGTCACGGGCTCGCGCACCTTCTCGTAGGCGAACCCGATGCCGACGAAACCGACCTCCTGCGTCTGGGAGCTGCCGTCGGGGTTCGTCGCCACGGCCCCGCTCGACGTCGTCACGTAGCGCTCGGACAGGGCCGGAGTCACCTGGAGCGTGCGCTCGGTGCCGTCGCGATCGACCACGACGTCGAGGGTGTCGCCGGGAGAACGCTGCAGGATGCCCGTGATCTGGTCGCCGTCGGTCACGGTCGTCCCGTCGATCGACACGATGCGGTCGCCGTTCAGCATGCCCGCGGCGTAGGCCGGGGCCTCGGGCGCGTCCGAGGGGCAGCTCGTCTCGGTGGAGCCGGCGGGCAGGACGCAGGTGCTGACGCTGCCGACCGTCGTGCTCGCCTGCTGGACGCCGAAGCCGCAGAGCAGCACCGCGAACAGGGCGATCGCGATGAGCAGGTTCATGAACGGGCCGCCGAGCATGATGATGACGCGCTTGTACACGGGCAGGCGGTAGAAGGTGCGCGACTCGTCGCCCTCGTCGACGGTCTCGGCGCTGGCCGTCCGTGCGTCCTGCACGAGGGTGTTGAAGAAGCCGGTGCTCGACTGGCGCGCGCCTCCCCCGGTCCTTCCCGGGGGGAACATGCCCGACATCGAGATGTAGCCGCCGAGCGGCAGGGCCTTGACGCCGTACTCGGTCTCGCCCTTCTTGCGCGAGAAGACGGTCGGCCCGAAGCCGATCATGTACTGGCCGACCTTCACGCCGAACTTCTTCGCCGGCACGAGGTGGCCCACCTCGTGCAGGGCGATCGACACGGCCAACCCGACGACCATGACCAGGACGCCGAGCACGAAGAGGAGGATCGTCTGCACCGGGCAAGGGTAGCCGCCCGTGCCCGGACGTCCACCGCGCCGGGGCCATGACGACGCTGGGAGCCCCGAACTGGGGCGGCGGGCTCAGCGGATCGGCATCGCGGGCGCTCAACGGGCCGGCAGCGCGGCGGGCTCAGCCGGCCAGGAGCGCGGCGGGCTCAGCGGGCCAGCAGTGCGTCCGCCTCGGCACGGGCCCAGCGTTCGGCCTCGAGCACGCCCTCGAGGCTGCTCTCGCCCGCGGTGTGCCGGTCGACGACGGCCTCGACCACGTCGAGGATGTCGAGGTACCCGACGCGTCCCGCGTGGAACGCCAGGACGGCCTGCTCGTTGGCCGCGTTGAAGACGGCCGGGTACGTCCCCCCCGCGCGCCCGACCTGCTTGGCGAGTCGCACGGCCGGGAAGGCCTGTTCGTCGAGGGGCTCGAACGTCCAGGTGGAGGCGCGGGTCCAGTCGAGCGGGACCCCCACGCCCTCGACGCGGTCCGGCCAGGCGAGCCCGAGCGAGATCGGGAGACGCATGTCGGGAGGCGAGGCCTGGGCGATGGTCGAGCCGTCGACGAACTCGACCATCGAGTGGACGATCGACTGCGGGTGCACCGTGACGTCGATGTGGTCGTAGTCGACGTCGAAGAGCAGGTGCGCCTCGATCACCTCGAGCCCCTTGTTGACGAGGGTCGACGAGTTCGTCGTCACCACCAGGCCCATGTCCCAGGTGGGGTGCGCGAGCGCTTCGCGCGGGGTGACGTCGGCCAGCGATTCCCGTGTCCGACCGCGGAACGGCCCGCCCGACGCCGTCAGGACGAGCCGACGCACCTCGCGGTCGGAGCCCGACCGCAGCGCCTGCGCGATCGCCGAGTGCTCGGAGTCGACCGGCACGATCTGGCCGGGGGCGGCGCGCTTCGTCACGAGGTCGCCTCCGACGATCAGGCTCTCTTTGTTGGCCAGGGCGAGCGACGCCCCCGAGTCGAGGGCGGCGAGGGTCGGCGCGAGGCCGACCGAGCCCGTGATGCCGTTCAGGACGACGTCCGCCCGGACGTCGCGGACGAGCTGCACCGACTCGTCGGTGCCGAGCGCCGTGTGCTCGACCCCGAACTCGGCGGCCTGCGCGGCCACGCCCTCACGGTCGGAACCGGCGGAGAGGCCGACGACCTCGAAGAGGTCGGGATGGGCCCGGACGACGTCGAGGGCCTGGACCCCGATCGAACCGGTGGAGCCGAGGATCGTGATGCGACGCATGGGATCAGCCTAGGGCGAGCGTCGTCGGGGCCGCCCACCGCCGCGAGGCGAGCCCTGGTCGGGCGGACCGGGGGCTAGGCGACGGAGAGGATGTCGATGACGAAGACGAGCGTGTCGGTGCCCCCGATGCCGGCCGACGGTTGACCGGCCTCGCCGTAGCCCTCGGCGGGCGGGATGATCACCACGACCTGCGAGCCGACCGTCTGACCGATCATGGCCTTGGCGAACCCGGGCACGACCTGGTCGGTCGAGAACGGTGTCGGCGTGCCCTTGCCCCAACTCTGGTCGAAGACCTCGCCAGTGGTCCAGTTCACGCCCTGGTACTGGACGGTGACGTTCGCGGGGTCGGGGACGACGGGGCCGTCGCCCTTCTTCAGGACCTCGATCTGCAGGTCGGACGGCGGTTCGGTGCCGGGCGGGATCGTCACGGTGGGCCGACCGTCGTCGGCGAGCTCGACCGTCGGGAAACCGTCCTTCGGGGGCTGGGCCTCACCCGTCGCCTTGGTCGGCACGATCGAGACGACGTCCGCGACGATGACCACGGGCGTGGGTGCGGCCGCCTGCTCCCCCGCGGTCGCGGTCGTCATGTCGGCCGCCGAGGCGACGGTCACTGTGCGGCTGCCCGAGGGCACGCAGGCGATGGCGTCGACGATGCCCGGCACGTAGTAGTCGGTGCTCACCGTGAGCTGCGTGGGCTGCTGACCCTCGTCGAAACCGGCCGAGGTGACCTCGGCCCCGGTGGTCGCGTCGTAGACCGCGATGCGGACGTTGGCCACCGCGCCCTGCCCGGCGACCTCGCCGCTGCCCTCGACCAGGGTGGTGCGCTGGGTCGACGAGACCTCGAGCGGGGTGTCGAAGACGACCTCGGGCTTGCTCTCGACCTCGCCCGTGACGTCGACGCCGTCGGACAGCGCCCCCGACGTCGGCGCCTTGCAGTCGCCCGCCGCGCCGCTCGCCGTCGGCGCCGGTGAGGTGGAACCCCCCGTGCATCCGCTCAGCACGAGGACGACGAGCGGAACGGCCGCCACGGCGGCGAACCGTCCTCGGCGGACACGGGCGGACGGACGAGGAGGCGCGGTGCGGATCATCGGGGAATCGTGTCGGGGGTCGGCGGCGACGGTCGACTAGGAGACGGCGAGGATGTCGATGACGAAGACGAGCGTGTCGGTGCCCGAGATGCCGGCCTGCGGGGCGCCGGCCTCGCCGTAACCGTCGGCCGGCGGGATGACGACGACGGTCTGCGATCCGACGGTCTGCCCGACCATGCCGTCCGCGAAGCCGGTGATGACCTGGTCGGTCGAGAAGGTGGCCGGTGCACCGCGCGACCAGCTCTCGTCGAAGATCTCGCCCGTGTTCCAGATGACGCCCTGGTACTGGACGGTGACGGTGTCACCGGCCTGGACCGTGGCTCCGTCGCCCTTGATCAGGGTCTCGACACCGAGTTCGGTCGGAGCGCCCGCGTCGGGGACGGTCACCGTCGGGCGGCCGTCGGCGTCGAGCTCGACCGTCGGGAACCCGTCCTGCGGGGCCTGGGGCTCGCCGGAGGCGCGCAGCGGGACGTCGGCGGTCGCCTGCGACGAACTGCTCGGCGTCGCCGCATCGGAGGACCCGCCGGCGTCACCGGCACAGGCCGCGAGCGACAGGAGGAGGGCGGGGACGGCCAGGAGGGCGAGGGAACGGCGCATGGGGATCTCTCGGTCGGGGTGACGGGGGTCGTGCCGTGGGGCTCGGCGCGGCGGAGGTGCCGTGCCATTCTGCCTCACGCCGGGTCGGCTTCTCTGGACACCGCCACGACGGTGGGCTCGTGACCGACCGGAAAGGCGACCGACGCGGCGATGAAGCACTTGCGGCTCGCCTCGGCGTGCAGCTCGAGGGCGCGCTCGACCATGTCGTCGTCGGCGACGGTCACCCGGGGCCGCAGGGTCACCGAGGTGAAGCGACCACCGCCGTCGTGCGTCTGGGTCATGCGTCCCACGGCGGCGTCCTCGTACGCGACCACGACCACCCCGGCGGCCGCGGCGACGTGCAGGTAGCTGAGCAGGTGGCACTGCGCCAGTGCGGCGAGCAGCAGCTCCTCGGGGTTCCAGCGGTCCGCGTCACCGTGGAAGGTGCGGTCGGCCGACGCCAGGACGTCGTGCTGCTTGCCGGTGGCGACGATCGTGGCGTCGCGGCCGTACGAACGGTACGAGGTCGTGCCCTCGCCCCGGTCGCCCGTCCAACGGACGTCGACGGCGTAGTCGTGGTCGAGCATGCTGCCTCCCTCTCGGGCCCCTCGTCGGTGCGACGTGGTCGCGTGGCGGGCCTCGGTACACTCCCCATCATGACCGACCCCCGCCCCGCCGCGCCCTCCCGTCACCCCCTGACCGCCTCGGCCAGCGTCGAGCTGGCCGTGCTCGAGCGCTCGGGTTGGGACGAGAGCCGTCACCTCGGAGCCGGTGTCGTCGTGGACGCCGACGGACGCGAACTGCGTCGGATCGGGGACGCCGACGCGACCATCTACCCGCGCTCGTGCCTCAAGCCGTTGCAAGCGCTCACGGTGCTGCGGTCGGGGGTCTCCCTCGACGGCCCCCAGGCCGTGCTGGCCACGGCGAGCCACGCGGGCACGCCCGCCCACCTCGAGGTGGTCGAGGCGTTGCTCGGCCGGTCGGGCAGCACCGAGGACGACCTCCTCTGCCCGCCGGACTGGCCCGGTGACCGGGCCAGCGCCCGCGAGGCCACCGCGCCGCGCCGGCTCGCGATGAACTGTTCGGGCAAGCACGCCGCGTTCCTCCTCGCCTGTGCCGAGAACGACTGGGACCCGTCCCGCTACGTCGCCACCGACCACCCCCTGCAGGCCGCGGTGCGCGAGACGGTCGCCGAGTTCACCGGCGAGGCCGCTGACCACTCCGGCGTCGACGGCTGCGGTGCCCCGGTGATCGCGACCACCGTGGTCGGCCTGGCCCGGGCGATCGCGCGCATCACCGGGTCGGTCGGCGCGACCGGGCCGGGACGCGACGGCCACGCCGCGCATCTCGTCGAGGCCGTCCTGGGCGACGCCTGGGCGATCGACGGCCCCGGTCGAGCCAACACGGTGACGATCGACGAGCTGGGCGTGCTGGCCAAGCTCGGCGCCGAGGGCGTCATGGTGATGGGCACGACCGACGGCGTCGCGGTGGCCGTGAAGGTGCTCGACGGGAACGTGAGGGCCGGCACCCTGGTCGCGCTGCGCCTCCTGGTCGACGAGGGGGCCGTCGACGCCGCCGCCGCCGCTCGCGTCGTCGAGCGCACGCTCGAGAAGGTCACCGGCGGTGACGGCCTGGTGGGCCGCATCCGCCTGGGCAGCGGGGTCGACCGCTAGGCGCACCGCGCGACGTCGTCGAGCACCGACACGAAGGCGACCCGCAGGCTCTGTCGGCACGGCCGGCCGTCCTTGAGGGTGACCGTCGCTCCTCCGTCCTGACCGATCACGACGACGGTGTCGACCGGGGGTGGCTCGGCCTCGGGCCGGGCCCCGCACGAGGTCGGCGCCCGGACCACCACGCAGTCGATCGCCGCGGCCGCGTCGACCGACGATGCCCCTGCGGCCCGGAGCTGACGGCGGAGGCCCGACGCCACGGCCTCGGCCACCACGGGTGGACCGACGACCCTCACGGCCGACGAGAGGGGCACGCACAGCGGAGCCTCGTCGAGGGTGGCCGCCTCGGCCCGGAGGCGTGCCAGACGTTCGGCGACCGGGTCGCCCGGCTCGAGGTCGTCCTCGGGACGCCCCTCGAGGACGAGCCCGCTGGAGGCGCGACCCACCCCGAGCACCAGCACCCGGGTCGGACGACGTGCGACGTCGCACTCGTCGAGCCGATCGGCCGTCGGGTACCAGTCGGCCAGCTCACGCGACCGCACCGCCCGGAGGCGCGCGACGACCTCGTCGACGTCGTCGAGGGCGGCCAGGAACCTCGACCGTTCGCGCCGTGCCGTGAGCGTCGCCCCGACGACACGGTCGACGGCCCAGCCGACGAGGACCGCGAGAGCCGTCGCGAGCGAGAGCCCGAGGACGGCAGGCGGCGCGGTCCACGGGACGAGAGCACCGCACGCGGACACGACGGCACCCGTCGACATCGCCGCCACGGGGGTCGCCGTCGGGCGGGGTCTGGCCGGCCCGGACGGCAGCCGGACGCGGGACGGCAGGACCGGTGACGCCGCGGTGGTCGAGGAGTTCATGACTCCAGTGGAGCGGAGCACCGGCCGCGGCGGGTACCGGGTGGTCGGGTCGGGGGAAGGACCGACCACCCTGCCGCGTGGGGAGGAGCCGTGGGTCAGACCACGACGAAGAACTGCTCGCCGATCTCGACCCGGGTGCCACGCGTCACGCGGACGCGGACTCCGGGATCGGCACGGCGGGGCGGGAGGTCACGAGGACGGACGACCGTCCCGTTGCCGGACCACCGGTCGCTGACCCAGAGGGCTCCGGCCTCCTGACCGAACTCCAGATGCGTCTTCGACACGGACTTGCCGGGATCGACGATGCGGACGAGCTGGTCGAAGCGCTCCCCCGGCTGGGGCGTCGGTGCACGGCCGACGAGGCCGGTCCCGTCGACCGTGATGCTCTCACCGGTGCTGAACTGCAGCACGTACTCGGTCCCGAGTGCGCCACGACGGACGATCCGGGTCTCGTCGACGTCGGCGTCGTCGGTCAGGTCGACGGGCGCCCGACGCGGGCGCCAGGACGGAGCCGACGACGACGTGGGAGCAGGGGGGACGTCGGCGACGCTCGGCGTCGCAGTCGCCGCCGGTCGTTCGGCGCGGAATCCCGGGACGTGGTCGATCGGTTCGGGTGCCGGGCGTGGCGTGTCGTCCTGCCGGTCGTCGGCGCCGTCTCGGACGGGTACGTCGTCGCCGGAGCCCGGGCCGTCCGGAGAGGTCCCGGCGTCGTCGGAGCCCGATCCGGCGCCCTCACGGTCCTGTGTAGCGGGACGACGGCGGAGGACGGACTCGTCGTCGGGTCGCCATTCGGGCGGGAGCGGGACGACAGGCCCCGTGAACGACAAGGCAACCGACTGCACGACCGCACCGCATTCGCCGCAGAAGATGTCGTCCTCGTCGATGGGTGCGCCACAGTGCGTGCACCGTTCGGGGACGACGGCGGAGCCCGGTTCGACGAGCGGTACGGGGTCCACGAGCGGTGCGGGCTCGACGAGCGGTACGGGCTCGGGGCGGTCGGAGTCGGGGAGGGCGGGCCGGGACCCGCTCGGGACCGGCGGGCGGAGGTCACGGCCGAGGGCGGCCACCGGGGCGGTGTCGCCGTCCCGCGGCCCGTCGGCCGTCGGCCGCACGAGAGGCGGCGGGCCCGCAGGAGGCGCGACCCGGTCGCCGGGGACGACCTCGGAGGAGGAGTCGGACGAGGGAGCGGACTCGTCCGGCATCACCGTCGCCTCGGGGTCGGTCGCGCCCTCGGTGTGGTCGTTCTCGACCGGCCGGGTTCCGTCAGGGGCGGTGGACGTCTCGACCTCGCCTGACCGGACCTCGCCGTCGTCGTCTCGACGCCCGTGGGACGCCTCGGCGGAGGGGGGTTCGACGGCGGTCACCACGTCGGGAGAGGACTCGTCCGATGCGAGAGGCGTCAACGACGCCGTCCAGAGCGGGGCGGACGAGGGGCGGGGCCCGTTGTCGGGGTGCTCGGAGGGCACTCGGAGCGGTGTCGGCGATCCGACCGTCTCGGGTGCCGGCGTCGCGAGGGCCCCGACGGGGCCGTCGGGGACGGCGGGGATGCCGGAGACGGTGGTGTTGCCGGGGTCAGGGGTCCTCGGGGACTCGGCCCGCGCCTCCTCGGAGGCCGTCGGGCGGTCGTCCTCGCCCGTGGGCACGACGGTTCGATCGTCGACCGGCCACACCGGGGGCTCGGGAGCCGACGCGGGCGCTTCGGACCGGGCGTGATCGACACGGTGAGGCTCGGCCTCGGCCTCGGGCACGCCGGTGTCGGCCTGACGGTCGCGCACCCACCACGGGGGCTGCGCATCGCTGCGGCGGGGGTGCGAGGTCGCATGCGGAGGAGCCTCGGGCAGGTCGGGCGCACTGGTGGCGTCGACGTGCTCGGCGGCGGCGTCGGCCCGACGTCGGGCAGCCGCGAGGTCTGCGCTCGAGACCGCCCGACCGCACTCGCCGCAGAACATCGCGCCGACGGGCAGGGGGCTGGCACAGGTGGGGCAGTACATCAGTCGTTCCTCTGTCGCTCGGGAGGGGTGCGCCCATGGTAACCACGCAAAGACCGGAGCGAGACCGCCGCGGCGAACCGCTGCCGCCTCGTGAGCCCGACGCCGAGGGCGTGTCTCATCTCGGCGACGGCCGTCCAGACGCGGTCGGCGTCGGACTCCGCGGGCGGGTTCGGCGAGAACACCGCACGGTCCGCCACCCGGGCGAGCACCGCAGGACGCGAGCCACCGACGACGGCGGCGACCTCGCTCCGGGTCGCCGCGGGCGGGGTGCGGATGCCGTGGTCGACCACGGCGTCCTGGAACTCGTGCCAGCCGCCGCTGATGCGGTCGGAGGGACTCGTCGCCGTCCGGCGGCGACGACGCCTCCGCGCCTTCAGGACCACGATCGTCACGAACGGGGCCGCGAGCAGACCGGCGACGAGGGCGCTCCAGCCGACGACCCGCACGACCGCCAGGACGATGGCCAACCAGGCCGGGGGCGTCTCGGGATCGTCCTGCTCGGACTGCGGCGGCGTCTGGTCGTCCCGCATCTGAGGGTCCTGGGGTGGGGGCTGGACGACGGACTCGGGCCGGGAGATCTGCGTCGGGTCCTGCACCTGGTCCTCGGGTATGGGACGTTCGGCCGGGTTCGGGTCGAGCGTCACCCAGCCGTACTGAGCGGTGTCGACCTCGATCCAGGCGGTCACGCTCGACCCCGTGACGTCGACGGGGCCCCCGTCCGTCTCGGGGGCGAATCCCATGACGACCCTCGCCGGGAACCCCAGCCGGTCGGCCATGAGCGCGGCGGCCGTCGCGTACTGCTCGGCGTCGCCGATCATGACGGGGTCGGTGAAGAGCTGGGCGATGCGGTCCGCACCGTGCCCGGATCGGCTGACGGGTTCGTCGGCGGTGACGCCGTGGCTCACGTAACCGTCCTCGCGCAGGGCGCTCAGCGCCGCCCGGAGGCGCGCCCCGGGGCCCTGGACCCCGGCGACGTCCTCCTCGAGCGAGGAGGTGAGCTCGTCGGGTACGTCCCGCGGCGTCGGCACGGTGGCGGTCCCCGGTGTGAGCGCGTCGAGTTCGTCGTCGCCGGGCTGGCGGGGCTCGACCGCGTCCAGTCGGTACGAATCGCCCGGCCGCAGTCCGCCGAGGACGGCCGCCGTGCCCGTGAGGTCGTTGTAGAAGAACGCGTCCCGCCGCGCATCCGCCGTGGGTCCTCCGAACGAGACGGATTCGAGTCGGCCGACGGTGGGGAGCCAGAGGTCGTCGTAGGCACCGATCGTGACGTCCACCGCGGTCGCCTGCCCGTCGACCCGGGATTGGTCGACGTCGGACGGCACGCGGGTGAAGAACCCGGAGGCGCTGTCGACCTGGCCGCTGCCGACGCTGTAGACGACACCGTCGTAGGTGTCGAGCGTGGCCACGCGCAGTCGTTGACCGTCACGGAGGCCCGAGACCGTGAGGAGCGTCTGGTCGACGGTGGGCTCCTGTTCGTACGCCCGGAAGCCGCTGAGCGGGCTGACGTGGTCCCGCGGGTCGAACGGTTGCTCGACGACCGTGCGCGCCACGGTCCGCGAGGTGACCGGCGGGATCGCGGCGACGGCGACCGTGCCGGCCGTCCCCGCGACGGCCAGCGTGGCGAACGCACCGACGACGGCCCGGACGGCCACCGGGCGGTGCCCGGCAGACGTCGTGACAGCACGGGTGGTGAGGGCCCCGAGCGCGATGCGACGTCGACGGAGGCGCCACCAGACGACCCAGGCGACCACCGTCACCAACACGGCGAGACCGGTGACGCGGGGCCACCAGGCCTCGCCCGGACCGAGCACGATCGCCGCGATCCAGACGACGACGGGAACGACGACGGCGAGTTCTCCGCGTCGGCTGCGGAGCGCGACGGACAGGCCGACGACCGTGCCGACGAGGACCAGCGCGAAGACCGGCACCAGCAGGGCCTCGTAGCTGCCCACCGGCAAGGCGATGGTGACGAGCTGCTTCCAGCCGAGAGCGGTCGCCGAGACCAACGTCAGGAGGCCCCGACCCGTGGGCAGCACGCCGCCGAAGGCTTGCGACGGCACGGCGAGCGGCACCCCGAGCAACAGGTACGCCACGATCGTCGCCGCGAACACCCACACGCTCGACAGCCGGAGGGCGGCCGTGCCCAGCGCGATGACCACGCCGACGGCGAAGGCGACGACGACGAGCACGACGAAGGCGGCGCTCTCGTACACCGGCCAGAAGGTCACGGTCGCGGCGCCGAGCGAGGCCGCGAACAACGCGACGACCCAGGCGACGAACGGGGCTCGCAGTCGTGACGGCCGCGCGCGGGACCGTGCGCGCGGAGGAGGCGCCGCGGGCCCCGCGGGCGTCCGGACCCCGTCGACGACGCTCATGCGCTCGCCGTTCGGGCGAGCGACTTCTGCAGGTCCTCGAGGAACCCGATGGTCAGCACGGTGAGGTCGGCGATGCGCCTCATGCCGGGGACCGTCTCGGGGTCGCACACGATCGCCACCGCCTCCACCCCCAGGGGGAACTGCAGGGCTGCGGCGCGCATCTCGGTGACCGTCGTCGTGGACCCGACGACGAGGAACGCCACCGAGATCCCCACGACCTGATCACCCGCCACCCGCGCGACGTCGGTGATGGCCAGCGCCGACTCCGCCGACGTGACGACCGCGAGTTCGTCGAGCAGGCGGTTCCGGGTCAGCGTGCTCAGGGAGCGGATCTCGAGGTTCTTCCGCTTGGCGAACTCGGGGGTGGTCTCGCCGACGACGACGCTGACCTCACGCGCGTCACGGATGGCGCGGGCACCGAGAGAACCCGCGACGCTGACGGCCAGTTCGAACTCGTCGTCGTTGGCGAAGTCACCGGCCGCGAGGCTCAGGGCGATGACCAGGTGGCTGCGCCGGCTCTCCTCGAACTGCCGCACCATGTAGGTGCCAGTCTTGGCGGTCGACTTCCAGTGGATGTTCCGTCGTTCGTCGCCCGGCTGGTACTCGCGCAGGGCGTGGAACGAGATGTCGCTGGGCGAGAGGTCACGCGTCGGGTTGCCCTCGAGGTCACGGATGAGACCCGTGCTCGTGCTCGGGATGCCGATGGTGCGAGGGTGCACGAACACCTCGGTGACGCCGGTCCACTCGATCTCGCGTCGGGCGAGGCCGACCGGGTCGCCTCGCACGGTGCTGACCGGACCCACGGCCACGACGCCGCGTCGCGTGGTGGGCAGGTCGAACGACTCGGCGACCTCGTCTCCCGATCGGAGGCTCGGCAGGCCGATCTCGGCGAGACCCGGACCGACGGGGACCTCGACGGACACTCCGAGGATGCGGCGGGCGCTCGCGTTGCGCACCCGCACGGTGCCGGCCGCCGGGGCGCCGACGGCCACGCGCTCGTGCGGGATCTCGAGCGTGATGCGGACGGTGTTCCGTCCGACGAGAGCGAGCCCTGCGACGAGCAGCAGGACGATCGCGGCGAAGCCGACCACCACGAGCTCGGTCCAGCCGAGCAGGTAGCCGACGAGCAGCCCGACCGGTGCGGCGACGAGCATCGACCACCCGAAGGGCGTGACCACCGAGGAGGCGCTGGTGAACGCCCGGCGGACGGAACGGCGAGCCCCACGCGTCGTCCTGACCAGCAGGACGAGCAGGTCCGCTCCGATGCCGGTACGGTCGCCGACGATCCGGGTCCGGGCGTTCGTCAGTCCTTGCGTTCCCGTCGAGAACGCGGAATCGAATCGCTGGTCGGCGCCGCGGGTGCCGACCCGCGGTCGTGTCCGGCCGGCGCGGGACCCGTCCACGGTCGACCCCGGCGCGGGCCGGGCGGCCCGGTCGGTGCCTCGAGGACGCTCGCTCACACGGCTACCCGCTCGGCGGGTGGCGCCGTCTCGATGAGCAGCTGGCTCACGACGCTGGACGGCGTGACCCCGTCGAACTCCGCTTCGGGGTCGAGCACGAGACGGTGGGCGAGCACGGGCTCGGCGAGCGACTTGACGTCGTCCGGGATCACGTAGTGACGACCGAGGGACGCCGCGTAGGTCTTGGCCGAACGGACGAGGGCCAGCGCACCGCGGACGCTCACACCGAGACGGACCTCCTGGGCCGTTCGCGTCCCGTCGACGAGCCGGGCGACGTAGTCACTGATGGTGGGCTCGACGTGCACGGTGCGGGCGAGTTGCGCCATCTCGGTGATGACCCCGGCCTGGACGATCGGGTTGAGGCTGCCCTCGTGGACCCTCGTGGCGGAGCCCTCGAGGATGCGGACGGTCGCCGCGTGATCGGGGTAGCCGATCGAGGTCTTCATGATGAACCGGTCGAGCTGGGCCTCGGGAAGACGGTAGGTGCCGGCCTGCTCGACCGGGTTCTGGGTGGCGATCACCATGAACGGCGAACCCACGGCGTGGCTGACGCCGTCCACGGTCACGCGGCTCTCTTCCATCACCTCGAGGAGGGCGGACTGCGTCTTGGGGCTGGCGCGGTTGATCTCGTCGGCGAGGACGATGTTGGAGAAGATCGGCCCGCGGTGGAACTCGAACCCACCGGCCTTCTGGTCGTAGATGCTGACGCCGGTGATGTCGCCGGGCAGGAGGTCGGGGGTGAACTGCACACGGTTGCTCGAGCCCTGGACGCTCTGGGCGATCGCGCGGGCGAGCGAGGTCTTGCCCGTGCCCGGGAAGTCCTCGAGCAGCAGATGCCCCTCGCTCAGCAGAGCCGTGAACGACAGTCGCACGACGAAGGTCTTGCCCAGCAGCACCTGGTCGACGTTGGCCACCAGTCGCCCGAAGATGTCGGAGAACCAGGTCGCCTGCTCGGGGGTCATGCTCATGTGTCTTCGTTCCTCGATGTGTCGTTCATGGGCTTCAGCTGCAGGTGACCCGTGCGTAGCCGCTGTCGGTCTTGCCGTCGACCGTCCCGCGGATGCGGACCTCCGTCGCCGAGGGATCGACCCGGGACGTCGTCGTGTACGCGCCGTTCCTGTCTCCGGACTGCCAGTTGTCCAGGATGAGGGGCGACACGTTGAACTCGACCGTCGCCGAGAAGTCGAGGTGACCGTTCGACGGCGGGTTGACCACGAGGGGTTCGCCGGGGACGCACGAGACGATGACGGGCCGCACCGTCACGGGCGTCGCGGCCTGACGATCGGACGCGGCGCCACAGAACGTCTCGGAAGCGTCTCGACAGCCTCGGACGTAGACCTGGAGTTCGGTGCCGTATCCCCCGGTGGAGACGAAGCCGTCGGCGGCCAGGGGCTGCCAACCCGTCTGCCCGTTCTGCGACCACTCGAATCGGGCTGCCGTACCCGACACCACGTCGGTCGCGGAGACCCTGACGTCGAAGCGTCCCCCACCGTTCTCGATCGACGCCACGGTCGCGCGAGCAGCACCGGGGGCCTTGAGTGCCGTGGTGCGACCCGAACCCGCGGAACAGAAGGTGCCGTTGTCCGCCTTCACGACGTAGAGGTAGGTGACGCCGTCCTCTGCGGACGAGTCCGTCGCTCCCCCGCCGGCGAGGGGAACGGGGTCACCCGGGGTGTCGCAGGACACCGGCCCGTCCGAGCCGGCGACGCGGACCACCCGGTACGTGGGAGCCGATCCGCCGTTCGCGGTCGACGGCGTCCAGGTGATCTGCACGCCGCCGCTCACGGGGGTGGCCGTGACCTGGGGTACCCCGGGGCTCCCGACGGGTACCACCCGCGTCAGGGACGCCCGGGCCCACGCCGCCTCGCTGTCGACGTCGGCGTCGTTCTTCGCGAAGACGTTCACCGTGTAGTTCTGGTTCGGGACGAGGCCGGGGATGACGCTCTGCTGCACCCCACGGCGAACGGTCTGGGATCCCGTCGTGGGCCCGGACCATTCGACGACGTACGACTGGATCGCGGAGCCCGGCCGGGGATCCGGCGAGTCCGTCCACGTGATCCGGGTGTCGCCCTGGCCCGACGGCACCGCAGTCGCGCTCAGGCCCGTGGGTGCGGCGGGCACGTAGTCGGCACTGTAAGCGGGACTCGGCGCCGATGCAGCGGAGTCCCCGACGCCGTTGGTGGCGACGACCGTGAAGGAGAACCGCTGGCCCGCGGGCAGGTCGGTCAGGGTGCAGACCGTCGCCAGCCCGCAGGCCTTGGAGTACGAGCCCCCGGCCGAACCCGCCCCGGTCAGACGGTAACCGGTCAGCGGCGAGTTGTTGGCCGCGGGAGCCGTGTAGCTCAGGGTGAGCTGTCCCCCCGTGAAGGTGCCCGTTCGGACCGGGGCATTGGGGGCGTTCGGGACGTCCTGCACGCTGATGGTGACGGTGCCCCAGACGTATCGGTCGGGGTCGTCCGTGACGTCGGCGACCTGGTACTGGAGGTTCGTGTCGCCGGGGGCCGCGGAAGCCGCGACCGAGACAGCGAGACTCCGGTTGTCACCGCTCGGCGTGATCGAGACGCCTGCCGGCACGCTCGACCCGTTCAGCCCACGGATCGCCACCACCCGCAGCGCCTGCCCGGGGAAGGGATTGGTCGCCTGGTCGTTCTGCAACACGTCGACCGAGGTCGAGGCCCCGCGCTTGACGACGGCACGATCGGCGGCCGGTTGAGCGAGCGGGCGGGTCGATCCCACGACCGACACGGTGACGGCACCGCTCCGACCCGGGTTGAGGGCATCGCTGACGGCGACGGGGAGCGACCTGCTCGTCCCCTTCGCGGTGCCGGCCTCGGCCGAGACGGTGAGCTTCGACCCGGACAGGTCGAAGCCGAAGCCCGCGACGCCGCCCTGTTCGACCGAGTACCGGAGCTCGTCGACGTCGTCCGGATAGGGGTACGTGGTGAGCCGAGCGAGGTCGAGCGTGCGGGACTGGCCCGGTTCGAGGTCGATCGAGGTGCCGTTGAAGACGGGTGGCTGGTTCTCTCGCGACGTCACCGTGATGGGCAGCACGAGCGACGCCGTCCGACCGTCCGGGTCGTCGGCCGAGCGACCGTCGGTCACCTGGAACGAGATCGAGGCCGTACCCGAGAACAGGTCGGCGGACGTGAACCGGAGGGTCGTGTCGTCGACCACGAGGTCGTCGCCGTTCGAGTTCGTCGCCCGGACCGTCGCGGGGTCGGTCAGTCTGACTCCGTTGGTGCCGGCGGAGATCACGTAACGGTCGAGGTCGATCGTGACGGCCTTCTCGCTCTCGACCGTGATCGGACGGACCGTCCGGTCGACCTGCGGCAGGGCGTCGTCGAAACCGGGCACGACGATGAACGCGTAGGAGCGGACGCCCGGGTCGTCCTTCCTCGAGACCGAGAACGGGACGATCTGGCTCGAATCGGTGATGCGGACGGTCACGCGCGAGTTCGGCGTCACCTCGGCCGTCGAGCCGAATCCCGGGGCAAGTCCGAGGTCGAGCTGCGAGGTGCTGCCGTCCGAGAAGAACACGTTGGTCAGGGGGTTGACCGTCACGGTCTGCCGACCGGCGATGTCGCTGAGTCCGAGCACCGTGTCGTCGGCGAGCGGGTAGTTCAACGGTGCGTCGGGGTCGACGGTCACGGTGACGAAGGTCGAGCTCTGCCCGCCGCGCTCGTTCGACACCGTGTAGACGAGGCCGTACGTCCCGGGGGTCTCGGGGGGCGTCACCGACACCATCGTCCCCGACACGACCTTCGCGACGACACCCTCGCCGTTCGGCTCGACGGCGTCGACCGACAACGCGCCCCCGTCGGGGTCGGAGTCGTTGTCGAGCACCCGGACCGTGATGGAACCCCCGGGTCGCATCGTCACGGCGTCCGCGACGGCGATCGGGTTGCGCGATCCGTCGGCGCGGGTCGAGATCCCCACGCGGACCGTGCCCGTGGCCCGGGCACCCAAGCCGTCCACGACCGCGTAGGTGAAGCTGTCGGTGCCCGCCGAGCTGGCGTTCGCCTGGTACTCGACGTAGTCGGTGCCGACGGTCGACACGCTGCCCTTCTCGGGGTTCGTACCCACCCCGAGCAGCTGGACCGAGTCGCCGTCGGGATCGATGCCGTCGAGCGGAACGCCGATGCGCACGGTCTCGCCTGCGACGACGCGCGCCGTCACCGACTGGGGCGCGGGGGCGGCGTTGCTGCCCGCGTCGACCTCGCGGACCGCGATGGCGACCTGAGCCGAGGCCCGCTGCCCGTCGGGGCCCTCGACGGTGTAGGTCGCCGTGACGTTGCCCGGGGTGGTGGGGGCCAGGTACCGCAGACGGTTACCCGACGCGAAGAGCAACCCGCTGCCGGCCGGGACGTCCCTCTCGAGTCGCGGCACCAGCGTCAACTCGTCGCCGTCGGGCTGCTCGTCGTTGGCGAGGACGTCGATGTCGATGGAGTCCCCCACCCGGACGGTCACCTGGTCGTCGGTCGCGATCGGCGGCTGGGTGATCGCCCGGCGCGGGATCTCGACCACCGTCACGGTGCCGGGCGCGGAGGCGAGGCCGTTGCTGACGGTGTAGCCGAAGGTGACCGGCCCGTCGTCGAGCGGGGCCGCGAGCGTGATGCGGGCGTAGCGCTGATCGAGGGTCTCGACCCTGACCCCGGACGCGGCGGGCACGGCATCGGTCGCCGTGAGCATGAGGACGTTGTTGGCCGGGTCACGATCGGTCGCGACGACGTCGAGCGTCTGCGTGCCCAACGTCTCGACGAAGATCGTCTTGGGCGTCGTGACGGGCGGTGTGCCCGCGTCCGGAGGGGATTGGACGTCCACCCTGACCGTGCCGGTCGCCGTCTGGTCGCCGTCCGTCACGGTGTACTCGAGCAGGTGGGTCCCGGGCACGTCGCTGAGGAACCGGAACGTGCCCTGTTCGTAGTTCGGCGTGACGGTGACGTCGGCCTTCGCCGGGACGCTGTTCAGCTTGACGGTGCCCGTGCCGCCTCGAGCGTAGGTCAGCGGCCGCACGGTCAGCTGCTGGCCCGCGTAGGCCTGCTGCGAGAAGGGCAGGGCTTCGAGGGGCACCTGCCCTGCCCCCATCACGGTGATCGCGAGCGATCCTCGCCCCTCGTCACGGCCGTCCGAGACCGTCAAGGGGACCTCGACGGTCGTGTCGCCCGCACCGGCGTCCTGGTAGACGACGTCCCCCGAGGGCTTGTACGACACTCCCGCCGCCCCTCCTGCCGAGGTCAGGTAGAAGGCGTCACCGTCGGGGTCGATCCAGTCGCCGAGCACCGAGGTGGTGACCCGCCCCGACGACGACACCGACGCCGACGTCCTGCGCGCCTGCTGCGGCGGCGAGTTCTCCGACGGTTGGCGGACGGTGAGGGTGACCGTCGCGCTGGCCTGACCGCCGCGTCCGTCGGAGATGGTGTAGTCGACCGAGAACGTGCCGGAAGCCGAGTCGGTGAGGGTGAGGAGCACCTGTTGTCGGTCGTTGACGAGGTCGATCCGGCCGACGGCATCGTCGAGTGCGGACACGTCGTCGATCACGAGCGGGTCGCCGTTCGGGTCGTAGTCGTTGAGCAGCACGGGCAGGGTGCTCGCTCGACCGGGTCGTGCGCCGAGCGCGTCGTCCACGGCGACCGGTGGTTTCTGGTCGAGATCCAGCTCGGGCGGTTGCTGGTCGTCGTTCTCCTGTTGCTCTTCTAGGTCGCGGTCCTCTTGGAAGAGGTCCGACCAGTTGTCGATGAGCTCGCCGGAACGCTGGACCGCCCACGACCGACCCGACGCCGGATCGTTGAGCACGACCCGGCGCGCGTTGACGTCGAAGACCAGGCTCGCCCCTCCGGTGACCTGGTCGAGGTCGAGGACTCCCCCGCGGGCCGACGCACAGTCGCTCCACGCCGACCCGCCCGCCCAGGCGCCGAAGCGGCAGTCGCCGACGACGACGGGTCGCGCGGGCTTGCCCTCGCGTCCGCCGACGACCTCGGCGACCCGTGAGGAGTCGATCGACACGGACAAGAGGCCGGTGGACGTCGCGACCAGGACCTCGTCGCCCGTGTCGGACCCCGTCTGCAGGGCGAGCCCGCCCGAGGCCCGGTCGGACAGGTCGACCTGCCGTCCGTCGACGACCAGTTCCCCCGTGACGGCATCGAGCACGGCCCAGTGACCGCCGACCGAGGCCACCTGGTACCCGGAGGACGACGAGGCGGGCACGTCGTGCGTCTCGGCGACGTCGGGTGACACCGTTCCGTCGAAGATCGACACCCTGCCGGTGTCGGACGAGTAGGCGACCACACGGCCGTCGGGCGTGACGTCGGTGACCAGTCCCTTGCCGAGGCTGAGATCGGGGTCGACCTCGTTGCTGAAGGACGCCAGGTCCGAGAGCGGTTGGCTCCAGACCTCCCCCGTGCCCTGTGACACGACGAGCACACGGTCCCCGGCGATCGACACGTCGGGCGATTCGGGCGGGAGCGGGACGCTCTCGGCCACCTCGGCCGTGGCGGTGTCGACGACACCGACCGTGGCGTTGCTGCGATCCACGAGCAGGACGTCCTGCTCGCGTTGGACGACCGAGAGGTCGGCACCGGTGCCGCGCACGGCGGAGTTGAGCTGCAGGACGTCGGTGTTCGCCCGACCGATCGCGGCGCGTTCTCCGTTGGCGACCCAGACCGTTCCGTCGGAGAGGTCGACGCGCTGGGCCTCGTAGCCACCGCTGGCCACGGCGACGGTCGTCACGAGCGTGGCCACCACGACCACTCCGACCCCGGTGACGACGGCGGATCGACGACGGGAGGCCCAGTCGAGCAGCCGCCCCATCAGCCCTGACCCGCCGTCGCGCAGTTCTCGTTGCTCTCCGGGCCGGTCGAACCACCGCGGCTCACGGAGACGGTGATGCAGACCTCGTCACCCGGGTCGGCAGGGGTGGCGACGAACCGGTCGGCGGATTGCTGGCTCGTCTGCCCCCCGGTCGAGATGACGTAGGTGTCACCTGCCCGGAGCCCCGGGTCGCTCCAGGTGAAGACCACCGAGGAGCCGTCGCTCGACGACGCGACGTCGGCCACCCGGGGGATGTCGGTCGACGTCGAGCGGACGAGCACCAGCGTCGCGGCGGCTGCGAGACCGATCCCCACCACCGACGCCGCCACGAGGGCCCACGTCACGACGAGCAGCGACCGACGCCGCGTCGGACGTGTACCCGTGCTGCGAGGCACGGCGCGGCTCTGCTGGAGCGAACCGCCGTGCTGCGCCTGGACCTGGGCCTCGGTCGCCCGGCGCCGGCGGCGACGCCGCGAGGCCTGCACGGGGGTCACACCCCGGAGGCGCGTCTTGTCCTCGAGGTCGGCCACGGTCGCCAGGGCCCAGTCGTCGACCGCCACCTCGATGGGGGTCTGCGCGACGCCGATCTCGCTCTCGACCTGCTGGAGCTCGCGCACGAACTCGAGGACGCTGGCCTGGCGGTTCTCGGGGCGCCGCGACATGGACCTCGCGAGCAGTCGCTCGAGGGTGGGAGGGACGTCCGTCCGTCCGGTCGGCACGAGCTTGGCCTTGTCGATGCGACCGATCAGGTCGGACGCGCCGTTCTTGTCGCCGCCGAGGACCTCGAAGGGGCTCCGGCCCGCGAGCAGCGAGTACACCGTCGCCCCGAGGGACCACACCTCGGACTCGATGGTGCCGTTGGTCTCGTCGAGCAGCACCTCGGGGGCCGACCACGGGATCGACATGCCGACGACCTCTTGCGGCTCGCTCTCGCTGAGGGACGCGGCGATGCCGAAGTCGGACAGCACGGGGTGTCCGTAGGCCGTCATGAGGATGTTCGACGGTTTCAGGTCGCGGTGCAGGACGCCCTGCCGGTGGGCCGTCTCGACCGCGCTGCCGATCTTGACGCCGATGCGCAGCACGTCGGCGACGGGGATGCGGTCGCGCCGGTACCGCTCGCTCAACGACGACGAGCAGAGTTCCATCACCAGGTACGGACGGCCGTCGGCCGAGACGCTGGCCTGGAACACCGTGAGGATCGACGGGTGGGCACTCAGCTGGGCCATGAGGTTCGCCTCGGCCTGGAACATCTGGCGGACCTGGTCGTTCACGACCTCGCTGAGCATGACCTTCACCGCGACCTGCCGGCGCGGCATGTTCTGTTCGTAGAGGAACACGTCGGCGAAGCCGCCCGACCCGAGCACGCGCACATGCGAGAATCCCGGCAGGACGGGGGGCGCCGAAGGCAGTCGTCGAGCCACGTCGCCTCCTCTGGGGATCGATGCCGGGTCGGCTGGGCGGAACAGGTCGGCGTCGGTCCGACCGCAGCCATTCTACGTGGGGGTCCCCGACGCCCGAGAGGCCCGTGGGCCCCCCTGTGGACGGACCCGGTCCCCCCATTTCGGGGGCGGGGCCGTCCGTGTCCGCGTGTCGCGCCTACTCGGCGTCCGTCGTCTCGGCGCTCCGGACGTCCACGACGACGGCCGTGACGTTGTCGCGTCCACCCGCCTCGACGGCGGCCTCGACGAGGGCCGTCGCCGCCGGCTCGGCACCGTCGACGCCGCCGAGGAGCTCGGCGATCCGCCCGGCGGACAGTTCTTTGGTCAGGCCGTCCGAGCAGACGAGGAGGCGCAGGCCGGGTCGGGCGGGCACCCTCCAGTAATCCGGACGCGGGTCGACGTCGAACCCGACCGCCCGGGTGATCACGTTGCTGTCGGGGTGCTTCTCGGCGTCGTCCGCGTGCAGGAGCCCCGCGTCGACCATCTCCTGGACGACGGAATGGTCGACGGTCACCTGGCGGAGACGGCCGTCTTCGAACATGTACACGCGGGAGTCGCCCACGTTGAAGACCGTGAAGTCGACCTCGGCGCCTTCTCCCTCTCGTGAGAGGAACGCCCCGGTGGCCGTCGTGCCGACCCCGAGCTCGGTGTCGGCCGCCGCCACCGCGATGTCCTCCGTGGCCACGCGGAGGGCCGTCTCGACGTCGTCCGTGGTGGCGAACGGGCGTGACGCGATCTCGCTCATGCGGCGCACGACCGCGTCGCTCGCCACGTCGCCCGCGCTGTGCCCTCCCATGCCGTCGGCCACGACGAACAGCGGCGCCTCTGCGAGGTAGCTGTCCTCGTTGTGCGCTCGGCGACGACCCACGTCGGTCACCCCCGCCCAGTCGAAGGTGAGCCCCGGGCCGTCGAGGCCGAGGGCGTGGGCGGTCGTGGGGCGGCCGAGCTCTGTCACAGGAGGGGTTCTTTCGTCGGGATGATGCGCTGGGGAGGCAGGATCTCGAGAAGGTTCCCGTCACCTACGTCCACTATCGTGCCTGCACGGGCGACGAGCGACTCGCCTTGCCGGAGAACGACGGGAACGCGTCCGGGCTCGATCACCCGGGTCCCGTTCGTCGAACGCAGGTCGGTGACGACGACGGTGCCCCCGTGCTGGCGCACGTCGACGTGCGCCCCCGAGACCTCGTGTCGCGGAGACGGCACGGTCACCAACCGTGGCAGGGGTCCAGAGCCCACGCGCGGCCCGGTCGGGCGACGCCCCACGATGACGGGCACGTCGAGCGACAGGTCCTGCCCGGCGACCCTCACCCCGTGGAGGCGCGGGGTGGGTCGGCCCGACGGGTTCGGCTCCCCGCTCGTCGGCGGCCGTGCCGGCGGGGAGACCCGGAGGACCGTGTCGTCCGCGTCCGTCTCGTCGACGCCCGAGGGGCGGGCCGGGCGACCGACGACCGTGTCGTCGATCGAGCCGACTCGGTGCCACGATCCTGGTGACTGTTCGGTGGGCATCTCGTTCCTCTCACCGGGGGCTCTGGCGCGGTTCGGCGACCACGACCTCCACGCTAGCGCCCGGTGACCGGTCCGTTCGGGTGCCGCGTCCACACCCGGGCCCAGGCTGCACCACCGCACGTCTCCTCCCCACGCCGGGTGCGGCAGCCGTCGGTTCACACCCGGCCCGTTCTCCGGCGTCCCGACCGGGCGGCCGCCCTAACGTGACGCCATGACCGACCTCGTCCTCGTACCCCCGCTGCCACCCGGCCGTGCCGACGACGACGAACCGCCGGGGCTCGTCCGACTCGACTCCCCCGTGGGACGAATCGAGATCGTCAGTCGGCACTTCGCCGTCGAGGGCCTCGCGATCGAGCGTGAGGGCGTCCTGCCTCACGACGGTCAACCCGAGCGGCCCGACAACCTGCTCGATGCAGCCCGACGTCAGGTCGACGGCTACTTCGAAGGAGTGCGCACGCGCTTCGATCTTCCGCTCCGCCTGGTCGGTTCGAGCTTCCAGCGCTCGGTCTGGTCTGCGCTGCTCGAGGTCGAGTGGGGACGGGCCACGACCTATGGACGACTCGGCGGGACCTTCGGCAATCCTCGGGCCGGGCGAGCCGTCGGTGGAGCGGTGGCGGTGAATCCGCTCCCCCTGCTCGTCCCGTGCCACCGCGTCCTGGGCCGGACGGGCGGCGTCACCGGCTACACCGTGGGCACAGGGGTCGAGACGAAGAAGTGGCTCCTCCGCCACGAGGGCATCGCGTTCCGAGAGGGTCCCGTGCCCCTGGACTGAGACAGAGCCGAAGCGTCGCCGCCCGCCCGGCGATCAGACGGACGCCTGCAGGACCGACTCGGCCACGAGCACGCTCTCGTCTCCGGGTTCGAGCACGAAACCTCGACCGCGGGCCCACTCCGTCAGGTCGCCGATGTCGGCCAGGTCCGGACGATCGGCCAGGAGGGCGCGAACGAGCAACCCCTTGCTCTTCTTGTTGAAGTGGTTGAGGGCTCGGCGTCGGTCGCCCGCGTCCGAGACGACACGGACGTACGTCGACGGCGTCCCCGCCGGCCCCAGAGCGACGTACCCCTCGGATCGCAGGTCGACGACGAGGTCGCCGACGCCTGCCAGGACCGAGGACACGGGCCCTCGCCAGAGTTTCTTCAACGACGTCCGGGGAACCCTCGAGTCGTGCGAGAGCCGGTACGCGGGGATCTCGTCACCAGCCCTGAGCAAGCCGAACAGGGCCGAATGCACGAGTACGTGCCGGTGAGCCCACGTCCACGCGTCGGCACTCATGCCTGCCACACCGAGAGGGTCGAAGAGGACCCCCGTGTAGCGCGACAGAGCGGGCATCGTGGGCGACACGGTCACGAGCCGGTTGCGCTCGACCTCGTGAGCCTGCGTGGGACCGAGTTTGAGGGCAGCGGCGGCCGCCGCGACGTCGGCCGACATCTCGTCGAGCAAGGCCAAGGAGGCGCGGCGAGGGCCGTCGAGCTCGTCGAACGACAGTGCCGTCACATCGAGCCGCGAACCGACGCTGCCCCCGTCGAGTTTGGTCTCGGACGGGGGCAGCAGGAACAGCATGTCGTTCGGTGGTGCAGACGGGCGGAGCTCAGTTGAGCTGTGCGTTGCGCGCGACGACCGTCACGGTGTCGTTCTCGACGGACAGGAAACCGTCGTCGGCAGTCGCCTCGACGGTGGTGCCGTCGGACAACCGGACCCTGACCTGACCCGAGGCCAGGATGGCGAGGATCGGCTCGTGACCGGGAAGGATCCCGATCTCACCCTCGGCGGTGCGAGCGACGATCGACGACGCCTCGCCCGACCACACTTCGTGGTCGGCCGAGACGACGCTGACAGTGAGAGCAGCCACGATCAGCCGTTCTCCTTCTGGATCTGAGCCCACTTCTCTTCGACGTCCGAGATGGAGCCGACGTTGAAGAATGCCTGCGTGGCCACGTGGTCGAATTCGCCGTCGGCGATCGCGGTGAAGGACTCGATGGTGTCCTTCAGCGGGACGGTCGAGCCCTCGACACCCGTGAACTTCTTGGCCATGTAGGTGTTCTGCGAGAGGAACTGCTGGATGCGGCGCGCACGCGACACCGTGATCTTGTCCTCTTCGGAGAGCTCGTCGACACCGAGGATGGCGATGATCTCTTGCAGCTCCTTGTTCTTCTGCAGGATGGCCTTGACCCGGATCGCCGTGTCGTAGTGCGCCTGGCCCAGGTAACGCGGGTCGAGGATGCGGCTGGTCGAGGTCAGCGGGTCGATCGCGGGGTAGAGACCCTGCGACGCGATCTCACGCGACAACTCGGTGGTCGCGTCGAGGTGCGCGAACGTCGTCGCGGGAGCCGGGTCGGTGTAGTCGTCGGCAGGCACGTAGATCGCCTGCAGCGAGGTGATCGAGTGACCGCGCGTCGAGGTGATGCGCTCTTGGAGGACGCCCATCTCGTCGGCCAGGTTGGGCTGGTAACCCACGGCCGAGGGCATGCGACCCAGAAGGGTCGAGACCTCGGAACCGGCCTGCGTGAAGCGGAAGATGTTGTCGATGAAGAGGAGCACGTCCTGCTTCTGCACGTCGCGGAAGTACTCGGCCATCGTGAGGGCCGACAGCGCGACGCGGAGACGGGTTCCCGGCGGCTCGTCCATCTGGCCGAAGACCAACGCGGTCTTGTCGAACACGCCCGCTTCGTCCATCTCGGCGATGAGGTCGTTGCCCTCGCGGGTACGCTCACCGACGCCGGCGAAGACCGACACACCACCGTGGTCCTGCGCGACACGCTGGATCATCTCCTGGATGAGGACGGTCTTGCCGACACCCGCACCACCGAAGAGACCGATCTTGCCGCCCTGCACGTAAGGCGTGAGGAGGTCGATGGACTTGATGCCCGTCTCGAACAGCTGGGTCTTGGACTCGAGCTGGTCGAACTTCGGGGGCTTGCGGTGGATGGGCCAGCGCTCGGTGATCTCGACCGTCTCGTCACCCTCGAGGTTGAGGATCTCGCCCGTGACGCTGAAGACCTTGCCCTTGGTGACGTCGCCGACGGGCACGGAGATCGGCGCGCCGGTGTCGATGACCTCTTGCCCACGGACGATGCCGTCGGTGGGCTTGAGGGCGATGGCACGGACGAGGTCGTCACCGAGGTGCTGGGCGACCTCGAGCGTGATCTGCGTGGTCGTGTCACCGATGGTGATCTTCGTGGTCAGCGCGTTGTAGACGCCGGGGATGGCATCGTGCGGGAACTCGATGTCGACGACGGGGCCCGTGACCCGGGCGATGCGCCCGACGCCGGGAGCCGACTCGGTCGCGACCGGTGCGGTTGCGGTGTCAGTCATGGCTTCTCTCTCTTCGGATGATGATGCTGTGGTGCAGAGCTCTACTTGGCCGACCCGAGGGCGTCTGCGCCGCCCACGATCTCGGAGATCTGCTGCGTGATCTCGGCCTGACGCGCGTTGTTGGCCAGACGGGTGAAGTCGCGGATGAGGGTGTCGGCGTTGTCGCTGGCAGCCTTCATGGCCTTCTGACGGGCGGCGTGCTCGGAGGCGGCCGACTGCAGCATGGCGTTGAAGATGCGGCTCTCGATGTAGACCGGCAACAGGGCGTCGAGGACCTCGGTCGGATCGGGTTCGAAGTCGTACAGCGGCAGGACCTCGTCCTCTCCGGGCTCTTCGATCCCCTCGACGACCTCGAGGGGAAGCAGACGGACGACCTCGGGAACCTGGCTGACCATGTTCACGAAACGGTTGTAGACGATGTGGATCTCGTCCACGCCGCCCTCGGCCGCCTCGGTGAGGAACTTGGAGACGACGGCGTCACCGATCTCTTTCGCCGTGACGAACTCGGGCTGGTCCGTGTTGCCCGTCCACACCTGCTCGGCGTCACGACGACGGAAGGCGAAGTACCCCTGGGCCTTGCGACCCACGAGGTAGTAGACGACCTCTTTGCCCTGGCTCCGCAGCAGCTGCGCGAGCTGCTCGCTCTCTTTCAGCGTGTTCGAGCTGAACGCACCGTTGAGGCCGCGGTCCGACGTGAACACGACGATCGCGGCACGCTCGACCGTCTCGGGCTCGGTGGTCAGCACGTGGTCGACGTCCGAGAACGTCGCCACGGCCGACACCGCGCGGGTGATGGCTCGCGAGTACGGCCCGGAGGCTTTCATCCGGGCCTGCGCCTTCTGGATGCGCGAGGCCGAGATGAGCTCCATCGCGCGAGTGACCTTCTTGGTCGTCTGCGCAGAGCGGATCCTCTGCCGGTAGACCCGGAGTTGGGCTCCCATTACTCTCCTGTTGTCTCGTCAGTCGTGAACGTCGAACGGGCGCGTCAGCGCTTCGTCTTGACGATCTTCTCCTGGTTGACGTCGTCGGCGTCGGTGGCCTCGAACTCTTCACGTCCCACCGAAGCGAGAGGCTTGCCCTCACCGGTCTGGAATTCTTGCTTGAACGAGTCGATGCCGCTCTCGAGAGCCGCGACGATGTCGTCCGACAGCACGTTCTTCTCCCTGAGATCGGACAACACCGACGTGTTCCGGCCCATGTAGTCGAGCAACTCGCGCTCGAAACGCAGGATGTCCGGCACGGGGACCTCGTCGAGCTTGCCGTTGGTGCCGGCCCAGATCGAGACGACCTGGTCCTCGACCGGGTAGGGCGAGTACTGCGGCTGCTTGAGGAGCTCGGTGAGACGTGCACCACGTGCGAGCTGACGACGGCTCGCCGCGTCGAGGTCGGACGCGAACATCGCGAACGCTTCGAGCGAGCGGTACTGGGCCAGTTCGAGCTTGAGCGTGCCGGAGACCTTCTTGATCGACTTGACCTGGGCGTCACCGCCGACGCGCGACACCGAGATGCCGACGTCGACCGCGGGACGCTGGTTCGCGTTGAAGAGGTCGGACTGCAGGAAGATCTGGCCGTCGGTGATGGAGATCACGTTGGTCGGGATGTACGCCGAGACGTCGTTGGCCTTGGTCTCGATGATGGGCAGACCCGTCATCGAGCCGGCGCCCAGCTCGTCGGACAGCTTCGCGCAACGCTCGAGAAGACGCGAGTGCAGGTAGAAGACGTCACCCGGGTAGGCCTCGCGTCCCGGCGGACGACGAAGGAGGAGCGAGACGGCACGGTAGGCCTCGGCCTGCTTCGACAGGTCGTCAAAGATGATGAGGACGTGCTTGCCGCTGTACATCCAGTGCTGACCGATGGCAGACCCGGTGTACGGAGCGAGGTACTTGAAGCCGGCGGGGTCCGAGGCGGGAGCGGCGACGATCGTCGTGTACTCCATGGCTCCGGCCTCTTCGAGGGCACCCTTGACCGAGGCGATCGTGGAGCCCTTCTGGCCGATGGCGACGTAGATGCAGCGGACCTGCTTGTTCTCGTCGCCGGACTCCCAGTTGGCCTTCTGGTTGATGATCGTGTCGATCGCGATGGCCGTCTTGCCGGTCTGGCGGTCGCCGATGATGAGCTGGCGCTGCCCACGACCGACGGGGATCATGGCGTCGATCGCCTTGATGCCGGTCTGCATGGGCTCGTGGACCGACTTGCGCTGCATGACACCGGGGGCCTGGAGTTCGAGGGCACGACGACCCTCGGTGGCGATGTCGCCGAGACCGTCGATGGGTGCGCCCAGCGGGTC
The DNA here is from genome assembly GCF_026625765.1 of Frigoribacterium sp. SL97. Taxonomy (NCBI): domain Bacteria; kingdom Bacillati; phylum Actinomycetota; class Actinomycetes; order Micrococcales; family Microbacteriaceae; genus Frigoribacterium; species Frigoribacterium sp. SL97. Next base: position 2,634,637 of record NZ_CP113062.1, read on the forward strand.
GACGACGCGACCCAGGTAGCCGTCGCCGACGGGGACGGAGAGGACCTCACCCGTGCGGGTGACCTCCATGCCCTCTTCGATGCCGGAGAACTCGCCGAGGACGATGGCGCCGATCTCGTCTTCGTCGAGGTTCTGAGCGAGACCCTGCGTGCCGTCCGCGAAGCGGATGAGCTCGTTGGCCATGACGCCGGGGAGCCCCTGGACGTGGGCGATGCCGTCGGCTGCGTCCGTGACGTGGCCGACCTCGGTGGTGGAGGCCTTCGAAGGGTCGTACGACGAGACGAAGTCCTTCAGCGCGTCGCGAATCTCATCCGGGCTGATCTTGATGTCTGCCATTGTGATTCCTATTCGTAGCGAGGCTTCGGGAGGCCTCGAGTCTGTGTGTGAGAGCGTGACTAGCCGGCGAGCTGCAGGCGGAGCAGGCTGAGCTTCGTCGCAACGGTGCCGTCGATGACCTCGTCGCCCACCTGGACGCGGAGGCCGCCGACGACGGCGGGGTCGATGACCTGGTTGATGCGCAGGCTACGCCCGAACTGCCTGGCCAAACCGTGCTGCAACCGAGTGACGTGGGCGTCGTCGAGGTGGACGGCGCTCGTGACGGTGGCGACGAGCTGATCGGACTGGTCGGCGACGATGTCGGCTGCGTGACGGAGGAGCTCACCGATCCGACGGCCACGGGGCTGCTGCACCAGGTGCATCACGATGGCGACCGTCTGACGACTGGCCTTCCCTCCGAGCAGGCGCTCGACGAGGTCCGCCTTGGCGGCGGGATCGCCCAGCTTGGAGCCGAGGGCCAATTCGAGCTGCGAATCCGTGCGGACGGCGGCATCGAAGGCGAAGAGCTCGTTCTCGATGCTGCTGTCGGCAGGCGTGGTCGTCGCGATCGCTCGGAAGGCGACCTCTTCGATGCCGGCGAGCAGATCGTCGGACGACGACCAGCGGCTGCCGACGACCGATACGAGCACCGCTCGCGTCGACTCGGAGAACGACCCGAAGAGCCGGTCGAGCAGCTGCTTCTTCGTCGCCACGTCGACAGCGGGGTCGGCGAGGTACGACTGCAGCTGAACGGAGCCGCCGATGACCCGACCGGCGTCGAGCAACTGCTCGCCGGTCGTCAGGTCGACCGACCCGCCGAGGTCGGACAAGACCGACCGCGCCGAACCGAGTGCTTCTCGGGACATGGAACCCATCGTCAGTTGCCCGCCTTAGCGTTCTCGTCCGCCTCGAGGTCGGCCAGGAAGCGGTCGACCACGGCCGACGCCTTCGCGTCGTCGCTCAGCGACTCACCGATGACGCCGGAGGCGAGGTCGATGGCCAACGATCCGACTTCGGACCGGAGCGAGGCCACGGCGGCCTGGCGCTCGGCCTCGATCTGCGCGTGGGCGGAGGCGGTGATGCGGTCGGCCTCGGCCTGCGCCTGCTGCTTGAGCTCGGCGATGATCTCGTTGCCCTCGGCGCGCGCAGCCTCACGGATGCGAGCGGCCTCGGCACGAGCGTCGGCCAGCTGCTTCTTGTATTCGTCGAGGGCCTTGGCAGCCTCGGCCTGTGCGGCCTCGGCGTGCTTGATGCCGCCTTCGATGCGCTCGGCACGCTCGTCGAGGATCCTGCGGAACTTGGGGATCGCGAAGAGCCCGAAGAACGCGGCGATGACCACGAAGACGACCAAGGACCAGAGGATGTCGTAACCAGCGGGGAAGAAGATGGCGGCGCCTTCGGGCGCACCACCCTCGGCCGCGAGGATCGTCTCGATCATCGGTGTGTCGTCCTAACTGATCAGGAGAAGATGAAGCCGGCGGCGAGGCCGATGAAGCCCAGCAGCTCGGTGAACGCGATGCCGAGGAACATCGTGACCTGCAGGCGGCCGGCCAGCTCGGGCTGGCGGGCCATGGCCTCGACGGTCTTGCCCGCGACGATGCCGATACCGATGCCGGGGCCGATCGCAGCGAGGCCGTAGCCGACGGTCGCGATGTTGCCGTTGATCTCAGCGAGGATCGTGGTGGTGTCCACTTGTGTTTCCTTCCGGTTGGGCGATGCACGTCGGATGACGTGCGTCGTCTGTATTTAGTGTTCTTTCGCCGCGGCCTGTTGGATGTAGACCGAGGCGAGGAGCGTGAAGACGTAGGCCTGCAGCACGGCGACGGCCATCTCGACGATGGTCATCACGAAGCCACCGATGAGGGTGAGAGCACCGAAGGCCATGAAGCCCCCGCTCATGCTGAAGAAGAAGAAGTGCGTCGCCGCGAAGCAGAGCACCAGCAAGAGGTGGCCGACCATCATGTTCAACAGGAGTCGGAGGGCCAGCGAGATCGGCCGCACGATGAAGATGTTGATGAACTCGATGGGCGTCAGCAGGATGTACATGACCCACGGCACACCGGGCGGGAAGAGGGCGTTGCGCAGGAACGTCGCGCCACCGGCCTCGCGGAAGCCCGCGTAGATGAACATGATGTAGGCCACGACCGCCAGCAGCAGGGGCATGGCGATGACCGACGTGCCTGCGATGTTGAGGCCGGGGATGATGCCCGTGATGTTCATGGCGAAGATGCCGAAGAACATGGCGGCCAGCAACGGCAGGTATTTGCGTCCGAGCTTCTCGCCGAGGATCTCCTCGACGATCTGGATGCGGACGAAGTCGAGGCCCAGCTCGGCGATGCTCTGCCCGCGGGACGGGATGAGCCGCCCCTTGCGCAGGGCCAGCCAGAACAGCAGCAACATGACGGCGATCGCGAAGAGGCGGACCAGCATGATGCGGTTCAGCTCGAAGGGGGTGCCCTCGAAGAAGATGGCGGGAGGGAAGAACTCGTCAAGAGTCGGGGCATGGAATCCCCCGTCCCCGTGGCCGGCTTCGGCAGCGGAGAGCAGGTTCACAGCGTTCGCTATCAGCGCTATCTCCTGTGTCGGGGCGAGCACCCTGAAGTGTCGCGACGATTGGTGGGGTTTGTCATCCGTGCACGCTGGAGACGCGGCCGGGGAACGTCGTCAACCCTATCAAGGTAATGGTTGCTTCCACGAATCGGTCGAGGTAATTTCACCGTGTGCACGCATGGTCGTCAGTCCTGCGGAGCAGGGGGAAGCGTGGCATCGCTCACGTACGACAGGCGCCCCCGGACGACCACGAGGGCGTCGACTGCCAGCGTGCCGATGATCGAGACGACGAGGGCCAGGAACAACACGACGTCGTCCACGAACGGTTGGTCGCGCAGCAGGACGAGCAAGACGATGAAGATGACCAGCTTGAGGAGCCAGGCACCCATCACGATGCCGAAGAACGCACCGAGGGTGAAGCGGATCGCCACGAGCATGCTCGCGGCCGTGATCGCCGCGAAGAGGATCGCGAGCCCCACCCCCACGAGGGCGCTCCACAGGCCGTCGGTGCCGGCGAAGAGGTAGCCGAGCCCTCCTCCGACCACGGCGATGACGAGGGCGAGTGCGCCCGTGTACTTGAGGATCTGGGTGAAGATCGAGCTGGCGTTCATGGGTGGTCCTTCGGGTTCGTCAGTTCGGGCACCTCGGCCTTGGCCGCGGTGTCGGTGTCGTGCGGGTCGAGGACGTCCGCGGCGGCGTCGAGCGGGTCGAACCGGTCGGACTCCGTCGTCGACAGGTCACCCGTGCGGGTCGTCTGGACGGCGATCTCGACCTTCTTGCGACGGCTGAGCGGAGACAACGTGGCGGCGGTGCACGCGACCAGGCCGACGCCGAGGAAGACGGCGACCAGGTAGGTCGGCTTCACGAAGAGGAACATCAGGCCCCCGACGGCCGCCACGATCGTCCAGGCGTAGAAGATCAGGACGGCCTGGAAGTGCGAGTGTCCCATGTCGAGCAGGCGGTGGTGCAGGTGCTTGCGGTCGGCGGTGAAGGGGGACTTCCCGGCACTGAGTCGGCGGAGGACGGCCAGGCCGAAGTCGAGCAACGGCACGACGAGGATCGCGAAGGGCAGGACGATCGGGATGAACGCCGGCAGGAGTGCCGTCCGGGAGATCCCGGCCGGGTCGATCTGCCCGGTGACCGAGATCGCACTCGTGGCCATGACGAGTCCGGTGAGGAGCGCACCCGCGTCGCCCATGAAGAGCTTGGCCGGGTGCCAGTTCAGCGGAAGGAAGCCGAGGCAGGCCCCGATCAACACGGCGGAGAGGAGGGCGGCGAGGTTGAAGTACTCGGTCTGGCCGATGGTGATCGAGATCACGAAGCTGTAGACGAAGAAGACGCCGTTCGCGATGATCGCGACCCCGGCCACGAGACCGTCGAGTCCGTCGATGAAGTTCACGGCGTTCATGACGAGGACGATCGTGAGGACCGTGAGGACGAGCGACATGTAGGGCGAGCCGATGGCCAGGCTGCCCCCGATGGGCAACGAGACGAGTTGGACGCCCTGCCACGCGAGGACTCCCGCGGCGACGATCTGGCCCGCCAGCTTGGTCATCCAGTCGAGGTCGTACAGGTCGTCGACGACTCCGATGACGACGATGATCGTGGCGGCGCCGATGATGGCCAGAGGAGGCCCCGCGTCGGCGAAGACGAGACGGAAGTAGTCGACACCCGAGATCAAGGGGAAGACGAACCACGCCGCGAGCAGCGCGACCACGATGCCGGCCCACATCGCGATCCCCCCGAGACGCGGCGTGGGCGTCTGGTGGACGTCCCGCTCGCGGATCTGGGGATAGAGGCGGTACTTGAGGCCCACCCGCCAGACGACGACGGACAACACGAAGCTGACCCCCGCCGAGATCGCCAGCGCGAGGAGGTAGTACCTCACGCGAGGGCGTCGACCCCGACGACGCGGATGATCTCGGCGTCGGACAGGACGCCGTGGCGCACGATGCGCAACACCCCGTCGGCGCCGCCCGTCGCGTCGACGATCGTCGACCCCGTGTTGGCGCCGGCCCGGTGTTCGTACGTGGCCCCCGCGGGGCCGTCGTCGAGGTACACCGACACGGAGTCGCCGAGCATGCGGCGGGCGTCGCCTGCCGTCTCGGCCGCGGGCTGGCCCGTGAGGTTGGCGCTCGACACCGCGAGCGGGCCGGTCTCTTCGAGGAGCTCGAGGGCGATGCGGTGGCTCGGCACGCGCAGGGCGACGGTGCCGCGCGTCTCGCCGAGATCCCAGCTGAGCGACGCCTGCGCACGGAAGACGACCGTGAGCGGGCCGGGCCAGAACTCGTCGAGCAACGGACGGACGACCTCGGGCACCCGGTCGGTGAGAGCGGCGAGGGTCTCTTGGCCCTTGATCAGCACCGGAGGCGGGGACTGGCGACCACGACCCTTGGCGTCGAGCAGGCGCTGCACGGCGGTCGGGTCGAACGCGTCGGCCGCGACGCCGTACACCGTGTCGGTCGGCAGGACGACGAGCTCGCCTCGACCGATGGCACCGCGCGCCATGCGCATGCCGGCGAGGAGTTCGGAGTCGACGGAGCAGTCGTGAAAAGTGGCCATGACCTGACGATGATAGTGCGACGGACCGGGAGAACCCGGTCAGCGCACCGCCGTCGTGGCCCGGTCGCGGCCGGTGAGGTCGGGATGCGTGGCCGGGGAGCGCCAACCGTCGGCCGTCAGGAGGTCGCGGATGGCGCCTCCTTGGAGCTCGCCGTGCTCGATGACGAGCGCTCCGCCCGGGCGCAGCAGCCGCCGGGCCGTGAGGGACAGTGCGCGGACCAGGTCGAGGCCGTCCTCACCGCCGTAGAGGGCGAGCGCAGGATCGTGGAGTCTCACCTCGGGGTCGCGCGGGACCATGCCGACGGGCACGTACGGCGGGTTCGACACCACGACCGAGACCGTGCCGTCGAGTTCGGGCAGGGCGTCGGCGAGGTCGCCCTCGACGAGGCGCGCGTTGTCGACCCCCACCGCGTCGATGTTGCGACGAGTCCAGACGGCCGCCTCGGGAGACAGCTCGACGGCGACGACCGTGGCCGTCGGCACCTCGGAGGCCATCGCCAGGGCCAGGGCACCGCTCCCGGTCCCGAGGTCGACGGCGACGGGTGACGCGTCCGCCACGGAGCGCAGGGCGTCGATCGCCAACTGGGCGACGCCTTCGGTCTTGGGTCGCGGGACGAAGACACCCGGCCCCACGCGCAACTCGAGGTGGCGGAACGACGCCCGCCCCGTGATGTGCTGCAGGGGCTCGCGGGAGGCGCGGCGCGTGATCGCGGCGACCAGCGCCTCCTGCTCGTCCGGCGTCAACGACGCGGCCGTGACGGCCCTCGCCCGCACGGCTCCCCTGGTCAGGCCCGTGACGTGGCCGAGCAGGAGTTCGGCGTCGACGTCGGGCGACGGTACCCCGGCGTCGACGAGGACGGTCGACGCGACCCGGAGGGCCACGTCGACCGTCGTCACGCCGTCGAAGGCCGTGGCGATCGCATCGGTCACGACGCGGTGTCGCCGATCTCGGCGAGACGTGCCTCTTCGTCGGCCTGGATGCACGACTCGACGACCGCGTCGAGCGCACCGTCCATGACGGCGTCGAGGTTGTACGCCTTGTAGCCGGTGCGGTGGTCGGCGATGCGGTTCTCGGGGAAGTTGTAGGTGCGGATGCGTTCCGACCGGTCCATGCCCCGGATCTGGCTCTTGCGGGCGTCCGACGCGATGGCCGCCTGCTCTTCTTGCTGACGGGCGAGAATGCGGGCCCGCAGGACGCGCATGCCCGCCTCGCGGTTCTGCAGCTGGCTCTTCTCGTTCTGCATCGCGACCACGATGCCCGTGGGCAGGTGGGTGATGCGGACGGCGGAGTCGGTCGTGTTGACCGACTGGCCGCCGGGTCCGCTCGACCGGTAGACGTCGATCTTGAGGTCGTTCTGGTTGATGTCGACCTCTTCGGGCTCGTCGACCTCGGGGAACACGAGCACGCCCGTGGTCGAGGTGTGGATGCGGCCCTGCGACTCGGTCGCCGGCACCCTCTGCACGCGGTGGACGCCGCCCTCGTACTTGAGGTGCGCCCAGACGCCCTGCGAGGGGTCGGACGCGTTCGACTTGAGCGCGACCTGCACGTTCTTGTAGCCACCGAGGTCGGAGTCGTCGCTCGCGATCATCTCGGACTTCCAGCCCTTCGACTCGGCGTAGTGCAGGTACATGCGCAGCAGGTCGGCCGCGAACAGGGCGCTCTCGGCCCCGCCCTCGCCGCCCTTGATCTCCATGATGACGTCGCGCCCGTCGTCCGGGTCGCGCGGGATCAGGAGGCGCCGCAAGCGCTCCTGGGACTCGTCGAGCGCCTGCTCGAGGACGGGCACCTCGTCGGCGAACGCCTCGTCCTCCTTCGCGAGTTCGCGCGCGGCCTCGAGGTCTTCAGCCGCCTGCTGCCACGTCGAGTGAGCAGCCACGATGCGGCTGAGCTCGGCGTAGCGGCGGTTGATCTTCTTGGCGCGTGCGGCGTCGGCGTGGACCGCCGGATCGCTGAGCTGCGTCTGCAGGTCGTCGTGCTCGGCCAGCAGCACGGCCACCGACTCGAACACGCTCAGTGCTCCTTGTGGCCGGAGTCGTGTCCGTTCGACGCGGGGACCGACTTCTGGACCTGGACGAGGAACTCGACGTTCGACTGCGTCTCGCGCAGGTTGCGCAGGACGATCTCGAGGGCCTGCTGCTGGTCGAGCCCGGCCAGGGCGCGGCGCAGACGCCAGGTGATCTTGACCTCGTCGGGGCTGAGCAGCATCTCTTCACGTCGCGTGCCCGAGGCGTTGACGTCGACCGCGGGGAAGATGCGCTTGTCGGCCAGGTGGCGCGACAGGCGGAGCTCCATGTTGCCGGTGCCCTTGAACTCCTCGAAGATGACCTCGTCCATCTTCGAACCGGTCTCGACGAGCGCGGTCGCGAGGATGGTGAGCGAGCCACCGTTCTCGATGTTGCGCGCGGCACCGAAGAAGCGCTTGGGCGGGTACAGGGCCGACGAGTCGACGCCACCCGAGAGGATGCGGCCCGACGCGGGTGCGGCCAGGTTGTACGCACGGCCGAGACGCGTGATCGAGTCGAGCAGCACGACGACGTCGTGGCCCAGCTCGACGAGGCGCTTGGCGCGCTCGATGGCCAGCTCGGCGACGGTGGTGTGGTCCTCCGCCGGACGGTCGAACGTCGAGGCGATGACCTCGCCCTTGACCGTCCGCTGCATGTCGGTGACCTCTTCGGGGCGCTCGTCGACGAGCACGACCATGAGGTGGACCTCGGGGTTGTTGATCGCGATGGCGTTGGCGATCGACTGCAGCACGAGCGTCTTGCCCGCCTTCGGCGGCGAGACGATCAGACCACGCTGCCCCTTGCCGATCGGCGACACGAGGTCGATGATGCGGGTCGAGAGCTTCTGGGGCTCGGTCTCGAGACGGAGGCGCTCCTGCGGGTAGAGCGGGGTCAGCTTGCTGAACTCGACGCGCTTGGCGGCCTCGTCGACGGGCTGACCGTTGATCGAGTCGATCCTGACGATCGCGTTGTACTTCTGGCGCCCCTGGCCCTGGTCGCCCTCGCGGGGCTGACGGATGGCGCCGACGACCGCGTCGCCCTTGCGCAGGTGGTACTTCTTGACCTGACCGAGCGAGACGTAGACGTCGCTGGCACCGGGCAGGTAGCCCGTGGTGCGCACGAAGGCGTAGTTCTCGAGCACGTCGAGGATGCCCGCGACGGGGATGAGGACGTCGTCCTCGCCGATCTCGGGCTCGACGTCGTCGTTCTGCGCCCCACGACCGCGCTTGCGGTCCCTCTGACGGCCACGGCCCTGTCGGCCGCCCTCGTCGTTCTGACCGCCGGACTGGGGCCCGTTGCCGGACTGCTCGCCGCGGGCGGCGTCGTTCTTCTCGCCGGCTTCGCGCTGGGCCTGCTGCTCGGCCCTCTGGTCCGCGCGCTGCTGGTCGCCGCGCTGCTGGCCGTTCTGGGGGGCATCGGCCTTCTGGCCACCGTTCTGCGGAGCGTCGGCCTTCTGGCCACCGTTCTGCTGGTTGCCGTTCTGCTGGCCACCGTTCTGGTCGGCCTGGGTCTGCTGCTGACCGCCCTTGCCGCGGTTGCGGTTGCGGCTCCGGCGGCCCCCACCCTGCTGGCCACCGTTCTGCTGGTCGCCGCCCTGCTGGTCGGACTGGCCCTGCTGGTCGGACTGGCCTTGCTGGTCGGACTGGCCCTGGTCGGACTGGCCCTGCGCTTCGGAACCGGCCCCGTCGGAGGGCGCGGACGGGGAGGTCTCGAGGGAAGCCGAGCCGTCGGCGGCCGGGGACTCGACCGACGCACCGGGCTGCGCCGCGTCGGCGGCGACGGACGCGTCGGAGGCGCGGCGCGAGCCGCGACGACGCGACGGGCGCTCGGAGGCGGCCTTCTCGGTCGGAGCCTGCTCGGTCGAACCCTGCTCGGCGTCGGCGGCCTCGACGGCCACGGCCTCGGTGGCGGGCACCTCGACGAGAGGAGTGACACCGGTCTCGCCGGCGTTGACGTGGGCACCGGCGGCGCGGGACTCGGGAGCCCCGGCAGCCGACGTGGCGCGGCGCGAGCCCCGGCGGGCACGGGTCGGTGCCTCGGTGGGCTCGGTGCCCGTCTCGACGACGGGGGCCTCGGCGCCTTCGGCGACGGCGGTCTCGACGGAGGCCTGGACACCGGCGTCGACGACTCCGTCGAGCGTCGGCTGGGGCGCGACCTCGGTGGCCGCCCCCTCGCCCTGCTTCGCCGCGATGGCGGCCACGAGGTCGCCCTTGCGCAGCTTGGAGATGCCGCTGATGCCCAGCGACGAGGCGAGGGCCTGCAGCTGGGGCAGGCGCATGGCGGTGAGTTCGGGCGTGGACGGCGCAGCGGCGCCGTTCTGGACGTCAGTCACGAGTGATGGGTTCCTTTCGCTCCCCCGCGTTGATCGGCGGGGCAGAGCTGGTCACACCTCGTGGCCTCTCACCTGCACTGAACGGGTTCGCCCCGAGGGGGCGACCCTGTGCCGGCTCTGCCCTGAACGAGCAGCTGCCCGGGATGAGCAGGAGGCCTGGGAGGTGCGGTGCGCGCCGACCAGATCGGCAGACGAACACTGCTAGATGTGCACTACGGGATGTGCGACCCGGGGACTCGAAGACTTGTGACCCCACGCGGTAGCCCCTGCGAAGAACTGCGGGGACGAAGCTAGATGCCCAGGAAATCTGAGTTTTCTACCGGGTGCGGCACCACTGTAGCACCTTTGAGATCGACGGCCAGCATCAACGGACGCCACGCCGAGACGGCGTGTTCGCGCACCAGTTCGGCGGCGAACAAGCGCTGTGCCGGGTCGCTGCCGAGGACCAGGAGGGAGGGGCCGGCCCCCGACACGACGGCCGCGAGACCGGCGTCGCGCAGCATGCGGATGAGGGCGTCGGTCTCGGGCATGGCACTGGCGCGATAGCTCTGGTGCAGGCGGTCCTCGGTCGCCGCGAGCAACAACTCGGGACTCTGCACGAGGGCCGCCACCAGCAGAGCGGACCGCGACACGTTGAACGTGGCGTCCTCGTGCGGAACGGAGGCGGGCTGCAGGCTCCGCGCCAGCTTCGTCGAGAGGGTGGATTCGGGCACGAACACGACGGGCGACACTCCACGGTGCACGAGCAGTCGCTTGTGGGACGGGCCGTGCGAGTTCATCCAGGCGATCGTGAGGCCGCCGAACAGCGCGGGTGCCACGTTGTCGGGGTGACCCTCCATCTCGGTCGCCAGGGCGAGCAGAGCCGCGGAGTCGAGTTCGACCGTGCCCTCGAGCAGTCCCTTGGCGGCCATGATGCCCGAGACGATCGCGGCTGCGGACGACCCGAGTCCCCGGCCGTGCGGGATCGCGTTGCGAGCCCGGAGCCGCAGCCCCGGCAGAGGGACGTCGACCGACGCGAAGGCCGCGGCGACGGCCTGGACGACGAGGTTCGAGCCGTCGGTGGGCACCTGACCGGCCCCGACGCCCGTGACCTCGACCGAGACCCCGGGTTCACCGGTCGCCGTGACCTCGAGCTCGTCGTAGAGAGACAGCGCGAGCCCCAGCGTGTCGAAGCCGGGACCGAGGTTGGCCGAGGTCGCGGGGACCTTGACCAGCACCGAACGCCCGACGACCCCGGGGGTCATGCAGAGGCCGGCGCGAGACCGAGCACCTCGGCCACCCGGGCCGTGTCGCTCGCGACCACGGTCGGTTGCACGTCGCTGCCGTCGGCGCGCCGCAGGGCCCATTGGGGGTCCTTCAGGCCGTGGCCCGTGACGGTGAGCACGACGGTGGCCCCGGCGGGGATGACCCCGGCGTCCGCCCGCTCGAGCAGACCCGCCACGCTGATGGCCGACGCGGGCTCGACGAAGATGCCGACCTCGGCCGAGAGGATCTTCTGCGCGGCGAGGATCGCTTCGTCGGTGATGGCCCCGAACCAGCCGTCGGTCAGGTCGCGCGCCTCGAGGGCGAGCTGCCACGAGGCGGGGTTGCCGATGCGGATCGCGCTGGCGATGGTCTCGGGAGCCTTGACCACCTCACCGGCGACGATCGGCGCCGAGCCGGCGGCCTGGAACCCGAACATGCGCGGCAGCTTGGTGGCGCGGCCGATCTCGAGGTCTTCACGGTAGCCGCGCGTGTAGGCCGTGTAGTTGCCGGCGTTGCCGACCGGGATGAAGTGGAAGTCGGGGGCGTCGCCGAGCACGTCCACGACCTCGAACGCCCCGGTCTTCTGGCCCTCGATGCGGTCGTTGTTGACCGAGTTGACGAGGTGCACCGGGTAGTTGGCGGCGAGGTCGCGTGCGATGTCGAGGCAGTCGTCGAAGTTGCCCTGGATCTGCAGCAGCTGACCGTCGTGCGCGACGGCCTGGCTCAGCTTGCCCATGGCGATCTTGCCCTCGGGGACGAGCACGGCGGCCGTGATGCCGGCGTGGGCGGCGTAGGCGGCGGCCGAGGCGGACGTGTTGCCGGTCGACGCACAGATGACGGCCTTGGCCCCGTGTTCGACGGCCTTCGAGATCGCCATCGTCATGCCGCGGTCCTTGAAGGAACCGGTCGGGTTCATGCCCTCGTACTTGACGTAGACCTTCGCGCCCGTGCGGTTCGACAGGGCCGGAGCCGGGATGAGCGGCGTTCCGCCCTCGCCGAGGGTGACGATCGGGGTGGCGTCGGTGACGTCGAGACGGTCGGCGTATTCGCGCAGGACACCCTGCCACTGGTGGGCCATCAGGCTCCTTCGACTCTCAGCACGCTCGTGACGGAGTTCACGACCGTGGCGTTCTTCAGGGCGGTCACCGTGGCGGCGAGGTCGGACTCGCGCGCCCGGTGGGTGCCGATGATCAGCGTAGCGGTGGCCACGGCGTCGCCCTCGCCCGTGACGCCCGGCGTCGCACCCGACGTCTGTTCGACGTTGTGCACGCTCACGCCGTGGTCGCTGAGCACCCCGGCGACCTCGGCGAGGACGCCCGGCTGGTCCGCCACGTCGAGCGTGATCTGGTACCGCGTGGACACGCGACCGATCGGCAGGACGGGCAGGTTCGCGTGGGTGGACTCGGCGACGCCGGGGCCGCCGATGACGTGGCGTCGCGCGGCCGAGACGAGGTCGCCCAACACGGCGGACGCCGTCTCGACTCCCCCGGCTCCGGCGCCGTAGAACATGAGGTCTCCGGCCGACTCGGCCTCGACGAAGACGGCGTTCTTCGCTCCGTGCACGGCCGCGAGCGGGTGGCTCAGCGGAACGAGCGCCGGGTAGACGCGTGCGCTGACGCCCTCGACGCCGTCGTCGTCGACCAGGCGCTCGCAGATCGCCAGGATCTTCACGACGTACCCGGCCTTGCGAGCCGCGACCACCTGGTCGTGCGTGACGGACGTGATGCCTTCGCGGTGCACGGCGGAGAGGGGCACGGCCGTGTGGAAGGCGAGGCCGGCCAGGATGGCCGCCTTCTGCGCCGCGTCGTAGCCCTCGATGTCGGCCGTGGGGTCCGCCTCGGCGTAACCCAGGGCCGTGGCCGTCGCCAGGGCGTCCTCGAGGCTCGAGCCGTCGGTGTCCATGCGGTCGAGGATGAAGTTCGTCGTGCCGTTGACGATGCCCATGATGCGTTGGACGCGGTCGCCGGCGAGGCTGTCGCGCAACGGGCGGATGATCGGGATGGCACCGGCCACGGCGGCCTCGTAGTACACCTGCGCGCCCACCTGCTCGGCGGCGTCGAACAGCTCGGGACCGTGGCTCGCGAGCAGGGCCTTGTTGCCCGTGATGACGTCGGCCCCCGAGTTGAGGGCCTGCAGCACGTAGCTGCGGGCCGGCTCGAGTCCGCCGATCAACTCGACGACGATGTCGGCGCCGACGATCAGCGACTCGACGTCGGTCGTGAACAGCTCGCGCGGCAGGTCGACGTCGCGCGGCGCGTCGACGTCGCGCACCCCGATGCCGACCAGCTCGAGCCCGGCACCCGCGCGCCCGGCGAAGTCGTCGCCCTGCTCGAGCAGCAATCGCGCCACCTGCGACCCCACGGAGCCGGCGCCCAGCAGGGCGACCCTCACGTTGCGGTATTCGATCATGTCAGTCCGTTCTCGGGTGCTTCGTCGGCGGGGTGCGGTGCTCGCACGAGGTGAGGAGGCGCGGATCGCTCAGTCGAGGCCGGCGTCGCGGGCCAGCAGGTCGGCTTCGCTCTCGCCCCGCACGATCACGCGTGCCCGGCCGTCGCGCACGGCCACGACGGGCGGACGCCCGACATGGTTGTAGTTGCTGGCGAGGCTGTGGCAGTAGGCCCCGGTGGCGGGCACCGCGAGCAGGTCGCCGGGGACGACGTCGCCGGGGAGGTAGTCGGCGAGCACGACGAGGTCGCCGCTCTCGCAGTGCTTCCCGGCGACCCGCACGAGGGCGGGCGGGGCCGAGGAGGTGCGGTTCGCGATGCGCACGGAGTAGTCCGCCGCGTAGAGGGCCGTCCTCGCGTTGTCGCTCATCCCGCCGTCGACGCTGACGTAGCGGCGCACCGCGCTGCCCTCGTCGATCGCGACCGAGACGTCCTTGATCGTGCCGACCTCGTAGAGCGTCGTGCCGGCCGGACCGACGATGACGCGTCCGGGCTCGACCGCGAGGAGCGGCACGTCGACGCCGAGGCGGAGGCACTCCGCCTGGACGATGTCGGCCAGGGCGACGGCGAGGTCGTCGAGCGGGCGGGCGTCGTCGGCGCTCGTGTACGCGATGCCGAAGCCCCCGCCGAGGTTGAGCTCGGGCACCGGGCCGGACGCCAGCAGGTCGGCGTGCACGGCGAGCAGGCGGCGGGCGGCCTCCGCGAAGCCGTCCGAGCCGAAGATCTGCGAGCCGATGTGCGAGTGCAGGCCGACGAACTCGAGCGACGGCTGCCGGCGGATCGAGTCGACGATGTCGGCGGTCTCGGAGAGCGGGACGCCGAACTTCTGGTCTTCGCGGGCGGTGGCGAGGTACTCGTGCGTGGAGGCGTGGACCCCCGAGTTGACCCGCAGGCGCACCCGCTGGACGCGTCCGTGCCGTTCGGCCGCCGCGGCGACCCGTCCGACCTCGGCGGCGTTGTCGAGCACGACGGTGCCGATGCCGGCCTCGACCGTGCGGTCGATCTCGGCGAGCGACTTGTTGTTGCCGTGGAACCCCATGCGGGCGGGGTCGACTCCGGCGGCCCGGGCCACGGCGAACTCGCCGCCGGTGCAGACGTCGACGGCCATGCCCGCCTCGGCCACCCAGCGGGCGACCTCGGCGGAGAGGAACGCCTTGGCCGCGTAGTAGACCGTCGCCGTCGTGCCGATGCGGGCCGCCTCGCGCTCGAACGAGCGGACGGCCTCGACCGCGCGGGCACGGGCGTCGTCCTCGTCGAGGACGTAGAGCGGCGTGCCGTACGACGCCACGAGGTCGGAGACGGTGACGCCGCCGAGCACGAGTTCGCCGTCGGAGGACCGCTGGGCCGTGGCCGACCAGACGGCCGGGTCGAGGGCGTCGGCGTCGGTCGGCTCGTGGAGCCAGGCGGGAGCCAGGGGGTTCGGGGACACGCGGACCTCGGGGGTTCGAAGGACGGGGAACGACATCAGAGCCTACCGACCGCCGAGGTGCGTGACGGCCAGGGTCGTGGCGACATGGTCGCCACACCGGAGGTCAGGAGCAGGACCCCTTGGTGCCGATGCCGCTCGACGAGATCGGCAGGCCGGGCGACGTGACGTCGAGGGTCGCCGCCGACGGCGTGACGTCCACGGCGGTGAGGGTGGTGCCCTGGGGCAGGTACTGCGCGGCGCACACGTCGAAGGCGTAGCCGCCGATGAAGGGGGCGAGGTCGAGCGACACCGACGTGTCCCGCAGCGACGCCGTGGTCGGGGTGAGCGAGATGACCCGGCCCTCGCTCGTGATCGAGGGGGTCGCGACGACGTCCACGGGCACGACCGTGTTCACCAGCGGGATCGTGAAGTCGCGGGCGTAGGTGACCTCTCCGTCGCCGAAGGAGATCGCTCCGCCGCTCTCCTGCACGGCCGCGAGCCCGTTGACGGTCGCCGAGTCGGCGGTGACCGTGCCGGTGATGGCCCCGGTCGATCCGCTCAGGTCGGTCGGCACGTCTCGGACGTCGAAGTCGAACGACAGACCACCCGAGGACCCGGCGGACGAGATGGTGGCCTGCTCGATGGTGCCCTGCACCAGCTGCCAGAGCATCGAGAAGCCGCCGATCTGCACGTCGACGGGACCGGCCGCGTCGCCGAGTTGCTGCGAGATCTGCTTCTCGGCCTGGTCCTCGGCGACCGTCCGCACGACGAGGTCGGCGACCACGGCCAGGATCCCCAGGACGACCACGATCCCGAGCAGGACGAAGACGACGATGCCGAAGCCCCGGCCTCGGCGACGGGCGACGGGCTTGGCCTCGAAGAAGTCGGAGTCGATGTCGCTCATCGGGCCATCTTGTCAGCCGGGTGGCGAGGGACGCTCACGCCGCGCCTCCTGCGGTCGAGACCGAGGAGGCGCGGCGCGCGAGGTCACATGCGGTCGGGTGCCGAGACGCCCAGCAGTCCGAGGCCGTTGCGGATGACCTGGCCCGCCGCGTCGTTGAGCCACAGACGGGTGCGGTGCAGGTCGGTGACCTCGTCGTCGCCGAGCGGTGTGACGCGGCACGTGTCGTACCAGCGGTGGTAGGTGCCGGCGAGTTCTTCGACGTAGCGGGCGACGCGGTGCGGCTCGCGCAACTCGGCGGCCTGGACGACGACGCGGGGCAGCTCGGACAGGGCGCCGAGCAGGGCGCTCTCGGTCTCGTGCGTGAGCAGCGACGCGTCGAACGCGTCCCGCGTCACGCCGGCCGCCTCGGCGTTGCGCCCGACCGCACGGGTGCGCGCGTGGGCGTACTGGACGTAGAAGACGGGGTTGTCGTTGCTGCGCTTCGTGAGCAGGTCGAGGTCGATGTCGATCGAGCTGTTCACCGGGCTGCGGACCAGCGAGTACCTGCCGGCGTCGACGCCGACGGCGTCCACGAGGTCCTCCATCGTGACGACGGTGCCCGCACGCTTGGACATGCGCATCGGTTCGCCGTCGCGCAGCAGGTTGACCATCTGGCCGATGAGGATCTCGAGGTTGACGCCCGGCTCGTCGCCGAACGCCGCGCACATCGCCATCATTCGACCGACGTAGCCGTGGTGGTCGGCGCCGAGCATGATGAGGTTGCGTTCGAAGCCACGTTCGCGCTTGTCGAGGTAGTAGGCCAGGTCGCCGGCGATGTAGGCGGCCTCGCCGTCGCTCTTGACGATGACGCGGTCGCGGTCGTCGCCGAAGTCGGTGGTGCGCAGCCAGGTGGCGCCCTCGGACTCGTAGACGTGCCCGAGCTCGCGGAGCCGGGCGATGGCGCGCTCGACGGCCTGGGATTCGTGCAGCTCGTTCTCGTGGAAGTACACGTCGAAGTCGACGCCGAAGTCGTGCAGGGACGACTTGATGTCGGCGAACATGAAGTCGACGCCGGCGGCGCGGAAGACCTCTTGCGCCTCGTCACGCGGCAGGGCGGCGGCGTCGACGCCGGTCGAGGCCACGACGCGCTCGACGATGTCGCCGATGTACTGCCCGCCGTAGCCGTCGTCGGGGGTGGGTTCGCCGAGTGCGCTGGCCAGGAGGCTACGGGCGAAACGGTCGATCTGCCCACCGTGGTCGTTGAAGTAGTACTCGCGGGTGACGAGCGCGCCCTGCGCCTGGAACACGCGGGCGAGGCTGTCGCCGACCGCTGCCCAGCGCACGCCGCCGAGGTGGATCGGGCCGGTGGGGTTCGCCGAGACGAACTCGAGGTCGATGGTGACGCCCCGGTAGTAGTCGCCGCGACCGTAGGACTCGCCCTGCTCGACGATCGAGCGCGCGAGGAGGCCCGCGGCCGCGGCGTCGAGGCGGATGTTGATGAACCCGGGGCCCGCGACGTCGACGTCGGCGACCCCGTCGACCTCGGCCAGGTCGGCCGCGATGTCGGTGGCGAGCTCACGGGGGTTCGTGCCGACGCGCTTGGCGAACTTCATGGCCACGTTCGACGCCCAGTCGCCGTGCTCGCGGTTCTTCGGACGCTCGAGCGCCACGTCGCCCTCGGTCACCGCCACGTCGACGGTGCCTCGGCGTTCGAGGACGCCCTGGACGACGGCGAGCAGGGACGTGGAGAGTTCGGCGGGAGTCACGAGGGTCGATCTTACCGGGAGGCACGGAGACGACGGCGAGCCCGCCGTCGGTGATGATGGAGGGATGAGCCCCGCCTCGACCCGCTCCCCCGTCGTCCTGCGCACCCTCGTCGTGACGGGTGCCCTCGCCCTGACTCTGACCGCCTGCACGGCACCGTCGCAGGCCGCGCCGAGCGCGACCCCGACCACGGGCGAGGAGTCGTCCTCCACCCCCGTCGCGACGCCGACGGCGGCGGCCACGCGCGAGCTCGTGAGCACCCCGTTCGACGTCGACTGCGGCGAGCTGCTCGATCCAGGCTCGCTCGCCTCCTGGTACCCGGGGTTGACGGCCGTCGCCGACGACGAGGCGAGCGGCGACGCGAGCCGCGACGGCGAGGCCCTGCAGCAGGTCGCCGACGCGGACGGCACGACGTGCACGTGGCAGGACTCCAGCGGCGCCACCGTCACGGTCGGTGTCGCGCACTTCGACGCGGACAGCCTCGACGAGCTGGCCAACGACCTCGTCGCGACCAGCAACTCGGTGCCGACCTTCGGCGTCGAGGGCTACTTCGACACCCCCGGTGAGATCGGCACGGCCGAGGCGTTCTCGTCGCCGGCGTTCGTCGTCGCCCGTTCGACGACCTTCCTCGAACCCGGCGACGCCGAGCCGGTCGTGTCGGCCGTGCTGTCGGCGCTGAAGCAGGTCGACTGAGACCGAGGGCGGGAGGCGCGCTCGGGTGAGGGGCGCGGCCTAGGCGACCAGCGCCTCCTGGTCCGTTCGCGAGGCGGAGGACGCGGCGAGGCGCCCCGCCTCGACGGAGGCGGCCAGGGACGCCAACAGTGCCTCGAGCTGGCCGACCGGGGCTCCTCTGTCTTCGGGGTGCCACTGCACGCCGACGACCGGGGCCGAGTCGTGCTCGACGGCCTCGACGGTGCCGTCGGAGGCGCGGCCGACGACGCGGAGTCCCTGGCCCAGGCGACCGACGGCCTGGTGGTGCGCGCTCTGCACGACCGGCTCGGTGCCCAGGGCCCGCGCGAGGCGACTACCGGGCTCGAGCCCGACGGCGTGCGGGTGCATGAGCTGGTCGACCGGCGCGTCGGGGGTGCGGTGCACCCCGTCGTGGTCGTCCAGGTGTTGCACGAGGTCTCCGCCGAGGGCGACGTTGATCAGCTGGTGGCCGCGGCAGACGCCGAGCAGTGGGGTGCGGCGAGCGACCGCGCGGCGCACGACGGCGAGCTGGGCCTCGTCGGCCACGGGGTCGTGGCGACCCTCCCCCGGGTAGCCGGTCGCGCCTCCGTAGAGACGGGGAGAGAGGTCCTCGCCACCGAGGACGACGATCGCATCGGCGTCGGCGGTCACGCGCAACAGCTCGTCGGTGCCGAGGTCGCCCGCGGCGAAACGCGTCGCCTGCCAGCCCGCGGCCTCGGCGGTCGCGCGGACTCGGGAGTTCATGTCGTCGACGTAGGCGTGGTACTCGGGGGCGTGCGGCCGGTGCCGGGCGACCTCGACCACGGCGAGACGCATCGAGGCGACGGCGGGGTCGCTCGGGCGGGTCGACGGGGCGGCGTACGAGGTCATGGCTCCATGCTGCCGTCGGGACGGGCGCCCTGCCAGGTGCGTGTCGTCGCGTTACGCCGCTGCGGCGGCAGCGGTCGCGCCGCCGGCTCCCTCAGGGGTGGTCAGGGCCACAAGGAGGCGCGGGTCCAGCCGTCGCCGTCGCGGTCGTACCGCAGGCGCACCTGGTCTCGGCCCGTGGTGGCCTGCCAGAACTCGATCGAGGTGGGGTCGACCCGCCAGGCCGTCCAGTCGTCGGGGACGAAGGTGTCGTCGGACTCGATCGTGGCCTTGGCCTCGGCGAGGCGACGCCGCGTCTCGGCCTCGTCGGTGATCGGGCTGCTCTGCGGCTGCGTCATCGCGACGGCGCGCGAGTCGGGGTGGCGAGCGGTGAAGTCCTTCTCGCTGACGTCGCGCGGACCGGGCGTCGCCCGGCCGAGCACGCGGACCTGGCGGCCCTGCTCGCGCCAGTACAGGGTGAGCGCCACCCGGGGGTTCTCGGCGATCTGCCGTCCCTTCGGGCTGATCGACGAGGTCGCGAACCAGAGGGCACCGTCGTCGACGTCCTTGAGGAGCAGGGTGCGGGCCGTGACGTCGCCGTCGGACGACGAGGTCGAGATCACCATGGCGTGCGGCTGGGCGACGTCCTGGTCGACGGCCTCGACGAGCCACGCGACGAACTGGTCGACCGCGTCGTCGGCCACGTCGTCGACGTCGAAGGTGGGCAACTCGGGGTGGAAGACCTTGGCGGAGCGGAGACGCTCGCGCAGCGTCGGACCCTCGGGGTCGGTGCGGTCGGAACGGGTGCCGGAGTCGGCTCGGTCGGTGCTGGTGTCGTCGGTCACTCCCCCACGATGCACCTCCCGCGGCGGGGCCGTCCCAGGCCGGACCGATTCGCTGCTAACCTGGACGACGTTCCCGGGCCCCCATAGCTCAGGGGATAGAGCACTGCCCTCCGGAGGCAGGGGCGGCAGTTCGAATCTGCCTGGGGGCACCACTTGTTCTCTCGATGCGACGGCCTTCCGATGCCGCGGTCGAACGGAGCCGGCAGGTCAGTCGGACTGCTGGCGGCGGGCGCGGTCGGCGTCGTCGCGGTCGAGCTCGCGACGCAGGACGCGTTCGGGGACGGCGACGTGCTCGGCGGCCTCGCGCATGCTCGCTCCCCCGGCCCGTAGCTGACGGGCCGCGTCGAGGCGGCGTCTCGAGACGGGGGGCTTCGGGGTCTGCGCCACCCGCGCCTCCTGCCGTTTGCGGGTCTCGGCACGGTGCAGCTCACCGCCGACCTGCTCGTCGAAGCGGGCCAGGGCGGCGGTGACGCGGAAGAAGAAGCGGCCGTAGGCGTTGAGCTCGTCGATCTGCTCGTCGATCGAGCGGAAGGCGACGCCCAGGGCGTCGAGGGTCGCCATCACCCCCACCAGCTCGGCCACCGAGCGGCCGATCCGGTCGACGTTCGTCACGACGAAGACGTCGCCTTCCCGCAGGCTGCCGATCGCCTTGGCGAACTCGGGGCGGGACTGCCTGGTGCCGGTGGCGTGGTCGACGAAGACCCGTTCGCACCCGCCCGCCCGCAGGCGCTCCTCCTGGCGATCGGACGACGGGTCGTCTCGCGAGATGCGGGCGTACCCGACGACGGTCACGGTGGGCCTTCCGGCGAGGCGAGGGTGGACAGAGAGGTGAGGCCCCGCCGACGGCGAGGCCTCGAGGACGTCCGCCCGGAGGCGTGCGTCAGTGGTGGGTCGAACTCAACTGTAGGTGAGCGCGATCACCGCGACGTCGAGCGTGCGGTACGAACCCTCACGCCGGACGGCGGTGCGGACGCGCCCCCGCAGCACCTCGAACAACCCGTCGGACTCGTGCACGAACCCGATCACCCCGGCGGTCGGCGTCGACACGCGGTGGAATCCGTCGCCCAGGGGGACGACCTCCGCTCGGGACGTGCGCTCCAAGACAGCACCCATGATGTCTCCTTCTTCGTTCTCCGGCCCTCGTACCGGGCCGTGATCGCAGCGTACCCCGCATCTGGGGTACAAGTCCCCGTGGGGTTGTCAGACTGGGCCTCTGACTCGTTCCTCGGACAGGCGCGAGGCCTCGCCGTCCGATCAGGCCGGCGGAGCCTCGGGCAGGGCCCCACGACGCCGCCGGCGACCGGCCGCGATCGTGACGCCGACGCTCGCCGCCGTGACGCAGGCGAGGGCGACGACCTCGCGCACCCCGAGTGCCTCGCCGAGCACGACGAGGCCGGCCAGGGCAGCCACCGCCGGCCCCAGGCTCGACAGGACGCCGAACACGCGCGTCGGCAGCCTCCGCAGCGCCACCGACTCGAGCGCGTACGGGATCGCGGAGGTGAGGGCGGCCACCACGAGGAAGACGAGCAGGAGGCGCGGTTCGGCCCGGACGGCCACCGTCGCGTCGTGCGCCCCGAACGGGACGACCACGAGGGCGGCGACCAGCATCGCGGTCGCGAGGGCGCCCATCGGGTCACGGCCTCGCCCCAGGGCGGCGTTCGCGAGGATGTAGCAGGCCCAGAACGCCCCCGCGCCGAGGGCGAGCAGCACGCCGACGACGGGGATCGCCCCGGTCGAGTCGGAGCCGAGCAGCACGACCCCGGCGAGGGCGAGCAGGGCCCAGGCCGCGTCCCACCAGCGTCTCGTCTGCACGAGTGCCACGACCAGCGGACCGAGGAACTCGAGGGTGACCGCGACCCCGAGCGGTACGACGTCGATCGCGAGGTAGATGAGCGAGTTCATCCCGGCGAGGGCGAGACCCAACAGGACCACGCCCAGCCACGTTCGACGGGGCCATCGCCAGGGGCGCGGTCGGAAGACGAGCACCAGGAGCGTCGCACCGAAGGCGAGGCGCAGGCTGGCGGCGCCCAGGGGTCCCAGGGCCTCGAAATGCGTCTTGGCGAGGGCGGCCCCGAACTGCACCGAGACGATCGCCGCGACGGCGAGCAGGGGCGACGGCACACGGCCGAGGGGGCTGGGGTTCACGGGGCTCCGGGTTCGTCACGGGGTGCGCGGCGGCACAGTACGATCGTGGCATGAGCGACGCCTTCTCCGTCATCTCGCCGGTGGTGGAGCTCTTCGGCTGGTTCGGGTTCATCGTCGGCACGCCCTTCCTCCTGGCCGGGTGGGTGCTCCGGCGCCGAGCGACCCGCCTCGAGAGCACCGTCGGCGTGGTCATCCCGCCGCCCGACTGGGCCCGTGCCGCCACCGCCCGATGGATGGACGTCGACGGGCAGCTGCACGAGACGCAGTTCGGCGACGTCCCGGTGACGACGCCGCTCGAGACCGAGCTCACCGTGCACTACGACCCCGACCGACCCCACCGGGCCCGCGTCCACCCCCCGCACGACGACGGACGGGCGCCCCGCACCGTGGGGGTGGTGCTCTACGCCGTCGGGGCGGTCTGTGCCGTCGCGTCGGTGGGCCTGCTCTTCGTCTCCTGACCCGTCTCGCGGCCGGTTCGACGTCACCCCCTGCGGGCACAGGGCACCCCGGGCGGTCTGACGGGGGCCGTCGATAGACTCCCCCGCAACGAGCGAGGGGAGCGTCGTGAGCACGAGATCCACGACCGGCCGACGACCGGCGAGACGAACGGTGACCGCCGTCGCCGCGGCGGTCCTGGCCGTGGTCGGCACGATCGCCTTCGGTGCGGTCCCGGCCCAGGCCGTCGAACCGGTCGAGTTCTCGGGCGCCTACGTGGTCGACCAGGCCGACGTGCTGTCGAGCGCGGACGAGGCCGAGGTGACCGACGCACTCGACCGGCTCGCGACCGACACCGGCGTCAACCTCTTCGTCGTCTACGTCGACTCCTTCTCCTCGCCTTCCGACCGCACGGCCTGGGGCGAGGCGACGGCCTCCCTGAACCAACTGGGTGCGAACGACGTGCTGCTCTCGGTGGCGGTCGACGACCAGTTCTACGACCTCTCGGCCGACACGTCCGTGATCTCGGAATCCGACCGGCAGGCGCTGCAGACCGACGTCGTCGTGCCCGAGCTGCGTGACGGCGACTGGGCCGGTGCCGCCGTCGCCCTCGCCGACGGCATCCGCAGCGACGAGGCCGGGCCCGACCTCAGCTGGGTGCTCTGGGCGCTGCTCGTGCTGGTCCTCGTCGCGGCGGCCGTCGCCGTCGTCGTCGTGGTCCGCCGGGCACGACGTCGACGCAGCGAGTCCGATGCGCAGAAGGCCCGCCAGGACGAACTCGACAAGCGTGCCGCGCGGGTGCTGGTCGCCCTCGACGACGAGTTGACCGCAGGCGCACACGAGGTCGGTTTCGCGGCGGCACAGTTCGGGGACGACGCGGCCCGGCCGTTCGCCGAGGCGCTCGACGCGGCCCGGGTGCACGCCCGCGAGGCGTTCGCCCTGCAGCAGAAGTTGGACGACTCCGTCCCCGACTCCCCCGAACAACGCCTCGAGTGGACCACCCGCATCATCGAGTTGTGCGAGGCGGCCGACGCGTCGCTCGCCGAGCAGTCCGCCGCGTTCGACGAGCTGCGTGAGGCCGAGGGGCGGGCGCCGAGCGACGTGGCGGCCCTCCCCGGCGAGGTCGCGACCCGACGAGCCCGGCTCGCCTCGGCCCGCACCCTCATCGGCGAGCTGACCACGATCTACTCGGCGCGGGCGGTCGCGTCGATCGACCAGAACGACGACCAGGCCGACCGTCTGCTCGAGTTCGCCGACGAGAGGGCCGGTACGGCGGCGACCGCGCTGGCGTCGTCCTCCACGTCGGAGGCCGTCATCGCCGTCCGAGAGGCCCGTCAGGCCCTGGCGCAGGTCGACCAGCTGCTCAGCGCGGTCGACGGGGCCGCCGAGTCGCTGCGGACGGCGGGCAGCACCATCTCGGCCATGACCCTCGACCTGCGGCAGGACATCGCGACGGCCGAGGGGCTGCCCGACGGTTCGGCCCCGCAGGGCGTCGACGTCGCCGGCTCCGTCTCGGCTGCGCGGGCCTCCATCGCGCTGGCCGAGACGACGACCGACGACCCGCTCGCCGTCGTCGCCTCGCTCGGTGCTGCCAACGACCGCATCGACCAAGTGCTGGCGGCCGTGCGCGACGACTCCGAGAAGCAGCGCCGGGCCCAGGCGGCCCTCGACCAGGCGCTGCTGACCGCGCGGAGTCAGATCAGCGCCACCCGCGACTTCATCGAGACCCGTCGCGGCGGCATCGGCCCGCAGCCGCGCACCCGGTTGTCCGAGGCCGAACGTCACCTGGCCACCGCGGTGTCGCTCGCGACGTCCGACCGCGACGCCGCACTGTTCGAGGCCCACCAGGCCGTCCAGTTGTCTCAGGCCGCAGCCGCCGGTGCCGAGGCCGACGTCTCGTCCTACCAGCAGGCGAGCCCGTTCGGCGGCGGAGTCGGCACGCGGGGGTCGGCCGGGGCCGATCTCGGCGGCATCGTCACCGGCATGCTGCTCGGTGGACTCTTCAGCGGGGGTGGCGGCGGCGGCTTCGGCGGTGGCGGCGGAGGCTTCGGCGGGGGTGGCGGCGGCTTCGGTGGGGGCGGTGGCTTCGGCGGCGGGGGTGGCGGCGGAGGCGGCCGCCGCTCGGGCGGCGGCCGGTTCTAGGGTCCGCCCGTCACGGTCCACGGCCCCGTTCCGCCCCAGCCGTTCCATCCGCCCCCTCAGCCCCGAGACAGCAGCACGACCGACAAGACGAGCACCACCCCACGGCACCACCTCTCGAAAGGACGCACCATGGCAAAGCAGTCGATCTTCGGACGCATCGCGCAACTGACCCGCGCGAACATCAACAGCCTGCTCGACCAGGCCGAGGACCCCAGCAAGATGCTGGACCAGATGGTCCGCGACTACACCAACAGCATCGCCGAGGCCGAGGAAGCCGTCGCGACCACCATCGGCAACCTGCGCCTCCTCGAGCAGGACCACGCCGAGGACGTCGCCGCCGCCGCGGACTGGGAGCGCAAGGCCCTAGCAGCGAGCAACAAGGCCGACGAGCTGCGCTCGTCGGGCAACACGGTCGACGCCGACAAGTTCGACGCCCTCGCTCGCGTGGCCCTCGGCAAGCAACTGCAGAGCGAGAAGGAGGCGAAGACGGCAGAGCCGCAGATCGCCTCCCAGACGGACGTCGTCGACAAGCTCAAGACGGGGCTGGGCGGCATGCGGTCCAAGCTCGACCAGCTCGCCGCCAAGCGCGACGAACTGAACGCGCGCTCGAAGACCGTCGAGGCCCAGACCAAGGTCGCCGACGCCGTCCAGAGCATCGACATCCTCGACCCGACGAGCGAGATCAGCCGCTTCGAGGACAAGGTCCGCCGCGAGGAGGCCAAGATGCTCGGTCGTCAAGAGCTCGCAGCCTCGAGCCTCGACGCCCAGTTCGAAGGCCTCGACGACCTCGGGGAGCAGACCGAGGTCGACGCCCGCCTCGCCGCCCTCAAGCTCGGCGCGCTCGACAAGTGAGCCAGCCGCCGCCCGTCACGCCTGCGCCGGCGGACGTCCCGCCGGTGCAGGCGCGCCGGGCGGCACCCCGCCTGATGGGCGTCGACGTCGCCCGCGGCCTCGCCGTGCTCGGCATGTTCGCCGCCCACATGTGGCCGCGGCCGCTGCTCGACGAGCGCGTCTTCGACGGGCGGTCGGCGATCCTCTTCGCGACCCTCGCCGGCGTCTCGCTCGGTCTGATGTCGGGAGGCGCCCAGCCGACGCCCCGTGGCGGTCGAGGGCGGGTCGTCGGTGGGATCGCCATCCGGGCGGGCCTGCTCGTCGTGCTGGGCCTCGCGTTGCAGGCCTGGAACCCGTACCTCCTGGTGATCCTGCCCTACTACGGCGTGATGTTCGTCCTGGCACTGGGGCTGCTCTTCGCCCCCCGGGCCGTACTGTTGGCGGCCGCCGCCCTGCTCGCCGTCGTGGCCCCGTGGCTGGCCTCGTCCGTCCCCGTCGACGCCTACGGCGACACCGCGGTGTCCGGCGCCGCCGGCCTGGCGACCCAGGCCCTGCTCGTCGGCGCCTACCCGGCGCTGGTCTGGACGCCCTTCCTGCTCGTCGGTCTCGTCGCGGCTCGTTCCGACCTGATCCGCACCCGGACCCAGGTCACGCTGATCGTCGCCGGGACGTCGGCCGCGATCGTGGGGTACGCGGCGCGGTTCCTGCCCGGCGCCTCCTCGATCCCCTGGTTCGACCCGGCCGACCACGAAGGCATGCCCGCCGAGATCGTCGGCTCGGGCGGCGTCGCCGCCGCCGTGCTCGGACTGCTCCTGCTCGCCACCACCCCGCGTCGTCCCGTGACGCCCGAGGGTCGGGGACGAGGAGGCGCGGCTGCGGTCGTCCGCACCGTCCTCCGGCCCCTCGCGGCCACGGGCGCGCAACCGCTCACCGTCTACGCGGCCCACGTGCTGATCACCGCGCCGCTGTTCACCGTGTACCGGTTGTCCGACCCGGCCGCCGCCTACGGTCTGCCCCTGGGCCACCTGGTCGTCGCCGTCGTCCTCACGCTCGTCTACGCCACCCTCTGGCAACGGTACGTCGGGCGCGGGCCGCTGGAGCGTGCCGTCGGGGCGCTGAGTCGTCCCTGGGCCTGGAGCACGGGCCCCCGCCCGTGACAGACTGACGCGCGTGAGGTTCGTCGTGGTTCCACAGTGGCAGGGTTCTCCGTCGTCGCGCGCCATGCGGCTCGCCGAGGGTGCGTACGCCGTCCTCGGAGACCTGCCGTCGACGGCCACCACCCTGGTCGAGGTCCCGGTGGGTGCGGGCGACTCGCTCGGCACGCGGGTGCACCGGCTCTCGTCGGTGCTCACCATCGCCGAGTCGGTCGGACGCGAGCTGCGGGCCGACGACTCCCCCGCGATCGTGGTGGGCGGCGACTGCGGCGTCGAGTTCGCCGCGGTCCGCCACGCGGTCACCCCCCGCACCGCCGTGGTCTGGTTCGACGCGCACCCCGACCTCCACAGCCCGCGCAGCAGCGAGAGCGGTGCCTTCAGCGGCATGGTGCTGCGGGCCCTGATCGGTGACGCCACCGAGGACCTCCCGACCATCGGCCCCGGTCCGACGCCCGAACCGCTCGACCCCGCCCGGGTCGTGCTCGCCGGGGCTCGCAGCTACGACGACGCGGAAGACCGCTACATCGAGAGCCGCCACGTCCCCACGGTGTCGTCGCTGGACTTCGACCCGGCCGAGGTGGTCGCCGCCGTCGAGGCGTCCGGCGCCACCGAGGTGTACCTCCACGTCGACCTCGACGTGCTGGACCCGGGGGTGATCGAGGGCCTCCTCGACCCCCAGCCGTTCGGTCTCGAGCTCGGGGTGTTGATCGAGACGATCACGGCCCTGAAAGAGCGCTTCTCCCTGGTCGGCGCGGGCCTGTGCTCGTTCGCGCCGGTCGACGCCGAAGCCGCCTCCGACGACATGGGCCCGATCCTGCGCATCCTCGGAGCCCTGTCCCGATGAGTGCGGGCCCCCCGAGCGCCGACCCGGCCGACCCCGCCGCCTCCGCCGCCGACCGTCCGCGCGTGACGGTGGAGCGGGACGGCCACGTGCTGCTGATCGGCCTCGACCGGCCCGAGAAGCGCAACGCGGCCGACCTGCGGATGCTGCGCGAACTGGCCCTGGCCTACGGCGAACTCGACCGCGACCCCGACCTGCGGGTGGGACTGCTCTTCGCCCACGGCGACCACTTCACCGCGGGACTCGACCTCGGCGACGTCGTGCCCGCGGTCACCGCGGAGGGCCTCGACGTGGTCCCCGAGGGTGGTCTCGATCCGTGGCAGGTCCACGGTCGCCAGGTGGGCAAGCCCGTGGTGATGGCCGTGCAGGGGACCTGCTTGACCCTCGGGGTCGAGCTCGCCCTGGCGAGCGACGTCGTGGTGGCGAGCCGGGACGCCCGCTTCGGTCAGATCGAGGTGAGCCGCGCCATCCTCCCCTTCGGTGGCGCGACGATCCGCCTCCCCCGCCGGGTCGGTTGGGGCGACGCGATGCGGTACCTGCTGACCGGCGACCTCCTCGACGCCGAGGAGGCGCGGCGCATCGGACTCGTGCAGGACCTGGTGGACGTCGGGTCCGCATTCGACCACGCCCGCGACCTGGCCCGTCGCATCGCCGCCCAGGCGCCCCTGGCCGTGCAGGCCACCCTGGCGAACGCCCGGCTCGCGGTCCGTGACGGCGACGCCGCGGCCGAGGCCCGCCTGCAGCCCGAGCTCGTGCGGCTGCTCGCCACCGACGACGCCCGGATCGGGTTCGAGGCCTTCGTCTCGCGGACCGTCGCCGAGTTCACGGGACGGTGACCGCGCCTCCTCGGTCGTGGGCACACGAAAGAACCCGCCCACCCCGAGGGGTGGACGGGCCCGAGAACGAGGCGGATCGGCCTACTTGAAGACGTCCTTGACGTCCTCGCCGACCTTCTTGGCGGAGGCACCGGCCTGGTCCTTCTGACCTTCGGCCTTCAGCTCGTCGTCGCCCTTGCGGTCGCCGAGAGCTTCTTTCGCCTTGCCGGCGATGTCCTGAGCGGCGTTCTTGATCTTGTCGTCGAGTCCCATGTGTGCCTCCTCGTAGGTTGACGCGCTCCCCCGCAACGATCGCGGTGGTGCGCTGATGTGAGGGACGCTACCCGTGCCTCCCGGATCTCGCTCGTGCCGTTCAGGAAAGACCCAGCAGGGTTTCACGAAACGGCCACGTCCGCCCGGGGACCCGCCTGAGAACGCCAGGCCCCGGGCGACTAGCGTCGGGGCCATGACGACTTATGACCTCATCGTGATCGGAGCCGGCGCTGTCGGCGAGAACGTGGCCGACTACGCCACCCGCAACGGCCTCAAGGTGGGGCTCGTGGAAGCCGAGCTCGTCGGGGGCGAGTGTTCGTACTGGGCCTGCATGCCGTCGAAGGCGCTGCTCCGCTCGAGCGCCGTCGTCCGTGCGGCGAAGTCGCTCGACGGGGCCAAGCAGGCCGTGACCGGTGACGTCGACGTCGCCGCCGTGCTGCGTCGCCGCGACTCGTTCACCAGCAACTGGGACGACTCGGGCCAGGCCGACTGGGTCGAGGGCGCCGGCATCGACCTGATCCGCGGGCACGCCACCATCACCGGCGTCAAGGAGGTGACGGTGAACGGCGAGGTGCACCACGCGACGTACGCCGTCGCCGCGGTGACCGGTTCGTCGGCGCTCCTGCCCGACATCCCCGGCCTCGCCGAGGCGAAGCCCTGGACCAGCCGTGAGGCCACGAGCGTCGAGTCGATGCCGCAGAGCGTCGTCATCGTCGGCGGTGGCGTCGTCGCCGCCGAGATGGCCACGGCGTACCAGCAGCTCGGCTCGACCGTCACCCTGATCGCCCGCAGTGGTCTGCTGGGTGGCCAGGAGCCCTTCGCCGGCGAACTCGTGGCCGACTCGCTGCGGGGTCTCGGCGTCGACGTGCGCCTCGGGGTCTCGCCCTCGACCGTGCTGCGCACCGAGCACGACACGGTCGAGGTCACCCTCGACGACGACTCCACGGTCGTCGCCGACGAGATCATCGTCGCGACCGGCCGTGTCCCCCGCACCTCCGACCTCGGCCTCGAGAACGTCGGGCTCACCCCGGGCGACTGGCTCGACGTCGACGACACCATGCTCGTCAAGGGCACCGACTGGCTCTACGGCGTCGGCGACGTCAACCACCGCGCCCTGCTCACCCACCAGGGCAAGTACCAGGCCCGCGCCGCCGGCGAGGTCATCGCCGCCCGCGCCTTCGGAAAGCCCGTGCACGCCGAGCCGTGGGGTGCACACGTCGCGACCGCCGACGACACAGCAGTGCCGCAGGTCACCTTCACCGACCCCGAGGTCGCGAGCGTCGGCCTCACGGCCGACGCCGCCGGCAAGCGAGGCATCGACGTCAAGGTCGTGGACTACGACCTCGCCGCGGTCGCCGGTTCGGCGATCCACTCGGACGAGTACAAGGGCCAGGCGCGGCTGGTCGTCGACGAGTCCCGCGGGGTGATCGTCGGCGCGACCTTCGTCGGCCCGGACGTCAGCGACCTGCTGCACGCCGCCACGATCGCCGTCGTCGGCGAGGTGCCGATCGACCGGCTGTGGCACGCCGTCCCGTCGTACCCGACGGTGAGCGAAGTCTGGCTGCGCCTGCTCGACGCCTACGGCCGTCCGTGAAGAACCCCCTGCTCGACTCCCCGATCTCGAGACTCGGCTGCGCCTGGGCGACGGTCGTCGGTCTCGCGGTCGGGGTGCCGCTCAGCGTGGGGCGGGTCCGCATGGTCGGTGACCTGATCGTGTGCAGCGGCCTGCCCCGCTGGGCGTTCAAGCGGGGAGGCACCTGTGTCGGTCGGGTCTACCTGACCCGGGACAACGACGGGCCACGCGTCCTCGAACACGAGGCCGTGCACGTCCGTCAGTGGCAGAGGTACGGCATGCTGATGCCCGTACTGTACTTCCTGGCCGGCAGCGACCCGCTGTCGAACAGATTCGAGATCGAGGCCGGCCTCGAGAAGGGCGGATATCGATGACCCGCACCGTGATCATCACCGGGGCGAGCAGCGGCATCGGCCGCGAGGCCGCCCGCGAACTCGCGAAGGGCGGCGCCGAGATCGGCGTCGTCGGACGCAACCCGGAACGCACCCAGGCGGTCGCCGACGAGGTGGGCGGGACGGCCTTCCTGGTCGACTACGACCGGCTCGACGACGTCCGGTCGTTGGCCGACCGGTTGCTGGAGCGCTATCCCCGCATCGACGCCCTCGCCAACAACGCCGGAGGTCTCGTCAGCGAACGAGGCCTCACCGCGGACGGGTTCGAGCGCACCCTCCAGTCGAACCACCTCGCACCGTTCCTCCTGACCAGGCTCCTCCTGCCCCGCCTCGTCGAGAGCGGTGGCCGGGTCGTGTCGACGGCCAGCGCGGCCAACCTGCTCGGGCACGTCCGACTCGACGACCTCAACTGGTCGAAGCGTCGATGGGCCGGGGGCTGGCGTCAGTACGGCACGACCAAGATCGAGACCGTCCTGTTCATCCGTGAACTGGCGAAGCGCACGGGCCTCGACGCGTTCTCGTTCCACCCGGGCATCGTGATGACCGGCTTCGGCTCGGATTCACGCTCGATGCGGGTCGCGAACGTCCTGACCAACGGCAACTACGGCATCTCGGCGTCGGCCGGCGCCGTGCCGTTGATCCAGCTCGCCGGGCCCACGACGATCTCGGTCGAGAGCGGCACCTACTTCGACCAGCTGTCGCCGCACGGTCGCCTGCACCGCCAGGCCACCGATCCCCTGCTCGCCGAGGCCCTCTGGGAGCGCACCTCCGAGCTCGTCGGTGTGCCCGCCGAGGTCTAGGCGCGACCACGATACGAGACGAAGGAGGCGCGACCGACGTGGTCGCGCCTCCTTCGTCGTCGAGGGCCTGGCC
Organism: Frigoribacterium sp. SL97; assembly: GCF_026625765.1. NCBI lineage: Bacteria > Bacillati > Actinomycetota > Actinomycetes > Micrococcales > Microbacteriaceae > Frigoribacterium > Frigoribacterium sp. SL97. The sequence goes on from NZ_CP113062.1 coordinate 2,665,999, forward strand.
TCAGGACTCGGACTTGCCGACCCGCCAGTAGCCCATGAAGGCGACCTGGCGCCGGTCGATGCCGACCTCGCTGACGAGGAAGCGTCGGAGCGTCTTGATCGCCCCCGCCTCGCCGGCGAACCAGGCGTACAGGTCGGAGCTGACGGCGGTGCCGCGCGGATCGTCGCCCTGCGGGACGTCCCAGAGGATGTCGTGCTCGATGTCGACCTCGCTCACCTCGACGCCGTGGTGCCAGGCGGTCACGTAGCGGGCGGTCCAGCGGCGGACGGCGACCACCAGGGCCTCGCCGTGACCGGACGTGGCGTCTCGCCTCGGCAGCCAGTGGACGTCGACCCCGGGAGGCGCGACGAGGTCGAGCTCGTCGGCCGCGGTCGGGATCTCGATGAAGACGCACCCCCGGGCGTCGACCGGCAGGGCCTCGACGATGGAGCAGATGGCCGGGGCCGCCGTCTCGTCGCCGGCCAGCAGCACGGTGCGCGCGTCACCCGGTGACCACTCGACGCCGCTGCCGGTGACGCCGCTCGTCGCGTCGGGCCCGATCAGCATGAGTTCGTCACCGACGCGCGCGCGCCCGGCCCAGGCCGAGGCGGGGCCGGTGTCGCCGTGGCAGACGAAGTCGACGTCGACCTCGCGCCTCTCGGGGCGGGCGGCCCGGGCCGTGTAGGTGCGGAAGGCGTTCTGCTGCTCGGGCGGCAGGGCGCGCCACGAGGCGTACCAGTCGTCGGTCGGGAACGTGTCGTAGCCGGTGGCCTCGAGGGGCAGGACGACCTTGATGCGCTGGTCGAGGCCGTCGACGCCGAAGTCGCCCAGGTCGTCACCGGTGAACGTGATGCGCACGAACGACGGAGCGAGCCGACGCACGGCCGCGACCCGGACGCGGTAGGGGCGGTGGGCCGGCTTCGCCGGTCGTTCGACGGTGGCGGCGGACGTGGACGTGCCCGGGGACGTGATCGTCATCGAGGGAGCCGGTCAGGCCGCGGCGGGGGTGCCGACGTGGAAGAGCTGGTGCAGGTCGTGCCGCAGGTCGTAGGCGAACGAGGGCGGGCCGCCGATCCAGACGACGTGGTCACCCGTCGCGACGGTCTCGGGTTCGACGTACATCTCGCCGAGCCACGCACGGACCGCCCGCTCGAGGGCCTGGCCGGGGGCGCAGGCGGTGCCGGTGCCGGGCACGCCCGAGCGGCGGTCCCGCGCGAGCCAGGTGACCGTGACGCGACCCGGCGAGGCGAGCGGCACGACGTCGGCAGCGCTCTCGACCTCGACGAACACCTGGCCCCTCGCGCAGATCGGCAGGACCGAGAGCATCTCTCGCAGGACGGGGATCGAGGTCGCGTCGGCGGCGAACAGGACGCGCAAGGCGTCGTGCGGCAGGGGCGGGTTCTGGTCTACGAAGAGCATGACCCCTTCAATATAGGTAAGGCTTGCCTCATCCGCCACACGGGTCTCTCGATTGACAGCGACCTCGCTGCCGTGATGGTAAGTTCTGACGGGTTCGGGAGTCCGTCAGCGACGCCCGGCGCAAGGGGCCGTGCCGTGTCCGACAGCAACACGGTGACGGATCGCGTGGACCGGTTCAGCAGCGACCGGGACTCCCCCGCCGAACGACCGAGGGGCTCTCCCGCGCCCCCGGTCCCCCGTCGCCGTGGACGATCCGCCACGGCCATCCCCGGAAGGCCCCACCAGGTGCGCACCCTCCCCCTCTCCGCCGCCGTCGCCGCGCTGTTGCTGCTCGCGACGGGTTGCTCGTCCGCCTCGTCCCCCGACGGGTCGGGCACCCCCGACCCCGACGCGACCGTCACCGTCGGCCTCGTGCTCGAGCCGAGCGACCTCGACATCCGCACCACGGCCGGCATCGCGCTCGACCAGGTGCTGATCGACAACGTCTACCAGGGCCTCGTCGGCCGCACGCAGGACAACGAGATCCGCGACGTGTTGGCCGCGAGCCACACGGTCAGCGACGACGGCCTGACCTACACGTTCACGCTGCACGACGGCGTGACCTTCCACGACGGGGCCGCGATGACGGCCGACGACGTCGTCTGGTCGCTGTCCCAGGTCAAGGACGACGCCTCGCTCGCGAGCCATTCCGACCTCGCCGCGGTCTCGACCATCACGGCGCCCGCCGCCGACACCGTCGTGCTGACGCTCTCGCGACCCGACTCGTCCCTGCTGTTCGACCTCACCGGTCGCGCGGGCCTCGTGCTCCAGCAGTCCGCGACGAACGACCTCTCGACGACGGCGAACGGCACCGGCCCCTTCGAGCTGACGAGCTGGCGACAGGGCGACAACCTGCAGCTCGGGCGCTTCGACGACTACTGGGGCACCCCGGCGAAGGTCGCGGGCGTGACCTTCCGCTACGTGACCGACCCGTCCGCGGCGATCAACGCCTCGATCTCGGGTGACGTCGACGTGCAGACCGCGGTCGACGCGACCCTGTCGACCCAGCTCGACGGCGTGGACGGCATCACCCTCGAGAAGGGCAAGACGACCGACAAGTACACCCTCGCGTTCAACAACGCCGTCGCCCCCTTCACCGACGCCAAGGTCCGCAAGGCCCTGCGCCTCGCGATCGACAACGATGCCCTGATCGCCGCCGTCGGCGGGTCGGCGGTGGACCAGGGGGGCCCGATCCCCGAGCTCGACCCCGGCTACGAGGACCTCACGAGCGTCGACTCCTACGACCCCGACGAGGCGAAGGGCCTGCTGGCCGAGGCCGGTCACGACGGTGACCTCTCGCTCACCCTCGAGTACCCCAACGTCTACCCGGCCGCCATCGGCGACGTGCTGACCACGCAACTCAAGGCGGTCGGCGTCACGTTGACGGTGCAGCAGGTCGACTTCAGCACCTGGCTCGACGACGTCTACGTGAACAAGGACTTCGAGCTCAGCATGGTCAACCACGCCGAGACGCACGACTTCGCGAACTGGGCGAACCCGGACTACTACTGGGGCTACGACAGCGCCCCCGTGCAACAGCTCTACGCCGAGTCGATCGCGGCGACCGACCCGGAGGTGGCCGACGAGAAGCTCGCCGAGGCGGCGACGATCGTCTCGGACGACGCACCGGCCGAATGGCTCTACACGGCCACGACGCTGACGGCGATCCACGACGGCGTCACCGGCTTCCCGACGAGCTCGACCACGACCCGCCTCGACCTGGCTGACCTGGCCACGACGGAGTGACCCGCTTCGTCGTCGGCCGCCTGCTCCTCTTCGTCGGGGGGCTAGCCGTCGCCAGCGTGCTGATCTTCGCGACGCTGCGGTTGCTGCCGGGCGACGTCGCCCAGGCGATCGCCGGCACGACCGGCTCACCCGAGCAGGTCGCCGCCCTCCGTCAGCAGCTCGGCCTCGATCGTCCCGTCGTCGTGCAGTACCTCGACTGGGCCGGCGGGCTGCTGAGGCTCGACCTGGGCGAATCGCTCGTCACGGGGACGCCGGTGGTCGACGAGGTGCTCGACAAGCTGGCCGTCACCCTGCCGCTCGCGGGGCTGTCCCTGGTCTTCGGATTGCTGATCGGCATCCCGCTCGGCGTGACGAGCGCGCTCCGCCGTGGCCGCGCCTCCGGGGTCGTCCTCGGCACCGGGGCCCAGCTGCTCGCGGCCGTGCCGGTCGTCTGGGCGGGCATGCTGCTGATCGGCGTCTTCGCCGTGACGCTGCGGTTGCTGCCGACGCAGGGGTTCCCGGCCGACGGCTGGAGCGAGCCCGGGCGGGCCTTGCGCTCGCTCGTGCTGCCGGCCCTCACCATCGGCATCGTCGAGGGGGCCGTGTTGTTGCGCTTCACCCGGTCGGCGGCGCTCGGGGCCCTGGACCAGGACTACGTGCGGACGGCCGCCGCCAACGGCATGACCCGGTCGCGCGCCCTCGTGCGACACGGGCTGCCCAACGTGATGCTCAGCATCGTGTCGATCCTCGGCCTGCAGGTGGCCGGCCTGATCGTGTCGGCCGTCGTCGTCGAGCAGTTGTTCACGCTGCCCGGGCTCGGCCGCATGCTGGTGACCGACGTCGGCCGCCGCGACCTGACCAAGGTGCAGGGTGAACTGATGACGCTGACCACGCTCGTGCTGTTCATCGGCCTCGTGATCGACGTCGTGCACCGGCGGCTCGACCCGCGCCTCCGCGAGGGCGACCGATGAGGCGCGGCGCGTTCGTCCGCGAGCTGCTGCGTCGACCGCAGGGCGCGTTCGGCGCCGGCTGGCTGACCCTGATCGTCCTGTCCGCCGTGGTCAGCCGGTTCTGGACCCCGCTCGACCCCTTCGACACCGACCCCTACTCGGCCTGGCTGACGCCCTCGCTCGGTCACCCCTTCGGCACCGACTCGATCGGCCGCGACATCTTCAGCTACGTCGTCGCGGCGACGGGCACGACGGTCGTGGTCGCCGTCGCCTCGGGCGTGGTCGCCACCGTGGTGGGGGTGGGGCTGGCCGCCCTCGGCTCGTTGACGTCCCGCTGGGTGCGCGAGTCGGTCGCCGTGCTGATCGACGTGCTCGTGGCGTTCCCGACGCTCCTGATCGCCATGGCCCTCGCCGCGGCGTTCGGCGGGTCCCTCACCGTGGTGGTCGTCGCCGTGGGGATCGGCTACGGCGTGACGATCGCCCGGGTCAGCCGGTCCGAGATCCGTCAGGTGGCGCGGACCGACTACGTGCTCGCCGCCCGGGCGAACGGGCTCGGCAGCGGGGCCGTGCTGCGTCGCCACGTGCTGCCGAACATCGCGCCCGTCTTCGTCGTCCAGCTCTCGCTGTCGATGGCCACGAGCGTGCTCGCCGAGGCCGGACTGTCGTTCCTCGGCTACGGCGCCCCGGCCGACACCGCCTCGTGGGGGCGTCTGCTGAGCGACCTGCAGAAGTTCATCGGCGTGCACCCGGGGTCGGTCGTCTGGCCCGGGCTCGCCATCACGCTGACCGTCCTGGCACTCAACCTGCTGGGCGACGCCGTGCGCGACGCCTCCGACCCCCGGCTGCGGTCCCGGCGGACGGGACGTGGCACCCCGGGCTCCCCCACGACACCGGCTCCGTCCACCTCTCGCCCGCGAGCCACCGCCCCGAGCGCCGCAGGCACCTCGACCACCCCGGGGGTCGTCTCGTGAGCCTGGTGATCGACGACCTCACCGTGACCGTCGGCGGCCGCCGCGTCGTCGACGGCCTCTCGCTCGACGTGCCCGACGGTGCGCGGGTCGGACTGATCGGCGAGTCCGGTTCGGGCAAGTCGATGACGACGCTGGCCGTGCTCGGCCTCCTGCCCGACGGCGCCCGCGCGACGGGCAGCATCCGGCTCGACGGACGCGAACTGCTCGGGGCGTCGGAGCGCGACCTGGCCGGCCTGCGCGGCCGCGTCGTCGGCACGGTCTTCCAGGACCCCCGCACGGCCCTCGACCCCGTCGTGACCGTCGGGCGACAGATCGTCGAGCCCCTCCGCCTGCACGGCCGCGTCGGTCGCCGGGACGCCCGCTCGCGAGCGGTGGCCGCGGCCGCCGAGGTCGGCCTGCCCGACCCCGAGACCGTCGTGGACCTCTACCCGCACCAGCTCTCGGGCGGTCAGCGGCAGCGCGTCGGCATCGCCATGGCGCTGATCAACCGGCCGGGGCTCGTCCTCGCCGACGAGCCGACCACCGCGCTGGACGTCACCACGCAGGCCGAGGTGCTCGCGCTCTTCCAGCGCCTGGTCGACGAGCAGCGGACGTCGCTGCTCTTCGTCACGCACGACCTCGCCGTGCTCTCGCGCATCACCGACCACGCGGCGGTGCTGTCGCACGGGCGCGTCGTCGAGCGGGGCCCCGTCGAGCAGCTGCTGCACCGCCCCGAGCACGAGGTCACCCGCGGGCTCGTCGAGGCCACGAGAGCGACGACCTGGAGGTCCTCGTGAGCGACCCGACCACCGCACCCGCGCCTCCTCTGCTCGTCGCCCGGGGCCTCACTCGCACCTTCACCCTGCCGCGCCGTTCGCCCTTCCGACCGGGCCCGGTGCGCCACGCTCTGGTCGACGCCGACCTCGAGGTCGCCGCCGGCGAGAGCGTCGCGCTGATCGGTGAGTCCGGCTCGGGCAAGTCCACGCTGGTGCGCCTGCTGCTGGCCCTCGACAGGGCGACGTCCGGCACGGTGACCTTCGACGGGCGCACGGTCGCCCCCGACCGCGCCTCGCGCCTGCGCTGGCTGCGGCGCCAGACGGGCATCGTCCTGCAGGACCCCTACGCCTCGCTGGACCCCCGCATGCGCGTGGGCGACACCGTGGCCGAGCCGCTGCGCGCCCTACGCGTCGAGGGCGACCACGACCGCCTGGTCGCAGAGATGCTCGAACGGGTTGGCCTCTCGGCGCACGACGCCGAGGCCTGGCCCCACGAGTTCAGCGGGGGCCAACGGCAGCGCATCGCCCTGGCCCGGGCCCTCGTGCACGGGCCGCGGCTGCTGATCGGCGACGAGCCCATGAGTGCGCTCGACGTCACCGTGCGGGCGCAGATCCTCGAGCTGCTGCGCGAGCTGCGCGACGAACGCGGGCTGTCGCTGCTGCTCGTGTCGCACGACATCGGACTCGTGCAGCACCTCGCCGACCGGGTCGCCGTGCTGCGAGACGGTCACATCGTCGAGCAGGGCCTCACCGACGACGTGCTGCGTCGACCGCGGCACGACTACACGCGGACGCTGGTCGACTCGGTGCCGACGCTCGACTGAGCCCCGGCTCGTCAGCGGTGCCCACGCGGCTCACCACATCGGCGGGTGCCGACGCTGCCACCGCAGCCGCCGCTCGAGCTGGGCGCCGAGCGCGAGCAGGACGTCCTCGCGCCCCGGTCGCCCGATCAGCTGCACGCCCGCGGGCACGCCGTCGACCTCGCCCACCGGGAGGCTGATCGCCGGCAGCCCGGCCACGTTGACGAACGACGTGAACGGCGAGTACAGGCACTGCTGCTCGAAGTTGCGTTCGGCGTCCTCGGCGTCGTACCAGCCGAGCGGGCGCGGCAGCATCGCCAGGGTCGGCGTCAGGACGGCGTCGAAGGCCGAGAACCGCTCGACGACGACTCGTTCGAACGCCGCGAGCCCGACGAGCGCCGCCGACAGCTCTCGCGCCGTGACGCGTCGCCCCTGTTCGACCAGCCACCGGGTGACGGGCTCGAGCAGCGCCAGGTCGGCCTCGGTCTCGGCCGGGATGCCCGCCGCCCCCGCCTGCCAGATCGTGCGGAACAACGCCGGGTAGTCGGACGCCGGCAGGGTGGTCTCGTCCACGCCGTGCCCCATCGTCGTGAGCAGGTCGGCGGTCTCGCCGAGGACGCCCAGGAGGCGCGGGTCGACCCGGACGTCGAACGCGTCGTCCCACGGGCTCGTCGTCATGACGGCGACCTGGAAGCGTCCCTCACCCCGCACGGCCGTGCCGAGGTAGGCGCCGTCGGGTGACGGAGGTGCCCAGAGGGCCTGGTGGTGCCGCGGTTCGCGCCCGTCGGGCGACACCATCGCGTCGAGCAGCAGGGCGGCGTCGGCCACCGACCGGGCCAGGGCCCCGCCGACCGGCAGGCCCGCGAGGCTCGTCAGACCCGACTGCGCCGGCACGCGTCCCCGGGAGGGCTTGAGTCCGACGAGGCCCGTGGCGGCGGCCGGGATGCGGATGCTGCCCCCGCCGTCGGACCCGGGTGCGAACGGCAACAACCCCGCGGCGACGGCGGCCGCGGCGCCGCCGCTCGACCCGCCCGCGCCCGTCTCGGGCGCCCACGGGTTGCGCGTCGGAGGGCCCACGAGCGTCTCGGTGTACGCGGTCAACCCGTACTCGGGCGTGGCCGTCTTGCCCACGCTGATCGCGCCGGCCTCGTCGAGCGCCTCGGTGATCTCGGCCGACGTCTCGGGCACCCGGCCCCTGCTGAGGCGTGAGCCCGACCAGGTCGGCACGCCCGCGCGGTCGCTCAGGTCCTTGTCGGCCAGCGGCAGCCCCCAGAGCGGCGCGACCGAGGGGCCTCCGGCGGCCAGGGCGTCGGCCCGCGCGAGGGCGGCCTCGCCGGTCACCGTCACGAACGCGCCGACGTCGCCGTCGAGGCGGGCGATGCGCTCCAGGTAGTGGGTGGTCAGCTCACGGGGCGAGACCTCGCCGCGACGCAGCCAGTCCCACTGCTCGTGGGCGCTCAGGTGGTGGAGTTCGAACACCCGTCGAGCCTAGGCCGCGGCTCCGGCCACGGATCTCGCTTTCTGGTACATTTGTCCCATTCGTGCTCCCCCGGCCGCAGGTCGCCTCCGGGACCGTCGCACGTCTCGACAGGACACCGTCATGGGTTACCTCTTCCTCGCGCTCGCCATCGTCGGCGAGGTCTTCGCCACGAGCTTCCTCAAGGTCACCAGCGGCCCCGACGCCAAGTGGTGGCAGTACGCGGCGGTCGTGGTCGGCTACGTCTTCGCGTTCGCGATGCTCTCGCAGTCGCTGAGCAAGGGCGTGCCGCTCGGCATCGCCTACGCGATCTGGGCCGGCGTCGGCGTCGTCCTCGTCGCCCTCATCAGCTGGATCTTCTTCAAGGAGCCCCTGACCCTCGTCCAGCTCGGCGGCATCGTCCTCGTCATCGGCGGCGTCACCATGCTCGAGCTCGGCGGTCGCCACGAGGCCGCGGCCTGACCCCGTGACCGACACGACGTCGGGTGACGGCCGGGGCCCCGGCGGCTCGACCGTCGGCCCCGGTGGCCAGGCCCTGACCCCGAAGGGCGAGACCAGGAGGCGCGCGCTGCTCGACGGCGTCCTGGCCGTCCTCGAGGCGGGCGGCCCCTCGGCCGTGACGCACCGCGCGGTCGCCCGCGCGGCCGGCGTCCCGGTCTCGGCGGCCACGTACTACTTCGCCGGACGCGACGACCTGCTGCGGGCGGCGCTGCGCCACGCGACCACGGACTGGGTGCGGTCGTTCGACCGCCTCGAGCGCGCCTCCTTGGCCGACCTGGCCGAGACGCTCGTCCGGTACGCGATCACCGAGCGCGGGTCGGCCCGGGCGCAGTACGAGCTGCTGTTCACCGCCATGCGGGACGAGTCGCTGCGCGAGGACGCGGACCTCTGGTACTCGTCGCTCGAACACGTGCTGAGGCGGACCGGCGTGCCGAGCGAGCGGCTCGACGTCGTGGCCCTCGCCGTCGACGGCCTGATCGTCCGCATGCTCTGGCGCGGCGAGCCCGGCACCGTCGACGCGACCGAACGCATGTTGCGGGAGATCGTCGGCCCGCTGCCCTGAGGTTCAGGCGCGGCGGCGCTTCTTGAGCGACTTCTGCATCGTGATCGTGCCGAGCCAGCGGCCGAACTTGAAGCCGACCCGGCCCATGCGACCGACCTCGGTGAAGCCGAGGCGCTCGTGCAGGCCGATCGACGCCTCGGCGTTCTTGTCGGCGATCACGGCGATCATCTCGCGGATGCCCGCGTCCCGGCAGGCCTCGACGAGCGCCTCGAGCAGGGCACGGCCGAGGCCCTTGCCGGTCGAGGCGGCCCGCAGGTAGATCGAGCTCTCGACGGTGTAGCGGTAGGCCGCCTTGCCGCCCCACGGGGTCGCGAGCGCATAGCCGAGGGCCTCGCCGGACGGGTTCACCGCGACGAGGAACGGCATGCCGAGCGTCGTGACGAAGGCGAACTTGCGGCGCCACTCGGCGAGGGTCATCGCGTCCTCGTCGAAGGTGACGGACGAGTTCGCCACGTAGTGGTTGTAGATCTCCTGGACGTAGGGCAGGTCGGCGGGCGTCGCGGGTCGGATCTCGAACGTGAAGCCGGGCTCGACCGGGGCCGGGGGGCGGAGGGCTCGGGGAAGCCGACGCCGGGGCTGGTATTCCTCTTCGAGCACGGGATCACTCTGCCACGCCGGGTGCGGGACCGTCAGACGGCGGGCGGGAGCGTCCAGTCGACGGGGTCGCCGCCCTGGGCGACGAGCAGCTCGTTCGCCCGGCTGAACGGCCGCGAGCCGAAGAATCCGCGCGACGCCGACAGCGGGCTCGGGTGCGGCGACTCGATCGAGGGGACGTCGCCGAGCATCGGCTTGAGCGCCGACGCGTCACGGCCCCAGAGGATGGCCACGAGGGGCCCTCCCCGCGCCGCGAGCACCTCGATCGCGCGCTGGGTGACCGGCTCCCAGCCCTTGCCGCGGTGCGACGCCGTCTCGCCCGGACGCACCGTGAGCACCCGGTTGAGCAGCAGCACGCCGTGGCGCGACCACGAGGTCAGGTCACCGTGCTCGACGACGGGGACGCCGAGGTCGTCGTGCAGCTCGCGATAGATGTTCGCGAGGCTGCGCGGCACCGGGCGCACGTGCGGGTCGACCGCGAACGACAGCCCGATCGGGTGGCCGGGCGTCGGGTAGGGGTCCTGACCGACGATCAGGACGCGCACCTCGTCGAGCGGCTGTCGGAAGGCGCGCAGCACGTCCTCGCCGGCGGGCAGGTAACCGCGCCCCGCGCGCACCTCGGCTCGCAGGTACTCGCCCATGTCGGTGATGCGGTCGGCCACGGGTTCGAGCGCGGTCGCCCACGAGGGGTCGATCTGCTCCGAGAGCGGTCGACGGTGATCGTGCGCCTCGACGGTCACTCGACCCCGAGCGTGCCGACCGAGACGCCGACGATCTCGCCGCCGTCGTCGAGCTGCGGTTCGACCCGCCAGACGCTGCCGGTGCCGAGCACCGCGAGGGCGCCCTCGCCGACGACCAGGGCGGTGTTCTCGTCGATGGCGACGCCACCACGGACGAGTCCCGCCTCGGTGGCGGCGATGAGCCTGGTCAGGGTGCCCCACTGGGCGGCGTGCACGTCGATGGCGAGGTCGACGAGGCCGAGGCCGTCGGCGAGGGTGACCTCGTCGAGGTCTTCTGCCGCGTCCTCGGGGCAGACCGGGACGTCGCCGATCAACCAGCCGCCGAGCACGGCGCGGTCCGCGGCGATCATGGCGCCGGCCGAGAAACCGAGGTAGGGCAGCCCGTCGGCCACCAGGAGGCGCACCTGGTCGATCAACGGAGCGACCGCGTCGAGGTAGGCGGGGGTGAGCCCACCCGCCACGAGCAGGCCGTCGACGTCGCTCAGCACGCGGGTGTCGAACTCGTCCCCGGCGGAGACGATGGTCGTGAGGGCCTCACAGCGCCCCCCGGCGGCCAGCATGGCGGGGTAGCCGTCACGGAACTCGGCGGACGGCGAGTCGTCGGCCACGACGATCAGCACGGCGATGCGCGGCACGCTCCGACCGACGGCGGCACCGCGGACGGCGGCCTCGGCGACGAAGAGGTCGTACAGCTCGGTGTCGTCGGGCGACCAGCCGCCGCCCACCAGGTGGATGCTCACTCGCCCGCCCCCGCTCCGACCTCACGCGTGACGGGCGGCAGTGCGCTCCACGGGAAGGTGATCCACTGGTCGGTGCGCTTCCAGACGAAGTCGGGTTCGAGCACGGTGCGGGGCTTGCTGTAGAGGCAGACCGTGCGGACCTCGGAGGCCACCTCGGCGAGCAGGTCGCGCACGAGCACGAGGGTGCGCCCCGAGTCGGACACGTCGTCGACGACGAGGACCTTCTTGCCCTCGAGCGACGGGGCGTCGAGGGTCGGGGGCAGCAGCACGGGCTCGGGCAGCCGCTCGTCGATGCCCGTGTAGAACTCGACGTTGATCGAACCGCACATCTTGGTGTCGAGCGCGTAGGCCACGGCACCGGCGAGCACGAGCCCCCCGCGGGCGACGGCGACGATCACGTCGGGCGTGAACCCCGCCTGGACGACGTCGGAGGCCAGGTGGCGAGCGGCCTCACCGAACTCGAGCCAGCCCAGCACCTCCCGCTCGGGAGCCTCGACCTCGGGTCGTGCGGGGGCGGCCTGGCTGTCGTCGGGTGGGGTGACCATGCCGACAACCGTAACGCGCGCAGGGCTCCCCGCGTCACGCCGGGACCCAGGCACCCCCGGGAGGCGCGAAGACCGTGTCGACGCCGTCGGACCACAGCAGTGAGTCGGGCTCGCGGTCGGTGACGCCCGGCAGGCCGCCGTCGGCGACGAGCTCGTCGTCGAGGTCGACCAGCTCGGCCCGGCGCAGCGACCAGGTGTCGTGCCGGTTCGGCCAGTACCGGGTGCGCCCGCCGCGGGCGACGTGCATGCCCCAGCGGGCGGTGAGGAACTCGGCGAGCGGGTCGCCGTCGACCACCTCGTCGGTGGGACGGACGGACAGCCGCGACGACGGGTTCGTCCCCGGCCCGAGCCGGGTGCTGCGGTACGTCACGACCCCGTCGACCCGGGACTCGCGCATCGACGCCCAGCGATACGGCAGACCGAGGCCCACGTTCGCCGCGAGCACCGAGACGAGGCGCTGCGCCTCGAGGGTGCGGAACACCACGCCGCGTCGGCCCAGGGCATCGACCGAGTACAGCCGCACGTTCGTCTCGAGGAAGTCCCCGGCCCAGGGCACCGCGGGCAGCGGCCCGAAGGCGCTGCCCGTCAGCTTGAACGGGATGAGCCCGACCCAGGTCGACCCGTCGAACACGTCGGGCCGCGTGCCGGGCGGCAGCAGCGGGGCGACGCGATCGGGCTCGACCCGCCAGTGCGCGAAGGCCAGGCCGCCCCAGTGCTGTCGGATGAACGCGGGGCGGAGCAACGGAGGCGCGGTGCGGGACACCGGATCGGCGTCGGCCCCCGGCATGGTCTGGTCCATGTGGCCCACGGTACGGGCGACCGCCTGGGCGGTCCACAGCCTCGGACGAGCTGCCGCCCCCGGCCCTCCCCGGGCCGCCTCAGAGCTGGCGGACGAGTTCGGGGATGCGACCGCGGAACGGGAAGAAGCCCCGGGAGGCGGACGGCCACGCCTCGCCGTCCCACCGCCGCCGGACGGTGACGAGGTCGATCCCCTCGGCAGAGAGGGCTCCGCGCACGGACGTCAGTCGCTCCTGGACGGGACCGACCGGGGCGTACGGCGTCACCACCGTGTCGAGCCCCTCGGACCGCGCCCACTCGACGACGGCGGCGGGCCGTGCGTCGGTGGGCGTCCGGGCGGGCCGACCGTCGGCGTCCCGCGTCCGTGTCGCCGCGTCGTCCCGAGCGCCCGTCGTGAAGGCCACGACGGCGGCGGAGGCGCCCTGTGGGGACCGGCCTCCGGGGTCGGCGGAGACGGCCACGGCCGACAGCCGCGCGACGAGACCGGGGCGTTCGGCGAGCAGGCTCTCGGGCTCGAGGTCCTCCTCGTGGAGCAGCAGCCCGACCCGCCCATACGGGGAGCCGACGACGTCGGCGGCCTCGACGGGCGTCCGTGGCGGCAACGGCTCCTCGTCGAGGGCCCTGGCCGTGGTGGCGAGACCCTCGGGCGAGAAGCGCCCGTCGGTGAAGCGCGAGATGTTCGAGGCCGTCGCGAGGTAGGTCTTGCCGGCGGTCTGCAGGCCCGCCACCCAGCGCCAGGACAGGGTGTTCGAGGCCGCGTCCCCGTCGAGCAGGTGGCGGTGGAAGAAGTCGGCGCCCAGGTGCCACGGAAGGCCGAGGGTGAAGATCCAGATGCTGGCGAACCACATGCGCGTGTGGTTGTGGAGGTACCCGGTGTCGACGAGCTCGCGCACCCAGGCGTCCATCGCGTCGATGCCGGTGCGGCCGGCGACCGCCTCGTCGTACCCCGCGGGGACGCCGGCGTCGACGGCGCGGTCGACGTCCCGTCGGTACCGCCGCCACACCTCGGGGTTCTGCTCCAGCCAGCCCTTCCAGTAGGTGCGCCAGAACACCTCCTGCACGAACTTCTCCGCCGCACCGAGCGTGTGACGCTCGAGGACTGCGCCGACGACCTCGCGTTCCGTCACGAGACGGTGGCGGAGGTACGGCGACAGCCCCGAGACGGTGCGGCGTGACACCCCGAGGTCGTGGTTCCGGTCACGGGCGTAGGCGGAGCCGGCGAGGGGGAGGAACTCGTCGAGGGCCTCGAGGCCGGCGACTCTGGTCGGGACGATCACACGTCCATCTTGCGACCCCGGACCCGTGGGGGCCCGGGGAACGCCGTCGCGACCAGGAGACGTCAGTGGCGGACGGTGGCCGAACGCAGCGGTTCGAGCTGGTCGATCGGCAGACCGACGTGCGTTCCGCGCAGCAGCCCGAGCAGGCGACCGGCCACGAGACCGACGGCCGCGGCGGCCAGCACCGCCGTGCCCCTCCGACGACCGACGAACGAACGCCACGCGCCCGAGGCCAGGCGAGCGGCCGTGACGCCCGGGACGACGGCGGTGTCGGCTTCTCCCCCGAGGGAGCGTCGCAGCGCGGTCTGGGTGACGCCGCGGTCCACGGCGGCGCCGACGACCGAGCTCCGGCGCGTCCGCGAGGGACGCACGGTGCGCGAGACCCTGGCCGACGAGGTCGACACGACCCGCGCCTCCGGCTCGTCCGCGGCGAGGCGCAGGCACAGCTCGACGAACTCGGCGCCGCGGGGCACGCCCTCACGGGCGTCGACACCGCTGGCCAGGCCACCGACCTGCAGCAGGTCCCATCGTCGGAAGGCCACGGTCGCTCCCGCCACGTCGTCGAAGCCGACGAGGCCGTCGGGTCGCGTACGGGGCGTGCAGTCGACGGCCCAGAGCAGGTCGTCGGGCAGGGCGGACGAGGCCGCACCGGGCCAGGTCGGTTCGGTCCGTCCCACGACCGCGATGACGTCGACCTGGTCGAACGGGGCGGCGAGCGCCCGGGCCCAGCCGGCGTGGGCGACGCAGTCCGCGTCGAGGAACGCGACGACGTCGCCGCGTGCCGACTCGATGCCGGTGTCGCGGCTGCCGGCGAGCCCCGGGGTGCGGGTGTTGTCGACGACGAGCAGGTCGTCGTACCGGTGGCGCAGGTGGTCGCGGAGTCGCGGTGCCCGATCGACGACCACGAGGACGTCGTGCACGTCGCCGTCGCGGAGGACGGAGTCGAGCGCGGCCGTCAGGCCGTCGAAGGGGGTGGATTCGTCGGCGCAGACGACGACGCTGACGCGGGGGGCCGGGGGGACGGAGGGCAGGGAGGTGCGGACGCGGAGGGTCACGGGGGTTCCTCTGGGTTCGTCGACGGTCGCCGTCGCGCCGCAGGGCGTCGCGTTCGGGTGGCGACCCTCGTCGGAGGGTGCGTTCGGGTGGCGTCGTCGGGAGGGGTGGCCCGACGTCGTCGGCCGGCGGTCGATTCGGGCGACCACGGCAGAGGCACGTCCCGGATTCGGGTTCGGGACGTCCTGACCTCCACAACGGTACGGGTCCCTCCTGGGAAGACGAAGAACGAGGGGGTCCCCCGTTCGAGGGGGCCTCGTCCGGGTGACGTCCGGGTGGCGCCCGGGTGGGGGCCGGTCCGCGTCCGCTCCCCCCGGGTGAGGCTCGCCGTCCCACGCGGTTCTGCGGCCCTCCGGGCCCCGGACGGCAGGAGGCGCGGGCACCGTCGGCGACGTCCCCCCGGTCGCCGGGCGGGTCGTCCCCCGCCGGAACCACCCGCTGGTGACCCGTGTGACGCGTCGTCCGCCCACCCGTCGCGCGGTCCGCCCACCCGGTCGTCGCTCCCCCGCGCGCCGGTAGGGTCGGGGCCTGACCCGCCACCACGAGAGGACGTCGACCAGTGCCCCACGGACCGGGAACGCGCCGTCGCGCGGAACGCACGGCGCTCGAGCGCGCGGTCGACGAAGGCCTGTTGATCGTCCGGGCGGCCCTGGTGGTGGCCGTCACGAACCAGATCATCCGCCGTGCCCTGCAGGAGCGCCTCCCGTTCGACGAGGACGTCGCGACGCGGGTCACCCGCGACGAGATCGACCGCCTGACGGCCGAGCAGACGTCGGCCGCGGTGCGCGTCCGCAGACTGCGTCGGATGACCGGGCGGTCGTACGGTCAGTCCCGTCACCAGTTCGACTACCGTCCCGAGGACGCCGACGCCCTGAAGCTCCGCGAGGCCGCGTCGAAGGGCGTGGCCCGGGCGCTGGCCGCCCGCCGGGAGGACGACGACTTCGTGGCCGAGGTCGTCGCGGACGCCCGGTCGCGAGCGTGGGACGACGTCGGGCAGACGGTCGTCGACCGGCTCGGCTGGGCCGCGCGCCCGGCCGACGACTACGACGACGGGCGCCACGAGCGCCTGCGCGACCTCGTCGAGGGCGACCTCGCGGCCCTGCGCGAGAGCCGCACGGACGGCGGGGCCGGCTCGGTCAGTCCTTCTTGACCCTCAGCTCGCCCTTGGCCACCTTGTACGTCGCCGCCTGAGCCACGGGCTTGATGGTCACCAGGTCGAGGTTGACGTGGGCCGGCAGCTCGACCGAGTGCACGATCGACTCGGCCACGTCGTCAGCCGTCAACGGCGACTCGACGTCGCGGTAGACCGCGTCGGCGCGGTCCTGGTCGCCGCCGAAGCGCACGAGCGAGAACTCCTCGGTGTGCACCATGCCCGGCGCGATCTCGATCACCCGGATCGGCTCCCCGGCCAGCTCGAGCCGCAGCACGGCCACGAGGGCGTGCTCGGCGAACTTCGAGGCGTTGTAGCCACCGCCGTTCTCGTAGGCGACGTGACCGGCGATCGACGTGACGGTCACGATGTCGGCGCCCCGCGCCTCCTCGGCTCCGCGGCGGAGCGACGGCAGCAAGGCGGTGACCGCGCGCTTGGTGCCCAGGACGTTGACGTCGAACATGCGCTGCCAGTCGTCGATCGAGCCGTTCTCGACGCTGTCGAGTCCGAACGCCCCACCCGCGTTGTTGACCAGGGCGTGCAACGGTCCGGTCTCCTCGACGTGGGCCCGCAGGGCGGCCACGTCGTCGTCGCTGGTGAGGTCGGCCCGGAACCAGGCCGCCCCCGTCTCGTCGGCGAGCGCCCGGAGGCGGTCCTCGCGTCGCGCGACGGCCAGGACCTCCCAGCCGCGGGAGCGGAACGACCGCACCGTCGCCGCTCCGATGCCCGAGCTCGCTCCCGTCACCACGACCCGCTTCGCCACGTCTGCCTCCTGTTGCCTCGTTCGTGGTCGGCGCCCGCTGCAGGCGCACCGCCCCACGCTAGCGGCCCCGTTACGTCCCGTGTCCGGCATCGTGGACGGTCGGGGGCACGGTCCGTACCGTGGCTGTCACCGCAGACCCCCGCCGACGACCCCGGCCCACGCACCCCGACCGCAGGAGCACACCATGACCGACGCCCAGCCCGCCTGGAAGTTCGAGACGCAGCAGATCCACGCCGGGGCCCAGCCCGACCCGACGACCCATGCCCGCGCCACGCCGATCTACAAGACGACGTCGTACGTCTTCCGGGACGCGCAACACGCGCAGGACCTCTTCGCCCTCGCCGAGAACGGCAACATCTACTCGCGCATCATGAACCCCACCCACGACGTCGTGGAGAAGCGCATCGCCGCGCTCGAGGGCGGGACGGGTGCCCTGCTGGTGTCGTCGGGCCAGGCCGCGTCGACCTTCGCCGTGCTGAACATCGCCGAGGCGGGCGACCACATCGTGTCGTCGTCGTCGATCTACGGCGGCACGTACAACCTCTTCAAGTACACGCTCGCGAAGCTCGGCATCGAGACGACGTTCGTCGAGAACCAGGACGACGCCGACGAGTGGCGCCGCGCCGTGCGTCCGAACACGAAGCTGTTCTTCGCCGAGACGATCGGCAACCCGAAGATCAACATCCTCGACCTCGAGAAGGTGTCCGGGGTGGCACACGCCGAGGGCGTCCCGCTGATCGTGGACAACACGATCGCGACGCCGTACCTGATCAGGCCGCTCGAGCACGGGGCCGACATCGTCGTCCACTCGGCGACGAAGTTCCTCGGCGGGCACGGCACCGTCATCGGCGGCTTCATCGTCGACGGCGGGACCTTCCCGTGGTCGTCCCACGCGGAGCGCTTCCCCGGTCTGACGCAGCCCGACCCGTCGTACCACGGGGCCGTCTACACGCAGGCCGTCGGCGACGCTCTCGCCTACGTCATCAAGGCGCGCGTGCAGCTGCTGCGCGACCTCGGGGCGTCCAACAGCCCGGACACGGCCTTCTCGTTGATCCAGGGCATCGAGACGCTCAGCCTGCGGATCGAGCGACACGTCCAGAACGCGCAAGAGGTGGCGGAGTGGCTCGACGCCCGCGACGACGTCGCCGCGGTGTACTACGCGGGCCTGCCGACGAGCCCCTGGTACGCGGCGGCGAACAAGTACGCACCCAAGGGCGTCGGGGCCGTGCTGTCCTTCGAGCTCAAGGGAGGCGTCGACGCCGGCCGAGCGCTCGTCGACGCCCTCGAGCTCTTCAGCCACCTCGCGAACATCGGCGACGTGCGCAGCCTCGTGATCCACCCCGCCTCGACGACGCACTCGCAGCTCACCCCCGAGCAGCAGCTCACGACCGGCGTCACGCCGGGGCTCGTCCGCCTCTCGGTCGGCCTCGAGAACGTCGACGACCTGAAGGCCGACCTCGACGCGGGCTTCGCGGCGGCGCGCGCCGTCACCCGGGAGGCGCTCCGCAGCAGCTAGGACGGGCGGGGGCCGGTGGGGGCTTGCGCGGTGGACTCGAGGAGGCGCGGTGTGCGTAACAAACGCACCGCGCCTCCTCGGCTCGTCCAGGATGGACGTCACATGGACTGGCAGAGCACACCCGAGGACACCGTCCCGTCGAGCGTCATCAGCGAGCGCACGCGCCTGGCGATGCTCGGCCGGCCGCCGGTCACCGGAGCCTGGCGCGACGGCGACGACCCCGGCGGACGGTCGTTCGTGACCCTGGACGAGCTCGTGCTCGAGAGCGGCGTCACGCTGCCCCGACCGCGGCTCGCCGTCGAGACCTGGGGCGAACTCGACGCCGGGCGGAGCAACGCCGTGCTCGTCTCGCACGCCCTCACCGGCGACAGCCACGTCGTCGGCGCGGCCGGCCCCGGCCACCCCACGGCGGGCTGGTGGAACGGCGTCGTCGGCCCGGGGCTCGCGATCGACACCGACCGCTGGTTCGTCGTCGCGCCGAACGTGCTCGGGGGCTGCCAGGGCAGCACCGGCCCCTCGTCCTTCGCGCCGGACGCCGTCGAGTGGGGTTCGAGGTTCCCGCACCTGACGATCCGGGACCAGGTCGCCGCCCAGGCGGCGTTGGCCGACCACCTCGGCATCGAGCGGTGGGCCGCGGTCGTCGGCGGGTCGATGGGAGGCATGCACGCCCTCGAGTGGGCGATCACGCACCCCTCTCGCGTCGCCCGGCTCGCGGTGCTGGCCGCACCGCCGGTCGTGAGCGCCGACCAGATCGCCCTGAACACGGTGCAGTACGAGGCCATCCGGATGGACGCCGCCTTCGACGGTGGCGACTACTACGACGCCGTCGACGGCCCGTACCGCGGCCTCGCCCTCGCCCGGCGGATGGCCCTGCTCAACTACCGCTCGCCCGACGAACTGAACGCCCGCTTCGGTCGCAGCTGGCAGAGCGAGATCTCACCGTTGGGCGGTCCGGGACGGTTCCAGGTCGAGAGCTACCTCGACTTCCACGGCAACAAGTTCACCCGCCGCTTCGACGCGGGCAGCTACGTGACCCTGCTCGGTGCCATGAACTCGCACGACGTCGGGCGGGACCGGGGCGGCGTGGCGGCGGCGCTGAACCGCATCACGGCTCCGACGCTGGTGCTCGGCGTCGACAGCGACCGGCTCTTCCCCGTGTCCGACCAGCGGGTCATCGCACGACACCTGCGGCACGGCCTGGACGGCGACGGCGTGGCCGTGGTCGAGAGCCCCTACGGGCACGACGGATTCCTCATCGAAGGCGACGCGGTGGGCGCCCAGCTGCGCCGTCTGCTCGACTGACCCCAGTTCGGTGGACACCACGGGGTACAGTTCCGCATCGCGACCGGATCGTTACCCCGACAATCGGCGTTTCGGGCCGTGCACGACCCCCTGAGAGGGGGCTGGGTGTGAAAACATGAGGAGTCGCCAGCCACCCGGCAGCCGTGACGCCACCGTCGGAAGCCACTCACGAATCATGGACATCTTCGCCCAAGAGCGCGATCGTCTGCTCAGCAGCACGACCCGCACCCTGGGGCTCGCCTGCGCGGCAGTCTCGGTCGTGGCCCTGGCGATCCCCGGCGTGACCGACCCCCTGCACCTCGCGGCGATCGCCCCGCTCGCCGCTCTGCTCGTCGTGTCGCTGCTCTTCGTCACCGGGCCGCGCGCCCGCGTCTGGGTCCCGGTCGGGCTGGCCTCGGGAATCGCGGCGACCGTGGTCGCCCTGTTGCCCGCCGGTGGCCCCGACGACGGTCCGCTCGCCACCGCGATCATCCCCCTGGCCGGTGGTGCGACCGCCGCCTTCAGCCTCATGCTCTCGTCCAGTCGCCCACGGCTGACCACGGCGGTCGTGGCCTTCGTCGTCGAACTGACCCTGGTGGCCCTGGCGACCGGCTCGCCGTTCACCTTCCCGGTCGCGGCCGTGCTGCTCGGCTGGGTGTCCTGCTTCGTCACGGGCCTCTGGCTCGGACGCGCCGTGCCCCTGGCGGCACGCCGCATCTACAGCATCGGCAACGCCCACCGGGCCGAACGTCAGGCCAGCGAGACCGAGGCCCAGCGGCGGCAGGGTGCCCGCCTGCTACACGACACCGTGCTGGCCACGCTGACCCTGCTCGCCCACTCGGGGTTCGGCGTCACGCCCCAGGCGCTCCAGGACCAGGCGGCCGAGGACGCACGCCTGCTGCGCCACCTCCGTCTCGGCGGCACGCCGCAGCCGCAGGCGTCGGGCGACTACAGCCTCGAGACGGTCGAGGAGTCCCCGCTCGGTCAGACCCTCGAGTCGGTCAAGCAGCGCTTCGGCCGCATGGGCCTCGAGGTGAGCTGGCACGGCACCGGCCAGGTCCTGCTGCCCACCCACGTGCTCGACGCGTTCCTGCTGGCCCTCGCGGAGTGCCTCGAGAACGTGCGACGTCACGCCGGCGTGACCGAGGCCCACGTCACGATCATCCACGACGACTCGATGGTCCGTGCCATGGTCACGGATGCGGGCGTCGGGTTCGACCTCGCCGGCATCAGCGAAGAGCGCCTGGGCTTCAAGGAGTCCGTCGTCGGCCGGCTGCACGAGGTCGGCGGCAGTGCCCGTCTGTTCTCGTCGCCCGGGTCGGGCACCACCGTCGTCCTGGAGGCACCGCGATGAGCGTCGACGAGAACACCTTCGGGATCGTCCGGGGCCGCCGAGCCGCTCGCGGCCTGCCGATCAGTTCGACCGGAGCGCGATCGCTGCGCCAGGCCCGTGCGGCCGGTGCCACCCTCGGCACCGGGTACCTGGGCGTCGGCGCGGCCGTGGTCGCCGCGCTCCAGGCCGTGTACGGCCTCGCCTTCTTCCTCAGCCACCTCTCGGCCTATCCCGACGTCGCCCCCGTCCTGATCTCGTGGCTGCTCTACGTGGCCACCTTCATCGGCACGGCCGTGCTCGTGACCGTCCGGGGCGAGCGGCTGACCACGGGCGTGTTCGCCGTCATCGGGGTCGTCCTCGCCGTCGTCGTCACGCTGGACTTCGTCGCCATCTGGCCGCTGCACGACGTGGGCGCCTATGCCACGTCGAGCGTCGCCGTCGGCTTCGGCCTGCTGCCCATCGTCACCCTCAGGCCCGTGCGAGAGGTCGTCACGGCCACCGCCCTGCTCTTCGTGGCGTTCGTCGTCATGGTGGCGCTCTCGACCCCCGTGACCAGCGACTCGGGCCCGCAGCAGATCACCGTCGTGGCCCTGGCCGTCCTGCCGAGCGCCATCGCCACCTTCGCGGTGCACCGCTTCCGTCGCATGGTGCAGGTCGAACTCGACCGGGTACTCGTGCAGAGCAACGTGTCACAGCCCCGTTTCGCGGTGGGCATGCTCGCCAGCGACGAACTGGCGCGACTCGACCTCGCGGCCGAGAAGCTGCTCGACGGCGTCGCGAACGGCGACGTGCCCCTGCCCCTGTCGCCCAAGGTCGCGTCGCAGGCCGCGTCGCTCGCCACCGAGCTGCGCCTGCACCTCATCGAGGGCCGGCGCGAGACCTGGCTGCACCACGCCGTCACCGAGTCCGAGTACCTCGGCCGGTCGGTCGCGCTGGTCGACCCGTCGTCGCTCGCCGGCCTGCTCGCCCCGGCACAGCGCGACGGACTGCTCCAGGGCGTCTGGTTGCTGCTCGGCGACTCGAAGAGCCGTGCACCGGGCACGACGATCCAGCTGACCCTCGGCCCCGTGACCGCCGCGTCCCAGTCCTTCGCCGGCCGCAGCGTCTGCGTGCCCGTCGTGCTCTCGACCACGGGCATCCGCCGCAACCGGGTCACGCCCGCCACCTGGAACGCCCTCGAGCGCGCCGGTGAGTACGTCGTCTCGACCCACGAGTCGAGCGTCAAGATCTCGGTCAACTGCATCGTCGACAACCCCGCCGAGGCCTGACCCGCCGAGCGCCCCGCGTGGCCCGGCCCCATCACCACCCCCGCCCGTAGCATGAACCCCACTCCGTCCTGAAAGAAGGTCCCGACGTGTCAGACCACGACGACCGCATCCGCCTCGCCCTCGTAGACGACCACAAGATGCTCCTGGGCGCCCTCAGCGAGTGGATCCGTGGTGCCGCGAGCGACATCTCGATGGTCGCCGCCGTCGCGTCCTGGCCCGAGCTGCTCACGCACCCCGAGTTCCCGGTCGACGTCGTGCTGCTCGACCTCGACCTGAAGGACAACATCCCGATCTCGCTCAAGATCAACACGCTCAAGACGACGGGCGTCAAGACCGTGCTGATGAGCACCTACTCCGAGCCGAACGTGGTGCGCGAGGCCCTCGCCGCCGGCGCCCTGGGGTACCTCGTCAAGAGCGAGGACGCCGAGATGATCGTCGAGGCGATCCGCTCGGCCGCCAAGGGAGAGTCGTACATCTCGGCCGAACTCGACCTGGCCCTCAACGCCGCCGAGGTGGGTGGCGTACCGAAGCTCAGCGCGCAGGAACGCCGCGTCATGGCTCTCTACGGCGGTGGCGAGCCGGTCAAGGCCGTCGCCTACCAGCTCGGCATCAGCGAAGAGACCGCCAAGAGCTACCTCAAGCGCATCCGCGAGAAGTACCGTGTCGCCGGCTACGACGTGGGCACCAAGGTCGCCCTCCGGAAGCGCGCCATCCAGGACGGCATCCTGCTCCAGACCGACACGCCGGCCCAGACCAGCTTCTGACGCCCGGCCCCACGCGGAGAACGGCCCGACCCCCTCGGGGGCCGGGCCGTTCGTCGTCTGCGTGACCCGCGCCTCCTCGGAACCGGGCCGTTCGTCGTCTGCCCGACCCGCGCCTCCTCGGGACCCGTCGTCCCGCATCGGCGGGGCGAGGGAGGCTAGGCCGAGACCGACTCGCGTTCGGCGGCCGTGACCCGTGCCGCTCCGCGCCGGTCGTCGACTCGCTGCATGCCGAAGCTGATCATGGTCAGGACGACCCCGGCCAGGGCGAGCACGACGCCGACCCACCCGGGTGCCGAGAAGCCGAGGCCCGCCGCGATGACCGCGCCGCCGAGGTACGCGCCGAAGCTGTTGCCGAGGTTCATGGCCGAGTGGTTCAGGGCGGCTCCGATGACCTGGCTCTCGCCCGCGACCTCCATCAGGCGGGACTGCACCGACGGGCCGACGCTCGAGCCGACGAGGCCGACGAAGAACGTGCTGACGAAGATGCCGACGATCGAACTCGACGTGAGCGCGTATGCCGAGAGCGCGGCGATGAGGCCGACGAAGCCGAGGTACATGGCGAGCTTGAGCGACCGGTCGGCCAGCCAGCCGCCGAGCAGGTTCCCGATGGTCATGCCGACGCCGACCGTGACGAGCACCCAGGGCACGACGCCCTGGGAGACGCCCGCGCCCTCGGTGACGGCGTTGGCGATGTAGCTGTAGACCGCGAAGAACCCGCCGAAGCCGATGGCGCCGATGCCCATCACGAGCCACACCTGGGGCTGCTTGAACGCCCGCAGCTCGCGCTTCATCGAGGCGGACGCGTCGCCGTCCTGGTGCGGCACGGCGAGGGCGACGGCGGCGAAGGTCAGGGCGAAGATGAGGGCCACGGCGAGGTAGGCGACGCGCCACCCGGCTTGCTGGCCGAGCCAGGTGATCGAGGGCACGCCGATGACGTTCGCGATCGTCAGGCCGCTGAGGACGAGCGCGACGCCCTTGCCCCGGTTGCCCGGCCCCATGATCGACGCGGCGACGATGGATGCGATGCCGAAGTACGCGCCGTGCGGCAGACCCGCGGCGAAGCGTGCGGCCAGCACCCAGCCGAACGACGGCAGCAGGGCCGACGCGACTGTGCCGACCGTGAAGGCGGCGAGGAGCGCCAGGAGCAACTTCTTCTTCGGGAAGTGCGACGACATCGCGGCGATGGTCGGGGCCCCGACGACGACGCCGAGGGCGTAGGCGCTGATCAACCAGCCGGCCTGGGCGATGCCGGCGTCGGCCGACCGCGAGTAGAGATCGGGCAGCAGGTCGCCCGCCATGTTCGGCAGGAGGCCCATGGCCACGAACTCGGTCGAGCCGATTCCGAACCCGCCGAGGGCGAGGGCGATCAAGGCGGCCGTGCGACGACGGCGGGAGAGGTGGGTCACGAGCGGGCCTTTGCGGATCGAGAAGAGCCAGAGGAGAAGGGAGGAACGACCTTCGCTCGTCATCGAGCAGGGCATCTGCGGAGGAGCGACACGTCGCGCCTCCCTCCTGATCGTATCGATTCGACCGGCGGTTGCCAACCGTCCGCCGGGACTCCGACCCGTCCGGCGAAACACCCGCATCCAGCGATCTGGCGTCGAGCCGCTCCGTGCCGCTAGATTCGAGCGTTCCGTTCCTTCCCGATGGGTTCTCGCATGTCCACACCCGGCTCCTCCCCCGCCGCCACCCTCCGAGGGCTCGGGGGCTCCGGCGACCCGATCCGGCCTCCCACGCGGACCCTCGTCGGGGCCCTGACGGTCGTCGCGCTCGTGTTGGTCTCCACGCTGGTCGGCCTGGCGGTTCCCCCTCCGGCGCACGCAGCGACGACGGGGTACGTGACCGGGCACCTGACGGGGACCGATCCCTCGCGCAGCGACTTCATCGCCGAGGCACGGTTGATCCGCCCCGACGGAGCCGAGGTGGGCTCGACCCAGTTCGTCGACCGCACCACGGGCGCCTACACCCTCGAGGTCGTGACCGCCGGTCGCTACACGGTGCTGTTCAAGGACGGCGACACGCGCCGGAGCCAGTACTGGGGTGGAGCCCACGATCTCACCGGAGCCCGCTGGTTCGACGTGGCCGACGGCCAGACCGTCACCGACGTCGACGCCCGCCTGGTCGTCCAGGAGGCCCTGGCGGGGCGTGTGTGGCTCGGCGGGGGTCGTGACGACTTCGCCGCCGTCGGCAACGCCGACATCTCGGTCGTCAACGTCGACACCGGCGACCATTCGTCGGCCCTGACCGACTCGAGAGGCGCCTACTCGGTCGCGGTCGACCCCGGCCGCTACCGCATCCGCGCCTCGGTCAGGCCCTCACCCGACGCGCCGGACCTCTCGACGTCGTGGTTCGGGGGCGCCGCGGCCGAATCCGACGCGACGATCGTGACCGTGGCCAAGGACGCCCGGCTCGCGGGACTCGACCTGCAGGTCGAGAAGTCGGCCGTCCTGACGGGTTCGGTGACCCCGGTCCTGGACGACCCCCTCGACGTCGGCTTCAGCGCAGAAGCGTGGACGACCGACTCGCGAGGTCGTTGGTACCTCGCGACGGGGGCGGCGATCCGGAAGGGGTCGTTCGCGTTCCACGGGTTGCCGGCGGGTGACTACGTCGTGCGG
Organism: Frigoribacterium sp. SL97; assembly: GCF_026625765.1. NCBI lineage: Bacteria > Bacillati > Actinomycetota > Actinomycetes > Micrococcales > Microbacteriaceae > Frigoribacterium > Frigoribacterium sp. SL97. Next base: position 2,691,614 of record NZ_CP113062.1, read on the forward strand.
TTGACGGGCCTCCCCCTGAACCGCACCGACGACTCCGCCCCCGCCGTCGCGCCCCGCTACGCACCCGGTGTGGAGAACCGCGACGACGCGACGCGTTACCGTGTCGCCAGCGGCGAGACGCGCTCGGTGGGAACGGTCCTCCTCCCGCCCCTTCGTCAGACCACCACCCGCATCTCCGGCCCCGATCGCTTCGCCGTCGCTGCGGCCATGTCCTCGCGGTTCACCGAGACCGGCGGCACGGTCGTCGTCGCCAACGGGCTGGGCTTCCCCGATGCGCTGTCGGCCGGACCGGCCGCGGCGCATCTCGACGCCCCCCTCCTGTTGGTCACCCCGACCACCGTTCCCGACGTCGTCGCCGCCGAGCTGAAGCGCCTGCGACCGAAGACGGTCGTCGTCGTCGGTGGTCCCGTCTCGATCTCGCCGGACGTCGAGAAGGCCCTCGGCGTCGTGGCCACCCCGACGAGCGGTCCGCGCTCGACGGTGGTGCGGATCGGCGGCGCCGATCGGTACGCGACGTCCCGAGCCATCGCGCGCTATGCCTTCGTCTCGTCCGACGCCCCTGCCGCGACCACGGCCACCTCACCGGGCCGCGTGCTGTACCTGGCCTCGGGTTCGGGGTTCGCGGACGCCCTCTCGGCCGGTGCCGCGGCTGCGGAGGCCGACGCCCCGCTCGTGATGGTGGACGGCCGGGCGGCACGCGCCGACGACGCGACGCGCGAGCTGTGGGGCGATCTGGGCAGCCCTGCAGCCATCAGCGTGGGAGGCCCGCGGGCCATGTCCCCCGGCATCGCCACGTCCCTGTCGGGCACCGACCGCGGCGGGCAGATCGTCGGCGCCGATCGCTACGAGGTGTCCCACCACACCACACGCGGGGCGTTCGACGAAGCCGGCACGGTCTATCTCGCCACCGGCGTCAACTACCCCGACGCGCTGTCGGGCGCAGCCCTCGCAGCCCGGACCTCGTCGCCACTGTTCATCGTGCCGGGCACGTGCGTGCCGGCATCGATCCTGCACGACCTCGACGTCCTCCAGACCGAGCACGTGGTCCTGCTCGGAGGCCAGCAGGCCCTCTCGTCCCGGGTCGACTCCCTCACGGCCTGCTGACGGCGGCGTCCCGTTCCCCACGCCGGACCGACGCGACGGTGGTCCGGCCCTGCGTGATGCGGTCAGGCGTCGCCGAGTGCGGCTTCGAGTCGTTCGACCTTGCCGGTCAGTTCGCCGGTGCGTCCCGGCCGGATGTCGGCCTTGAGCACGAGGGAGACGCGCGAGCCGAAGGCGCCGACGGCCTCGGTCGCGGCCTTGACGACGGCCATCACCTCGTCCCACTCGCCCTCGATCTCGGTGAACATCGACGAGGTGTGGTTCGGCAGCCCGGACGCCCGCACGACCGCGACGGCGGCGGCCACGGCCGAGTGGACCGAGTCGGGCTCGGAGCCGGCGGACGGCCCGCCCTCGGGAGCGGCACCACTGGGCGAGACGGAGAACGCGACGATCATGCGTCCATCCTCGCGTGTGCGGGCCGCAGGCGCCAGAGCGTCACGACCGTCCACCCCAGCAGTCCGAGCTCGAGCACGGCCCGCACGGTGACCACGGCCACCAGGTCGGGTCGCGCGGCGAGCAGGGCGTCGTACTCGAGGGGGTAGACCACCTGGGTCAGCCCCGCGACGACCACGGCCGCCACCGCCGGCACGACGAACCGCGGCCCGCCCGATCGTGCGAGCACGAGCCCGACGACGACGGGCACCGCGAGCCAGGCCACGAACTGCGGCGAACCGACCTTGTTGGTCACGATCAGGGCGACGACGACGGCGAGCGACAACGGACCCAGGAGGCGCGTGGCCGTCACCCCGCGGCGCACGGCCCGCAAGCCCAGCAGCACGACGCCGAGCACGACCGCGGCCATCACGAGGCTCATCGCCTTCGCGGCGAACCCGACCCCGTCGCCGGCGATCTGGTACGTCAGGATCTCGCGGTCGTAGTAGACGAAGGTGCCGGGCACCCCCGCGGCCGCGCGCCAGAGCCAGAGCACGGCTGCGGGCGACTCGACCTGGAGACCTCGACCGGCCTGCTGGCCGACGAAGCCGAACACGTTCCACCCGCTGCCGAGCACGAGCGAGACGGACACCACGACCGCACTCGTCACCGCCGCCGCCACGACGACCTCGACCCGACGACGCAGGGCGAGGACGGCGACCACCACGAGAGCGGCGGGCCAGACCTTGACCCAGGCCGCGATCGTGAGCAGGGCGGACGCCGCCGACGGCCGTGTCGAGACGAGCAATAGCCCCACCAGCGCGATCGAGACCGTGACGGCGTCGATGCGGCCGAGGGCGATCGGCCCGAGGGCGACGAGGAACGCCAGCCACCACCAGGCGGCGACCACGGACCCGGCACGCCGCCGCGCCACGAGCACGACGAAGGCGCCGGCGTTCAGCAGGGACACCAGCACGAGCCACACGGCCCCGTACCCGGAGTCGCCCCCCAGGCGGGCGAGCAGCATCGGCACCGCGGCGAGCAGCGGGTAGACCCACGGTCGGTCGACGCCCACCCAGTCGCCCCCGCCGACGCCCTGCTGCATCCAGGTGCGGTAGACGACGTCGACGTCGCCCAGGGTGCGGTTGCCGCCGACGAGGTTGAGCCGGACGAGCCAGGCGTGGACGAGCACGAAGGCGACGCCGAGCACGACCGGCGACGTCACGAACGACCTCGCCCGGTCGACGAACGTCGTCGGGCCGACGGCGACGGGCCGGGTGCCCGACGTCCGCGCCGCGCGGACGATCGGTGCCCCGGGGGTGGCCGACGAGGGGGGCACGGAGGTCGGCATGCCCACAGGCTAGCCGCCGGCCCCGACGCCGGGCGTCATGCGTCGGCCGACGTCCGCGGTCGCCGGTACGATCCCTCTCATGCGCAGACCCGCCTCCCTCCGACTCGTCGCGACCGCCGCCGCCCTCGTGCTGGCCGGGTCGCTCGCCGCCTGCTCGTCCGACGGGGGCTCGGGTGCCGACGGGGCGGCCGTCGCTCCGGTCACCGACGGCAAGATCACCGTCGCGACGGGTGAACCGGCCTACGGCCCCTGGGTCGAGGACGACGATCCGACCTCGGGCAAGGGCTACGAGGCCGCCGTCGCCTACGCGGTCGCCGAGAAGCTGGGCTACGACGACTCCGACGTGGTCTGGGTGCGGACCACGTTCGACGAGGCCATCGCCCCCGGGCCGAAGACCTTCGACCTCAACCTGCAGCAGTTCTCGATCACCGACCAGCGCAAGAAGGCCGTCGACTTCTCGCCCGCCTACTACGAGACGCGCCAGGCGGTCGTCACCCTGCCCGGCACCTCCGCGGCCGACGCCACCTCGATCGCCGACCTGAAGGGCCTCGCCATCGGCGCCCAGAGCGGCACGACGAGCTTCACCGCCGCCGAGGACGCCATCGACCCCGAGGGCGGCGTCCAGGCCTACAACTCGAACGACGACGCCAAGGCGGCCCTCGAGGCCGGCCAGGTCGACGCCATCGTGCTCGACGTCCCCACGGCCACGTACTTCGTCGAGGGCGGCGTCGTGCTCGGCCAGCTGCCCGCCACCGACGGGGCGAGCGACCAGCTCGGCATCGTCCTGCCGCTCGGCAGCTCCCTGACCGCCGACGTCACGAAGGCCGTCGACGACCTCCGGGCCGACGGCACGCTCGCCGAGCTGCAGAAGCAGTGGCTGGCCGACTACGACGTGAAAGAGCTGTCGTAGCGCCTCGCACGGTCGCGGCCGGCCCGGTGGCCGTCAGCGACCTCGAACTCGACCGGCGCGCGTTCCGTCGACGACAGTCGACCCGCTCCGTGGTGATCGCCGCCGTCAGCACGGTCGCCTTCGCCGCCCTCGCGTGGTGGGCGGTCACCAGCACGCCCGGCTGGTCCCGAGTGCAGTTCAGCTTCCTCGACGGGGCCACCTTCGCGTCGGCCTGGCCCCGCGTGATCGAGGGCCTCTGGCTGAACGTGCGGGTCCTGCTGGTCGCCGCCGTCGGCGTGGCCGTCGTCAGCACCGTCCTGTCGGCACTGCGCACCCTGCGGGGTCCGGTCTTCTTCCCCGTCCGGGCGCTGGTGCGGGGCTACACCGACCTGTTCCGCGGCATGCCGCTGATCATCGTGCTCTACCTCGTCGGTTTCGGCGTGCCGGGCCTCGGGCTCGGCATCCCGCGTCTGCCCGCCGAGTTCTGGGGCACGATCGCGCTGGTCCTCACCTACTCGGCCTACGTGTCCGAGGTCATCCGCGCCGGCATCGACGCCGTCCACCCGTCGCAGCGCCTCGCGGCCCGGTCGCTCGGCCTCAGCCACGCCAAGACCCTTCGCCTCGTCGTATTCCCGCAGGCACTGCGCAAGGTCACGCCCGCCCTCATGAACGACTTCGTCTCGATGCAGAAAGACGTCGGTCTCATCTCTGTGCTCGGAGCGGTCGACGCCGTCCGCGCCGCCCAGATCGAGACCGCGACCGCGGCCAACTTCACGCCCTACGTGCTCGCCGGGCTGTTGTTCGTGCTGCTGGCCCTGCCGACCATCTGGCTGACCGACTGGCTGTCGGCGCGCCTCCGTCGTCGCGAACAGGCGGGCAGCGTCGTTTGAGCATCTCCACCCCCGACCCCACCCCAGGAGGCGCGGTGCCCGTCACCCCCGCAGCCCTCGGCCCCGGCCCCAGCCCCAGCCCCAGCCCCAGCCCCGAGACGGTGCTGCGCCTCGAAGGGGTCCGCAAGTCCTTCGGCGACACGGTCGTGCTCGACGGCATCGACCTGGACGTCGCGCGGGACGAGGTCGTGGCGCTGATCGGCGCCAGCGGCTCGGGCAAGTCGACGCTGCTCCGCACCGTGAACCTGCTCGAGCAGATCGACGACGGCCGCATCGTGCTCGGCGACGACGACATCACCGACCCCCGGGTGCGCGTCGACGCCGTCCGGGCCCGCATCGGCGTGGTCTTCCAGCACTTCAACCTCTTCCCGCACCTGACCGTGCTCGACAACGTCGCCCTGGCCAGTCGCCACGTGCTGCGCCAGCCCAAGGCCGCGGCGAACGAGCGCGCCCTCGAGGTCCTCACGCGCGTGGGTCTCGGCGACAAGGCCGGCGCCTACCCCGACCGCCTCTCGGGCGGTCAGCAGCAGCGGGTCGCCATCGCCCGGGCCCTGGCTCCGCGACCCGCCGTGCTGCTGCTCGACGAGATCACGAGCGCCCTCGACCCCGAGCTGGTGGGCGAGGTGCTCGACCTCGTGCGCACGCTGAAGGAGGTCGGCACGACGATCCTCATGGCGACGCACGAGATGGCCTTCGCCCGCGACGTCGCCGACCGGGTCGTCTTCCTCGACCGGGGCCGGATCGCCGAGCAGGGTCCGCCCGCGCAGCTCTTCACGGCCCCCCGCGAGGTGCGCACCCAGGAGTTCCTCACGCGGTTCACCGCTCACTGACCGGGATCGACCGGCACCGGCCCCGGCACCGGCCCCGGCACCGGCCCCGGGCCAGGGCCAGCTCTGGACCCGGGCCCGGTCCGACTCGGCCCGCTCGGGCGCCCACCGTCTTCACCTGCGCCTCCCAGGTTCTTGCGAAGGAGACACGTCACCATCGGTTCAGCCCCGTGGACTCGCCGCGCGTCACGCCGACCCCTCCGAAGGACGAAGACCATGAAGAAGAAGACCAAGATCGGGCTCGGCGTCGCCGCAGCCGTCGTCGTCGTCCTGGGGGCCACCGCGGCCTTCGCCGGGCCGGCCTTCTACCGCGACGTGATCGTCGGCGAACCCGAGGCCGCGCCCACCGCCTCCCTCACCCCCGGGTCGAGCACGCTCGACCCCAGCCAGCTCGCGGGCGACTGGAGCATCGGTGACGGCAGCACGGCCGGCTACCGCGTCGACGAGGTGTTGAACGGCACCGACGTCACCGTCGTCGGCAAGACCGACCAGGTCTCGGGCACGATCACCGTCGACGGGACGACCATCTCGGCCGCCACCATCGACGTCGACGTCGCCTCGATCGCGACCGACAGCGGCAACCGCGACGACTACTTCCGGGGCACCGCCATGCAGGTGAACCAGTACCCCACGGCCACGTTCACGCTGACCCAGCCCATCGAGGCGGCCGTCCCCTCCGACGGTGACGTGGCCAAGGTCGACGCGACCGGCGAGCTGACCATGCACGGCGTCACGAAGACCGTCACGGTGCCCCTGCAGGCGGCCCTGTCGGGCGACGGCGTCCAGGTGAGCGGGTCGATCCCGGTGACCTTCTCGGACTACGGCGTCGACGCGCCGAGCCTCGGCTTCGTCAAGGTCGAAGACCAGGGGACGGTCGAGTTCCTCGTGGCGGCGACCCCCGCCTCCTGAGTCCCGGGCGCTCGCACGTCGAGCGCCGCACCACGACCTGAGCGCCGCACCGCCGATGTCGGCGGTGCGACGCTCAACTCGTGGTGCCGTGCGCCTGGGCCCGGCTCAGCCCCGGCGCAACAGCTCCGCGATCGTGGCGGGCAGGGCGTCGACCAGACCGAGCACGGTGAACGGTCCCCCGGCACCCGCCCGGGACGCCGCGAGGCCGTGGAGCACCGCAGCGGTCGCGGCCGACCGGGCCAGCGCCTCCTCGTCCGCGGCGATCTCGTCGGCGTGCGTCGCGACCAGGGCGCCCAGGACTCCCCCGAGCGCATCGCCCGCGCCGGCGGTGGCCAACCACGTCGGCGCGCTGGCCGCGACGAGGCGCGTGCCGCCGGGCGAGGCGACGTACGTGCGGTGCCCCTTGACGAGCACCGTGCAGCCCCACTCCCCCGCCGCGCGCTCGGCGGCACCGGCCGGGTCGGCGGCGACGTCGGCGACCTCGCGGCCCGAAGCCTTCGCCAGCTCGCGGAAGTGCGGCGTCAGCACCACCGGCCCGGTCGCCTGCTCGCGGAGCGACAGCGCTCCGGCGTCGAGCACGAGCGGCAGCCCCGAGGAGGCCCCGGTCGCGAAGCCGTGGCGCGTCTCGTCGTCGAGGTGGTCCGGGTCCACGCCCGAGCCGAGCAACCACGCCTGCACGCGACCCGGGCTCGTCACGGCCTCGGGCCGACGGTGCAGCACGAAGTCGGAGGCGCGGGCGGGGCCCAGGTACCGCAGCATGCCGACGCCGGTATGCAGCGCGGCCTCGACGCCGAGCACGGCGGCGCCCGGGTAGGCGCTCGAGCCGATCACGACGCCGAGCACGCCTCGGCTGTACTTGTCGTCGTCGACGGCCGGCACGGCGATCTGGTCGGCGGCGTCGGAGGGGGTCCAGTCGGTGAAGCGGGTGTCGGAGGTCACGCCCCGACGGTAGTCGGCCGAGCCCCGCCCGGCCCCGCCCGGCCCGGCCCGGCCCGGCCCGGCCCCGCCCGGCCCGGCGCGGCCGCGCCCGCCCGACCCGCGCCCACCCAGCCGCGCCCGCCCGACCTGCGCCCGCCGATACGGTGGGTCGATGAGCATCTCACTCCCCGGCCGCACCGTCGTCTTCGACTACGGCGAGGTGATCGCGCGGTTCCCCGACGACGCGTCGCGCCGCCGCCTCGAAGAGCTCGCGGGCGTCGACCCGGACGTGCTCTGGCCCAGCTACGGTCGCCACCGCCACGCCCTCGACCGCGGCACGCTCAGCGCCGGGGCGTACTGGCGGGCCATCGCGGCCGACACCGGCGCCGACTGGACCCGCACCCGCGTGCACGAGCTCTGGGCCGCCGACTTCCCGTCGTGGTTCGTGCCCGAGCCCGGCACGCTCGAGGTGATCGCCGACCTGGCCGACGGCGGCACGCGACTGGCGATCCTCTCGAACGCCGGTCTCGACTTCGCGTCGCCGTTCCGCCACTCGCCCCTCGGCGAGCTGTTCGAGCAGGTCTTCGTCAGCGCCGAACTCGACGACCTCAAGCCGTCGGCCACGATCTTCGAGCACGTCCTCGCCGAACTCGGAACAACGGCCGCCGACACGGTGTTCATCGACAACAGGTCCGACAACGTCGAGGCCGCCCAGGCGCTCGGGATCATCGGGCACCTGTTCACCGGGCCCGAGCCGCTCCGACGCTTCGTCGAGGGGCTCGCGACCCTCCCCACCGAAAGGCGATGACCACACTCGTGACGAACGCAGCACAGACGGCACCCGCCCCCACGACCCCCTCCGACTCCCCCGTCGGCCTCTTCGACCCCATCACCCTGCGCGGCCAGGCCTTCCGCAACCGCCTCTGGGTCGCGCCGATGTGCCAGTACTCGGCCGAGCTCGAGGACGGCGTCCCCACCGACTGGCATCTCGTCCACCTGGGCTCGCTCGCCCGAGGAGGCGCGGGTGCGGTCATCGCCGAGGCCACGTCGGTCACGCCCGAGGGTCGCATCTCGCCGCAGGACCTCGGTCTCTGGAACGACGCCCAGGTCGAGGCGTTCCGCCCGATCACGTCCTTCATCCGCTCGCAGGGTTCCGTGCCCGGCGTCCAGCTCGCGCACGCCGGCCGCAAGGCCTCGACCTTCCGCCCGTGGAGCGAGACGCAGGGCACCGTCCCCGCCGAGCAGGGCGGCTGGACCACGGTCGCTCCGTCGGCCGTCGCCTTCGAGGGCTACGACGAGCCCGTCGCGTTGACCACCGAGGCGGTGAGCGACCTCGTCGAGGCGTTCCGCGTCGCCGCGCGCCGCTCGATCGACGCCGGCTTCGAACTGATCGAACTGCACGCCGCCCACGGCTACCTGCTGCACCAGTTCCTCTCGCCGCTGAGCAACTCGCGCGACGACCAGTACGGCGGGTCGCTCGAGAACCGTGCGCGCTTCCTGCTCGAGGTCGTCGCGGCCGTCCGGGCCGAGGTCGGCGACGAGTACCCGTTGCTCGTCCGTTTCTCGGCCACCGACTGGGCCGACGGCGGCTGGGACGAGGACGACACCGCCACCGTCGCGGCCTGGGCGCACGAGGCCGGCGCCGACCTGTTCGACATCTCGACCGGCGGCCTCGTCGCCGGCGTGAGCATCCCCGTGGGCCTCGGCTACCAGGTGCGCTTCGCCGAGCACGTCCGGACGCAGGGGCGCGTCGAGACCGGCGCCGTCGGCCTCATCGTCGGCGCCGAGCAGGCGAACGAGGTCGTGGCCAGTGGCCAGGCCGACGTCGTGCTGATGGCGCGCGAGTTCCTGCGCGACCCGCACTTCCCGCTCCGCGCCGCGGCCGAGCTCGGGATCGAGCTCGACTACACGCCGCCGCAGTACCAGCGGGCGCCGTTCCGCGCGCACTGAACCGGGCGCGGCCGGCCGAGCACGGCCAGCCGCCCGGGGGCCGTGACGGTCCCGGACGACGCGACCCGCGCCTCCTCACCCCTCGGGGTCAGGAGGCGCGGGTCGTGTCGTCTGCGCGGGCTCGCTCAGCGACGCCGGGTCGCGTCCTGGACCTCGCCGATCAGCTCTTCGAGGATGTCCTCGAGGAACAGCACGCCGCGCGTGGCACCGGTCTCGTCGAACGAGCGGGCGACGTGGACGCCGCTGCGGCGCATGGTCGCCAGGGCGTCCTCGAGCTCGGTCCCCTGGAAGATCGAGATCAGCTGACGGATGCGCTTCGGCGGCACCGGGTCGGCGAACTCGTCCTCGTCGAGGTCGATGACGTCCTTGAGGTGCAGGTACCCCGTGGGGTCGCCGCCGTCGTCGACCAGCACGTACCGCGAGAAGCCGCGTTGGGCGACCGCCCGCTCGACGTCGTGCGGCGTGGCGTCCTCGGGCAGGGTGACGAGCTCGGCCATCGGGACGGCCGTCTGCGCGACGGTCTTCTCGGTGAACTCGAACGCCGCGCGCACCGTGCCGGTCGCGTCGGTGATCATGCCCTCGCGCTGCGACTGGGCGACGATCGTCGCGACCTCGTCGACCGTGTAGGCGCTGGTCGCCTCGTCCTTCGGCTCGACCTTGAAGGCCCGCAGCACGGCGTTGGCCGAGTGGTTGAGGGCCAGCACGACCACGTGCAGGACGCGCGCGATCGCCACGAGCGGCGGGGCCAGCAGGAGGGCGGCACGGTCCGGGAGGGAGAACGAGATGTTCTTCGGCACCATCTCGCCGAACACGACGTGCAGGAACGACACGAGCACGAGCGTGATGACGAAGCCGACGACGCTGACCAGCTCGGGGCTGAGCCCGGTCCAGGCGAGCGGCCCCTCGAGCAGGTGGTGGATCGAGGGCTCGGACACGTTGAGGATCAGCAGAGAGCAGATGGTGATGCCGAGCTGCGTCGTCGCGAGCATCATCGTCGCGTGTTCCATGGCCCACAGCGTGGTCTTCGCCGCGCGACTGCCGGCCTCGGCCTTGGGCTCGATCTGCGAACGACGAGCCGAGATGACGGCGAACTCGGCGGCCACGAAGAACGCGTTGCCGGCCAACAACACGACGAGCCAGACGATGCCCCACCAGTCGCTGCTCATCGGGTCACCTCTCTCGTGCGGACCGCGCGACGGTCGTCCTCGACGCCCGTGCGCACCTTCTCGGGCAGCACCTTCGGGTCGCGTCGGCCCGACCGGTCGCGCTCGTCACGCCCGTCGCGGCGGCCCGGCTCGGTCGCCGTGGCCTCGACCACGTCGTCGGGCGTGGGCGTGAAGCGGATGCGATCGATGCGCCGCCCGTCGAGCCGCCCGACGCGGAACGCGCCGTCGTCGGTCTCGACGACGTCGCCGACCTTGGGCAGGCGGCCCAGCTCGCTCATCAGCCAGCCGCCGACGGTCTCGTAGGGGCCGTCCTCCGGCACCTTGACCGAGGCGCGCTCGAGCAGCTCGTCGGGACGCAGCAGACCGGGGAAGGTCAGCCAGTTGCGCGACCGGACGACGTCGACCCGGCTGCGGTCGTGTTCGTCGCTGACCTCGCCGACGAGCTCCTCGATGAGGTCCTCGAGGGTGACGACACCGGCGGTGCCGCCGTACTCGTCGACGACGACGGCCATCTGGTAGCCGCGACCCCGCACCTCGCCCAGCAGGTTGTCGAGGGTCATCGTCTCGGGGACGCGGACGGCATCGGTCAGCAAGGCGGACACGGGCACGTCGGCCCGCTTCTCGCGCGGCACCGAGACGGCCTGCTTGACGTGGACCAGGCCCACGACGTCGTCGATGCCGTCGTCGGTCACCGGGAACCGCGAGTAGCCGGTGCGTCGCGCCAGTTCGAGGACGGTCTCGGCCGAGTCGCCGCGCGCGACGGTCGAGAGCCGGGGCCGCGGGGTCATGACGTCGGACGCGGTGTGGTCGCTGAACACGAGCGTGCGGGCGAGCAGGGTCGCCGTGTCACGGTCGAGGCTGCCCTCCGTGGCCGAGCGTCGCACCAGCGACGACAGCTCTTCAGCCGTCCGGGCGCCCGACAGCTCTTCTTTCGGTTCGATGCCCATGGCGCGCAGCACGGCGTTGGCCGTGTTGTTGAGCAGGGCGACCGCGGGCTTGAACACCGTGGTGAACAAGACCTGGAACGGGATGACCAGCTTCGCCGTCTTCAGCGGCAGGGCCAGGGCGAAGTTCTTGGGCACGAGCTCGCCGATGATCATCGACAGCAGGGTCGCGACGACGATCGAGACGATCGGGGCACCGACCGCGACGACCCCCTCGGGCACGCCGACCGCGGTGAGCGGCGGCGACAGGAGGCGCGAGATCGCGGGCTCCATCGTGTAGCCGGTCAGGAGGGTCGTGAGCGTGATGCCGAGCTGGGCGCTCGACAGGTGCGTCGACGTGATGCGCAGCGCCCCGATGGTCGGGGCGAGCCCCTTCTCACCTCGGGACTGACGGGCCTCGAGGTCGGACCGGTCGAGGTTCACCAACGAGAACTCGCTGGCGACGAAGAGTCCGGTGCCCACGGTGAGCAGCAGGCCGAAGGCGAGCAGTATCCACTCGTTCACCGGGTTCCGTCACCCCGCTCGGAGGGCATGGCGCCCGAGGTCAGGAGGCGCGGCGTGCGATGGTGCGTGGGTGCGGTCGTCTGAGACGGAGGGTCATCCATAGACGGGAGATCTTACGGCACGTGCACGCTTTCCGTCGCTCGACCTCGGCCCCGTCTCACCAGCTGACGGGGAGCGCCTTGCCCTCTTCGTAGCCGGCCGCCGACTGGACGCCGACGAGCGCTCGCTCGGCGAACTCGGGGACCGACCGAGCCCCCGCGTAGGTGAAGGAGCTGCGGACGCCCGAGGTGATCATGTCGAGGAGGTCCTCGACTCCGGGACGCAGCGGGTCGAGGTAGATCTTCGACGACGAGATGCCCTCGGCGAAGAGCGTCTTGCGGGCCAGTTCGTAGGGGTCGAGGCGCTCGAAGCGACCGCGCACGGCCTTGGTCGAGGCCATGCCCCAGCTCTCTTTGTAGAGGCCGCGCTCGTCGCTCGCCAGCTCGCCCGGCGCCTCGATGGTGCCGGCGAACCACGAGCCGATCATCACCGACGACGCACCCGCCGCGAGGGCGAGCGCGACGTCGCGGGGGTAGCGCACCCCGCCGTCGGCCCAGACGTGCGCGCCGAGGGCACGGGCGGTGGCGGCCGTCTCGAGCACGGCCGAGAACTGGGGGCGGCCGACGGCCGTCATCATGCGGGTGGTGCACATGGCGCCCGGCCCGACGCCGACCTTGACGATCGAGGCGCCGGCCGCGACGAGGTGGCGGACGGCCTCCTCGGTGACCACGTTGCCGGCGACGATCGGCAGGCCCAGGCCGAGGGCCGAGACCGCCTTGATGGCCCGGATCATGCCGTCCTGGTCGCCGTGGGCCGTGTCGATCACGAGCACGTCGACGCCCGCGGCGGCGAGTGCCCTCGCCTTGCCGGCGACGTCGCCGTTGATGCCGACCGCCGCGGCGACGCGCAACCGGCCGTCGGCGTCGACCGCGGGCTGGTAGATCGTCGACCGCAGCGCGCTCTTGCGGCTCACCGTGCCGACGACCCGACCGTGCCGCAGCACGGGCCCGAAGTGGATGTCGGCCGCGACCATGCGGTCGAAGGCGTCGCGGGGGCTGTCGACGTCGTCCGCGTCGAGCGAGGTCAGGGCGCCGTGCAGCAGGTCGCCGAGCACCGCGTCCCGCGGGGCCGTGGCCAGGCGCGAGGTGGCGATGCAGCCGAGGTACGCCCCCGTGCCGTCGTGCAGGACGATGCCGTGGCCCTCGACGGCCGGGACGACGGAGAGCGCCTGCTCGACGGTCTGCCCCGCGTCGAGCGAGTACGGCGTGTCGTAGTCGACGGGCTGGTCCTTGACCCAACGGATCGCGGCGTCGAGGTCTTGCAGGTGCATGTCCTGCGGCAACACGCCGAGGCCGCCCCGACGCGCCAGCGTCGCCGCCAGGCGCGGGCCCGTGACCGAGTTCATGTTGGCCGACACGATCGGGATCGTGGCACCGGTGCCGTCGCCCGGGGAGAGGGACACGTCGAGCCTGCTGGTGATCGACGACCGGCTCGGGACGAGGAACACGTCGGAGTAGGTCAGATCGTGCGTGGGGGTCGTCTCGTAGAACCGCATGGGTCCACGGTAATCCCTGTGAGTCGTCCCGCCGAGGACCGGCCGTTTGCGCTTAAGGTGGAGGGGGTGGGCGTCGCAGCCCACGCACTGATCAACAATCAACGGAGAGTGGGCGATCGGCTGTGTCAAGCCACGTGACCGGTACAACTGACGACGGCGCTGCAGCCGAGTTCGGGGCCAACGAGTGGCTCGTCGACGAGCTCTACGAGCAGTGGGTGGTCGACAAGAACTCGGTCGACGAGTCGTGGTGGCCGATCCTCGAGGCCTACACGCCGCCCGAGGGCGGATCAGCCCCCACGTCGCCCTCCGCACCGTCCGTCGAGACCGCACCCGCGCCTCCTGCGTCGTCCGCTGCCGCTCCGGCCGCTGAGGCGACCGCACCCGCCGCCGCTGCGACCGCCGGCCAGAAGGCCGCCGCGCGCACCACCTCGGTCGAGCCGGCGGCGAAGCCGATCCCGGCCCAGGTGCCCGACAAGGCCAAGGCGAAGCCCGCCTCGGCCGGCGAGCAGCCCACGCCCGAGGCCGAGAACGTGGTCTCACCGCTGCGCGGCATGGCCAAGTCCCTCGCCACGAACATGGACGCCAGCCTCACCGTGCCCACCGCGACGAGCGTCCGCACGATCCCGGCGAAGCTGATGATCGACAACCGCATCGTCATCAACAACCACCTCAAGCGCGCCCGCGGCGGCAAGGTGTCGTTCACCCATCTGATCGGTTGGGCCCTGGTCCAGGCCCTGAAAGAGTTCCCCAGCCAGAACGTCTTCTACGACGAGGTCGACGGCAAGCCGTCGGTCGTCACCCCCGCGCACGTCAACCTCGGCCTCGCGATCGACATCCCGAAGCCCGACGGCACCCGGGCCCTGCTCGTTCCCGGCATCAAGAAGGCCGAAGAGATGCACTTCGGCGAGTTCCTGACCGCCTACGAGGACATCGTCAAGCGCGCCCGCGACAACAAGCTCGCCGCGGCGGACTTCCAGGGCAACACGATCTCGCTGACCAATCCCGGCGGCATCGGCACCGTCCACAGCGTGCCCCGCCTGATGAAGGGCGCGGGCGCCATCATCGGTGCCGGTGCACTCGACTACCCGGCCGAGTTCCAGGGGTCGGCCTCGAAGACGCTCGTCGAGCTGGGCATCGGCAAGACCATCACGCTCACCAGCACCTACGACCACCGGGTCATCCAGGGGGCGGGCTCGGGCGAGTTCCTCAAGAAGGTGCACGAGCTGCTGATCGGGCAGCGCGGCTTCTACGAGGACATCTTCGCGGCGCTGCGCATCCCCTACGAGCCGATCCACTGGAACGCCGACATCAACGTCAACCTGGCCGAGCGCGTCAGCAAGACGGCCCGCGTCCAGGAGCTGATCAACAGCTACCGCGTGCGCGGCCACCTGATGGCCGACATCGACCCGCTCGAGTACCGCCAGCGCACGCACCCCGACCTCGCGATCGAGAGCCACGGGCTCACCTTCTGGGACCTCGACCGCGAGTTCGTCACCGGTGGCCTGGGCGGCCGTACCCACGCCCTCTTGCGCGACATCCTCGGCATCCTGCGCGACTCGTACTGCCGCACCATCGGCGTCGAGTACATGCACATCCAGGATCCCGCGCAGCGCAAGTGGATCCAGGACCACCTCGAGGTGCCCTACACGAAGCCCTCGCACGACGAGCAGATGCGCATCCTCGCGAAGCTCAACGAGGCCGAGGCCTTCGAGACCTTCCTGCAGACGAAGTACGTCGGCCAGAAGCGCTTCAGCCTCGAGGGCGGCGAGTCCACCATCTCGCTGCTCGACACGGTCATGCAGCACGCCGCCCGCGAAGGCCTCGACGAGGTCGCCATCGGCATGGCCCACCGCGGCCGCCTCAACGTGCTGACGAACATCGCCGGCAAGACCTACGGTCAGATCTTCCGCGAGTTCGAGGGCACGCAAGACCCCAAGACCGTGCAGGGCTCGGGCGACGTCAAGTACCACCTCGGCACCGAGGGCGAGTTCACGAGTGCCGTCGGCGAGACCATCCCCGTGTACCTGGCCGCGAACCCGTCGCACCTCGAGGCCGGCGACGGCGTGCTCGAGGGCATCGTGCGCGCCAAGCAGGACCGTGGGACGCCCGGGGCCTTCAGCACGTTGCCGATCCTGATCCACGGTGACGCGGCCATGGCCGGCCAGGGCGTCGTGGTCGAGACGCTGCAGATGTCGCAGCTGCGCGGTTACCGCGTCGGCGGCACCATCCACATCGTCATCAACAACCAGGTGGGCTTCACCACCCCGCCGTCCGAGTCGCGCACGTCGGTGTACTCGACCGATGTCGCGAAGACGATCCAGGCTCCGATCTTCCACGTGAACGGCGACGACCCCGAGGCCGTGGCCCGCGTCGCCGAGCTCGCGTTCTCGTACCGTCAGCAGTTCAAGCGCGACATCGTCATCGACCTCGTGTGCTACCGCCGACGCGGTCACAACGAGGGAGACGACCCCTCGATGACCCAGCCGCTGATGTACAACCTCATCGAGCAGAAGCGCTCGGTGCGCACCCTCTACACCGAGGCCCTCGTCGGCCGGGGCGACATCACGCAAGACGAGTACGACGGGGCGCACCGGGACTTCCAGGAGCGCCTCGAGCGCGCCTTCGCCGAGACGCACGCCGCGCAGACGGGGTCGATCCCCGTCGTGACGAACGACGACGGTGACGTCGCCGACCTCGAGCGTCCCGTCGCCCAGCAGGACGACGCCCGGGGCGAACCCGAGACCACGGGGGTGTCGCTCGAGCTCGTCCACGACATCGGTGACGCCCACGACAACCCGCCGGCCGGGTTCTCGGTCCACCCCAAGCTGCAGCAGTTGCTCAAGAAGCGCGTCGACATGAGCCGCAACGGCGGCATCGACTGGGCCTTCGCCGAGCTGCTCGCCTTCGGCTCGCTGCTCACCGAGGGCACCCCCGTGCGCCTCGCGGGCCAGGACAGCCGACGCGGCACCTTCGTGCAGCGGCACTCGGTGCTGCACGACCGCGAGAACGGCCAGGAGTGGCTGCCGCTGCAGAACGTCGCCGACAACCAGGCGAAGCTCTGGATCTACGACTCGCTGCTCAGCGAGTACGCGGCCATGGCGTTCGAGTACGGCTACTCGGTCGAGCGGGCCGACGCGCTCGTGCTGTGGGAGGCGCAGTTCGGCGACTTCAGCAACGGCGCCCAGACGGTCATCGACGAGTTCATCTCGTCGGCCGAGCAGAAGTGGGGTCAGCGCTCGAGCGTCGTCCTGCTGCTGCCGCACGGCTACGAGGGGCAGGGCCCCGACCACTCGTCCGCCCGCATGGAACGCTTCCTGCAGCTCTGCGCCGAGGACAACATGACGATCGCGCGGCCTTCCACACCCGCGTCGTACTTCCACCTGTTGCGTCGTCAGGCCTACGCCCGCCCGCGTCGTCCGCTCGTGGTCTTCACCCCGAAGGCCATGCTGCGGTTGCGTGGAGCGACCAGCGGGGTCGACGCCTTCACCTCGGGTCGCTTCGAGCCGGTGCTCGACTGCACGCGGGTCTCCGAGCCCGAGTCGACCAAGCGCGTCGTGCTGCACAGCGGCAAGATCCACTACGACCTCTCGACCGAGCTCGACAAGCGAGGCGTGCAGAACGACGTCGCGCTCGTCCGCCTCGAGCAGCTCTACCCGCTGCCCCTCGACGAGATCCGCCGCGTGCTCGACCGCTACCCGTCCGCCGAACTCGTCTGGGCGCAAGAAGAGCCCGAGAACCAGGGCGCCTGGCCGTTCGTCGTGCTCGAGCTGCAGAAGCACCTCGATCGACAGATCCGCGTGGCGTCGCGTCCCGCGTCGGCCTCGCCGGCCGCCGGCTCGAACAAGGCGAGCGCTGCGCAGCAGGCGACCCTGATCGCCGAGGCGCTCGACCTGTAGACGGTCCTCGCCCGCACGACCGTGGCCGCGCCTCCTTCAGGAGGCGCGGCCACGGTCGTCTCGCGCGTCGGCAACTCAGGAGAAACGTGCCCGCCGGGGACGGCCCCGGGCTGAACGACGGCAAGAGTCCTGACGTGCCGACGCGGATCGATTCGGGGCCGCGGGACGGGCCGACGGACGGCGCTTGCACCGGCACCGGTCCGCCCGGGTTCGAGTCCGCGCCCCGCTGTCGGCAACTCAGGACTCCTGCTGCCGCAGCGGGCGCAGACACCCCGATGTGCAGCCGTTCTCCGGAATTGCCCACACACACGCCTGCGACGAACGGCGCCCGCATCGACATCGCACCGGCACCGGCACCGGCACCGGCATCGGCATCGGCATCGGCATCGGCATCGGCATCGATGGTCGACCCCGGGAGCGGACCCGTGCCGCCTGTCGGCAATTCAGGACTCCTGCGAGCGCAGTCCCAGTCCAGCCGCGTCACGACGACACCGGCCAGGAGTTACCGGCGCACGACGCACGAGGCACGACGCGTCACCCGCGACACCGCTGGCCGCGGAGGGAGTCGGCACCGCGGCGAGGGATCGCGCCTCAGGGCTGGGCCGTCACCGGGACGGCGCGGCCAGCACCGGGAGGGCGGTCAGCGTCAGGAGGAGACGGGACCGCCGCGGTCAGATGAGCTTCGAGTAGCGGACGCCGGCCTCGTGGTAGCCGCGCTTGCGGTAGAACCGGTTGGCCGAGTCGGTCGCGGCAGCCGAGACGGCGTTGAGAACGCGCGCCTGGTGCCCGCGGGCCCAGGACTCGAAGTGCCCCAGCAGGTACGAACCGACGCCGTCGCGGCGGGCCTCGGCCGACACGACGAGCAGCAGGAGCTCGGCCGTCGGCGCGTCGTCGTTGTACGCCCACACCACGTGACCGCCGGCCACGGCGGTGATGCGCCCGTCGTCGCCACGGACGACCCACGTCTCGTGCCCCGCGTCGGCCGTGAGCCGCGTCAGGCGCGCGGACAGGACGTCCGCGTCGAGCGTGTAACCGAGCAGGCCGATCAACGACACGAGGTCGTCGAGGTCGCTGGTGGTCGGGATGCCGAGGGGCTGCACCGTTGCGGTCATGCCACGACGCTAGCGCAGCCGTTCGTCATGTGACGACCGGCCGGGCACGGAGCGCGACGACTAGCGGTGGGCGGACTGCAGCTCGCGCAGGCGCGCAAGCACCGTGGCACGCAGGTCTTCGGGTGCCGTCTCGCGGCAGGCCCGCTGGACGGCCTCGGTCAGCACGACGCCGACCTTGTGCTCGCCCGAGCAGTCGCCGCAGTTCGCCATGTGCTCGCGGATGTCGGCCGCGTCCTCGCGGCACAACTCGTTGTGCAGGTAATCTTCGAGCTCGGCCTTGGCCTTGGTGCAACCACAGTCGGTCATTTCTTTCCGCCCTTCGACGAGCCGACGGGAACGGCGATGCCACGATCGCGTGCGTAGTCGGCGAGGAGTTCACGGAGCAGGCGACGGCCGCGGTGCAGGCGGCTCATCACGGTGCCCACGGGGGTCTTCATGATGTCGGCGATCTCTTGGTACGAGAAGCCTTCGACGTCCGCGAAGTACACGGCCATGCGGAAGTCTTCGGGGACCTTCTGCAGGGCGTCCTTCACGGCGCTGTCGGGGAGGTGGTCGATCGCCTCGGCCTCGGCCGAGCGGGTGGAGCCGGAGGCGCGGGTCGCGGACTCGGCGCCGCCCATCTGCCAGTCTTCCAACTCGTCGATCGTGCCCTGGTACGGGTCGCGCTGCTTCTTGCGGTACGTGTTGATGAACGTGTTGGTCTGGATGCGGTAGAGCCAGGCCTTGAGGTTCGTGCCCTGCTGGAACTGCGCGAACGCCGCGTAGGCCTTGACGAACGTCTCTTGCACGAGGTCGCTCGCGTCGGCCGGGTTGCGCGTCATGCGCATGCCCGCGGCGTAGAGCTGGTCCATGAACGGCAGCGCCTGTTCTTCGAACAGGGCGCGCTTCTCGGCGTCGGCGTCGACCGCCTCGAGGGCGGCGTCGACGTCGGCCTCGGTCGGTTCGACGGCGGCGGTCGGTGTGGGCTCGTGGCCCTCGGGGGTGCTCATCAGGGCCGATTCTAGTTCGGCGACGGTGATTTCCCTCGGTGCGAGTGCGACAGGCACAGGTCCTCCAGGTTCTTGCTGCATTACTGTGGTGAACCGATGCAGGTGTACAGGTATTCCGGGCCCGAGTTCTCTCCCTACGGCGACGGGAAGGTTCCCGAGGTCGACGAGGGGCGCTGGGTCGCGCCCACCGCCTCCGGGCCGTTGCGCGCCTCCTCGTCCCTGCCCGGGTCGAAGTCCCTGACGAACCGCGAACTCGTGCTGTCGGCGCTCGCCTCGTCGCCGTCGACGCTGCGGCTGCCGCTGCACTCCCGCGACACGGCGCTCATGATCGAGGCGCTCAAGGCCCTGGGCACGACGGTCGCCGAGTTCCCGAACGACTCCCCCTTCGGCCCCGACCTGGTCGTCACGCCCGGCGAGCTGCAGGGCGGCGCGACGATCGACTGCGGCCTGGCCGGCACGGTCATGCGCTTCCTGCCCCCGGTCGCCGCACTCGCCCTCGGACCGGTCACCTTCGACGGCGACGCCGGAGCCCGCAAGCGCCCCATGCGCACGACGATCGACGCCCTGCGCTCCCTCGGCGTCGAGGTGAACGACGACGGCCGGGGCGCGCTGCCCTTCAGCCTCTACGGCACCGGCGAGGTCGAGGGCGGCGACGTCGAGATCGACGCGTCGGCCTCGAGCCAGTTCGTCTCGGGGCTGCTGCTCTCGGCCCCGCGCTTCGAACGCGGCCTCACCCTGACCCACACCGGCGAACGCCTGCCGAGCCTGCCCCACATCGAGATGACGATCGACGCGCTCGCCCAGCGCGGGGTCGAGGTCGCCTCGCCCGCCGTCGGCACCTGGATCGTGCCGCCGACGCCGATCGCAGGGCGCGAGGTCGTCATCGAACCCGACCTGTCGAACGCGGCGCCGTTCCTCGTGGCCGCCCTGGTCGCGGGCGGCACCGTGTCCGTCCCGCACTGGCCCGCCGACACGACCCAGGTCGGGGCCGACCTGATCGACCTGCTGCCGCTCTGGGGTGCGTCCGTCACGCTCGACGGCGACACCCTCACCGTCGACGGCGGCGTGGGCCTCGTCGGCGGCGGCTCGCTGCCCGGCGTGGACGTCGACCTGTCCCGCGGTGGCGAGCTCGCCCCGGCGCTGGTCGCCCTCGCCGCCCTGGCGTCGGGCCCGAGCACGATCACCGGCATCGGCCACCTGCGCGGCCACGAGACCGACCGCCTCGCGGCCCTCGCCGCCGAGATCAACGCCCTCGGAGGCGCGGTGACCGAACTCGAGGACGGCCTGCGCATCGAACCGTCCCCGCTTCACGCGGGCCAGTGGCGCACCTACGAGGACCACCGCATGGCGACGGCGGCGGCGATCATCGGCCTCGCGGTCGAGGGGGTCGAGCTCGACGACGTCCGGGTCGTCGGCAAGACGCTGCCGCAGTTCGTCGAGTTGTGGGACGAGATGCTCGGCCGGTCCGTCCGCCAGAGCCCCGCCGACATCGACCTGCTCGGCTTCCTCTAGGCGCCGGGCCGACGACGATGAGCGGGGCACGGCGCAGGACGAGCGGGGCACGGTCGACGATGAGCGAGGCACGATGAGCTGGTGGAGCGACGGCGACGACGCGGAGGACGAGGGCGACTACGCCCAGTACGACGAGAGCTCGGTGCGGGTGCGCCCGAACCCCAAGGGCAACAAGCCGCGCACCAAGCAGCGCCCGGCCTACGCGAACGCCGAGGAAGGCGTCGTCTGGACGGTCGACCGTGGCCGCTACGGCGTGCTGATGGACGCCGGCACCCCCGACGAACGCGAGATCACGACGGCGCGGGCCCGCGAGCTCGGCAAGAAGAGCGTCGTGACCGGTGACCGCGTCGGCGTCGTCGGGGACACGAGCGGCTCCGAGGGGTCGCTCGCCCGCATCGTCAAGGTGCACGACCGCTCGACCCTGCTGAGGCGCAGTGCCGACGACAGCGACGCCGTCGAGCGCGTCATCGTCGCCAACGCCGACCAGATGCTGATCGTCGTGGCCGCTGCCGACCCCGAGCCCCGGCCCCGCCTGGTCGACCGCTACATGGTGGCGGCGTTCGACGCGGGGGTCGAACCGATCCTCTGCATCACCAAGACCGACCTCGCCGACCCGGCACCGTTCGCGGCGCACTTCTCGTGCTTCGACCTGCGCATCGTCACGACGACCTCGACCTCGTTCGACGAGGTCGCACCCGGCGGGCAGGTCTCCCCCGCGCTCGACGAGCTGCGCGGCGTCCTCGACGGCCACGTGACCGTCACGGTCGGCCACTCGGGCGTCGGCAAGTCGACCCTCGTCAACGCCCTGACCGGGTCGCGTCGCGAGGTGGGCGTGGTCAACGCGGTCACCGGTCGCGGACGGCACACCTCGTCGTCGACCGTGTCGTTCAAGGTGCCGACCGGCGGCTGGATCGTCGACACCCCCGGCGTGCGGTCGTTCGGACTCGGGCACGTCGACCCCGAGAACATCCTCAAGTCGTTCGCGGCGCACGCGATCCCGGCCGAGGGCGAGCCGGTCGACGGCATCCCGCTGGCCGAGGCCCACGACTGGGAGATCGTCGACCGCATCGAGGCCGGCGAGCTCGGCGACGTCGGCCGCGAACGGCTCGAGTCGCTGCAGTCACTGCTCGCATCCAAGGGCGGCGTGAGCGCGCGCGACCTCGCGGCCGCGGCCGACGACGCCCGCAGCGACGAACTCGGCTAGCGCGCCGACGCGTCGCACCGCACTCGGTCGCTCGGCGTCGGCCGATCCGCGCTGGGGCCGACCGCGCGACATCGCACCGCGTTTCGTGCGGCACACCTGGACTAGTCGCGGTGCCGTGCACGAAACGCGGTGCAGTGAGGTGCAGGGCGGGCCGGGGCGGACCGGGGCGGCGTTGAGGTGCGGCGCGGGGCCTTGCGGTGCGGCGCGGGGCGGGGCGGCGGTGCAGGAGGCGCGGGGCGGGCCGGGGGCGGCGGTGCGGTGGGTGCAGGAGGCGCGGGCCGGGCCGGCGGACAGGGCGCGGACGAGCAGGGCCGGCTGGGTACGCTGACGGGGTGACCGATGCTGCCGAGCCGACCCGCGCCTCCTCGTCCGACCGATCCACCGGGACGCCCTGGGCGGACGACCTGGCGCTCGCGCTCGAGCTGGCCGACCTGGCCGACGCGATCAGCACCGAGCGGTACCGGTCGGCCGACCTGCACGTGTCGCTCAAGCCCGACCGCTCGCACGTGACCGACGCCGACCAGGCCGTCGAGCGGGCGATCCGCGACCGGGTCGCCGCCGCGAGGCCCGACGACACCTTCTACGGCGAGGAGTACGGCCACGACGCTCCCTCGCACCGCCAGTGGGTGGTCGACCCGATCGACGGCACGGCGAACTTCCTGCGCGGGGTGCCGGTCTGGGCGGCGTTGATCTCGCTCGTCGTCGACGGGGTGCCCGTGGTGGGCGTGGTCAGTGCTCCCGCGCTCGGCCGGCGCTGGTGGGCGACGCAGGGCGGCGGGGCGTTCTCGACCGAACACGACGGGCCGCTGCGGGTGTCGGGCGTGCGCGACCTGGCCGACGCGTCCCTGAGCTTCAACGGGCTCGAGTACTGGATCGACGCCGGGCGCCTGCCGCAGCTGCTCGACCTGACGAGCCGCGTCTGGCGGACTCGGGCCTACGGCGACTTCTGGTCGTACATGTTGGTGGCCGAGGGCGCGCTCGACGTCGCGGGCGAGTTCGACCTGCAGCCCTATGACATGGCGGCCGTGGCGGTCGTCGTCGAGGAGGCCGGCGGACGTTTCACCAGTGCCGACGGGCTGCCGGGCCCGTGGCACGGCACCGCGATGGCGACGAACGGACTGCTGCACGCGAGCGTCCTCGGGGTCGTGGCCGCGCCTCCTGCCTGATCGGCACCGGCGGACGAGGTTCATCCCTGCGACGGAGGGCGACTCAGCCCTGCGCTTATGTTCACGCAACGTGCGGGCGGCTTGACTGATCACACGACGTCACCGGCTCCGCACAGGGGCACCGAGCAGCTCGGGCAGGGTCGTCAGGGGCTCCGCCGCCCGTGTCCCTGCACGGGCGGCCGGGCCTCGCCAACCGCGTCACCGACCGCGTCACCAGCCGATCGAAAGGCCCATCATGTTCGTCACGCCCGCCGTCTCCGTCTCCGCCATCACCAACACCGTCGCCGGCTCGATCGATCCCGCGTCGATCGCCCTGCCGACCACGCGTCAGGTCGACGTCACGAGCTACGTCGTCGAGGCCTTCGCCCGCCTCTGACCCGACCGCCACCCGACGGTCCGCCGCCCGACGGTCCGCCGTCTGACGGTCTGCCGCCCGACGGTCCGACGACCTGGGAGGCGCGGGCCCCCGAGGAGGCGCGGGTCGCCTCCCCGACAGCGGTCGCCGGCTATGAGGCCGCGGCCCCCTCGCCCACGCGCCCCTTCTTGCGGGCGCGCAGGTCCATCAGCCCGAGCACGAGCGCCACGGACACCAGGGCGATCGTGACGAAGAAGCCGTTGCGGTAGGCCTCGTGGTAGACGTCGAGGTTCGCCCCGTCCGCTCCCCCGGAGCCGGCGATGACCGAGTAGAACGTCGAGACCGCCGCCGCCGTGCCGATGGCCGTGCCGGCCCGCTGACCGACCTGCCCCATCGAACCGGCGACGCCGCCCATCTCGACGGGCACCTCGGCCAGCGTCAGCGTCTGGTTCGGCGAGATGACGAAGCCACCGCCGGTGCCGGCGATCAGCATGCCGATGCCCATGGCGTAGGGCGTGATGTCGCGCGGGGTGAGCACGGCCGCGAGCAGCAGGGCGACGAAGCCCACCGCGACCAGGACCAGCCCGAGGACTACCAGGCTGCGGCCGAACCGGTCGACGAGGCGTCCGCCGTAGAACGCCGCGACGGCGCTGGTCAGGGCGAACGGGATGGTGACCATGCCGGCGTAGACGGGTTCGAGGCCGAGCCCCTGCTGCAGGTACAGGGTCGTCAGCAGGAAAGTCGCGGGCAGGGCGCAGAAGTAGACTGTCGCGATCAGGGTGCCGTTGCGGTACGACGCGAGCGAGAACAGGCTGAAGTGCACGACCGGCGACTTACCCCGGGCCTTGTAGCGCTGCTCCCACCAGACGAAGGCGGCGCCGAAACCGACGAAGCCGATCAGGAAGAGCCAGCGCAGCGGGTCGTCCCCCTGGCCGGTCGTCAGCACGAACGGCAGCATGAGGGTGAAGATCGTCAGGCCGAGCAGCACGATGCCGAACAGGTCGAGCTCGTTGTGGCCGTTCGAGGCCGTGCGGGTCTTCGGCAGCAGCTTGAGGGCGAAGAAGATGGCGATCAGGCCGAGCGGGATGTTCATCCAGAACAGCAGGCGCCAACCGTCCTCCGGGCCGCCGATCGCGATGAGCAGGCCACCGAGGGTCGGGCCGAACGCCGTGCTGACGCCGATGATGGCGCCGAAGAAGCCGAACGCGCGACCGCGCTCCTTGCCCTGGAAGAGCTGCTGGATGAGCCCGAGCACCTGCGGCATCTGGATTCCGGCGGCGACGCCCTGCAGGATGCGCGCGGCGACGAGCAACTCGATGGTCGGCGCGAGGGCGCAGAGCAGGCTCGCGACGGTGAACGAGGTCAGGCCGATGACGAACATCATGCGGCGCGACTTGAGGTCGCCGAGACGGCCGGACGGCACGAGCGAGAGGCCGAAGGCGAGCGCGTAGCCGGCGACGATCAGCTGCAGGGCGGTGGGGCCGGCGCCGAGCGACGCCTCGATGCTGGGCAAGCCGACGTTGACCTTCGACAGGTCGAGGATCGTCAGGGCGGCGACGCCGACGCAGACGGCGAAGGCGCGCCACTTCTGGCGTTCTTCGTCGGAGCGGGCGGCGCGGCCGGAGGCGGGGCGGGCGGCGTCGGCGCCTCCCGGGGCAGGGGTGTCGGATGTCTTCGTCATGGGATCGTTCCGTCATACACCGTGCACGGCCTGCAACGACGCGGGTGCCCACGGAACGCGGGGGGCGCGGGTGCGCCGACCCGCGCCTCCCCGGCTCCGTCGGTCGAGGGGACCGAGAGCCGAGGAGGCGCGGGTGGCGACGAGGGTCAGGCCGCCTTGATCAGGCCGTTCGGGTTGAGGACGTACTTCGTGGCCGCGCCCTGGTCGAACTCGGCGTAGCCGCGCGGGGCGTCCTCGAGGCTGATCGCCTGGGCGTGGACGTTCTTCGCGATGCTCGTGCGGTCGTGGAGGATCGCCATCATCAGCTGCCGGTTGTACTTCATCACCGGGCACTGGCCCGTGGTGAACGACAGCGACTTGGCCCAGCCGGTGCCGAGGCTGAGCGACAGCGAGCCCTTCTGCGCGGCGGCGTCGATGCCGCCCGGGTCG
Source organism: Frigoribacterium sp. SL97 (assembly GCF_026625765.1). Classification (NCBI taxonomy): domain Bacteria; kingdom Bacillati; phylum Actinomycetota; class Actinomycetes; order Micrococcales; family Microbacteriaceae; genus Frigoribacterium; species Frigoribacterium sp. SL97. The sequence continues at coordinate 2,717,373 of NZ_CP113062.1, forward strand.
CCGGTGACGTAGAGCCCCGGGATGCCCATGGCGCCACCGGCCGCGGTGATGTCCATCAGCGAGTTCAGCACGGTGGCCGGTGCTTCTTCGCCCGAACCGCCTCCGTGGCCCTTGGCCTCGAAGCCGACCGCGTCGACGGCGCAGTCGACGAGGGGTTCGCCGAGGATCTGGTCGATCTGCTCGCCTGGTTCGCCCTTGGTCAGGTCGACGGTCTCGCAGCCGAAGCTGCGCGCCTGGGCGAGGCGGTCGGCGTTCATGTCGCCGACGATGACGACGCTGGCACCGAGCAGCAGGGCACCGGTGGCGGCGGCGAGGCCGACGGGGCCGGCTCCGGCGACGTAGACGGTCGAGCCCACCTCGACGCCCGCGGTGACGGCACCGTGGAAGCCGGTCGGGAAGATGTCGGACAGCATCGCCAGGTCGAGGATCTTCTCCATGGCCTGGTCGGCGTCGGGGAACTTGAGCAGGTTCCAGTCGGCGTAGGGCACGAGCACGTACTCGGCCTGGCCGCCGACCCAGCCGCCCATGTCGACGTAGCCGTAGGCGCTGCCGGGGCGGTCGGGGTTGACGTTGAGACAGATGCCGGTCTTGCGTTCCTTGCAGTTGCGGCACCGGCCACAGGCGATGTTGAACGGCACCGAGACGATGTCGCCGACCTTGATGAACTCGACGTCGGGGCCGACCTCGACGACCTCGCCGGTGATCTCGTGGCCGAGCACGAGGTTCGTCGGGGCGGTGGTGCGGCCGCGGACCATGTGCTGGTCGGAACCGCAGATGTTGGTGGCGACCGTGCGCAGGATCGCGCCGTGGTTGACCTTGCGCCCGACGTTGGCCGGGTTGACGCCGGGGCCGTCCTTGAGCTCGAAGGTCGGGTAGTCGACGTCGATGACCTCGACCTGGCCGGGGCCCTTGTAGGCGACCGCGTGATTCGTTGCCATGGTGATCCTCCTTGATCACGAGCGAGCACGGGACGTGCCCGTCGTCGGCAGGCTATTGCGCGGGTCGGGCGGTGCGCCCGAATCACAGCCAGCGTTCAGGCGGACGATCAGCGACGCGTGTCGCGGTACGGCCCGCTGCACCCCCGTTCGGGGGCCACTTCGCCGGATCGGGCAACATATGTACCCCGTCTGGCCGTCCCGTGTGTGAGTATTGGTCACGGCGCAGAGTCGCGGGGAGCCATCAGGGTGCCGGGAGGCATGGTCCGTGCGACGACTGCCGGGGTGCCTGCCGCGGTGCCCGCACCCGATCAGGACAGGACCTCAGCCACGTGGAACTCCGTGACTACATCCGCATTCTCCGCAAGGGCTGGATCTTCATCGCCGCCCTCACGCTCGTCGGCCTCGCCGCCGGGGCGCTGAGCTCGATCCTGGCCACGCCGACCTACGTGTCGTCGACCCGGCTGTTCGTCTCGGTGCAGGCGCAGGACTCGTCGACCACGGTCGACGCGGTGCAGGGCAGCAGCGCGGCCCAGCAGAAGGTCCGGTCGTACGTCGACGTCGTGACGAGCGACGCGGTGCTCGACCCGGTCATCGACCAGCTCGGCCTCGACACCACGGCCGCGGGCCTCGCCTCGAAGATCACGGCCGAGTCGCCCCTGAACACCGTCTTGATCAACATCACGGTCACCGACACCGACGCCCAGCGCGCGGCCGACGTCGCCAACGCGGTGGGCGCCTCCCTCACGGACGTCGTCGTCAACGAGCTCGAGACGCCGACCGGTGGAGGCGCGAGCCTGGTCAAGATCGCGACGATCGTCCCCGGGTCGGTCGCCTCGGCCCCCTCGACCCCGCGCACCACGCTGAACCTCGGCCTCGGCCTGCTGATCGGCCTCGCCCTGGGCGTCGGAGCGGCCGTGCTGCGCAGCACCCTCGACACCCGCATCCACGGGTCGCACGACGTCGAGCTCGTCACCGATGCGCCGATCGTGGGTGGCATCAGCTACGACCCCGGGGCGAAGAAGCACCCGCTGATCGTGCACGTCGACCCGCGCAACCCGCGCGCCGAATCGTTCCGCACCCTGCGGACCAACCTGCAGTTCGTCAACGTCGAGTCGGCCAGCCGCTGCTTCGTCGTCACCTCGTCGCTGCCCGGCGAGGGCAAGACGACCACGACGGCCAACCTCGCGGTGGCCCTCGCCGAGACCGGTGCCACGGTGGCCGTCGTCGACGGCGACCTCCGCCTGCCGCGCCTCGCCGACACCCTCGGGCTCGAGGGCGTCGTCGGCCTGACCGACGTGTTGATCGGTCGGGCCGACCTCCAGGACGTCCTGCAGCCCTGGGGCCGCGGCACGATGTACGTGCTGCCGGCCGGCCGCGTTCCCCCGAACCCGAGCGAGCTGCTCGGCTCGAAGGCGATGTCGTCGCTGATCGAGTCCTTGACGACGTCGTTCGACTACGTGCTGATCGACGCGCCTCCGCTGCTGCCGGTGACCGACGCGGCCATCCTCAGCAAGCTGACCGGCGGGGCGATCGTCGTGTCGGCCGCGGGCCGCACGACCCGCAACGAGCTGCAGTCCGCGCTGCGCAACCTCGAGCACATCGGCAGCAAGGTGCACGGCATCGTGCTGACCATGCTGCCGACGAAGGGGCCGGACGCCTACGGTTACGGCAACTACGGGGCGTACTACGGCATGGAACAGGACGCCCCCGAGGCGGGCGTCGGCGACCTGCCCGTGGCCCCGAAGACGAGCTCGCGCTCGGCGAAGTAGGCGGCCCCGTGTCTTTCGTGATCCCCCGCCGCACCTCGACCACCTTCTCGCTGCTGACCGTCTGCACCGGCAACATCTGCCGGTCCCCCCTGGCCGAGCTGTACCTCCGCCGCGGTCTCTCGTCGTGGGACGACGTCACCGTGTCGAGCGCCGGCACCATGGCCGTCGACGACGACGTCATGCCCGACCAGGCCCGGGCCCTCGCCCGGTCCTTCGACCTGGAGCCCGACGACCACCGGGCCCGGTTCCTGTTCGAGCGCGACGTCCGCGATGCCGACCTCGTCGTGGCGCTCGCCCGCGAACACCGCCGGGCCGTCGTCTCGATGCACCCCCGCGCCAGCCGGTACACGTTCACCCTGCGCGAGGCCGCCCGCCTCGCCCGCGACGTGACCGACGCCGAGCTGGTCGACGCCCTGCCCGCCGACGCGTCCACCGTGGCCGACCGACTGCGCGCGACCGTGGCCCTGCTGGCCTCCCGCCGTGGCACGGTCGAGGCACCGGACGACGCACTGGACGACGACGTCGTCGATCCCTACCGCCGGTCGGACGAGACGTTCACCGAGTCGGGTCGCCAGCTGGTGCCCGCGGCCGACGTGCTCGTCGACCTGCTGACCCGCGCCGCCGCCCTCGACGGGGGTGACCGCTGATGCCCGACGCACGCCGCAAGAGGGGCTCGCGCGCACGCGCCCGCCGCCGCCTGGCCATCATCGGGATCGGGGCCTTCGTCCTCGTCGACCTCGGACTCGTCGTCCTGGCCCTGAACCGCGAACCGTCTGGTCTGGCTGCCGACGCCGAGCCCGCCGCCACGTCGACGCCTCGCCCGGTCGAGACCGAGAGCACGCCGTCGCCCACCGCGACCCCCACCGCCGCCGCCGAGGCCGTGACGCCGACGCGCCTCCTGTCGGTCGTCGACGCGGGGACCGCCTGGCGCGCGCAGGCCGCGAGCTGCACCCCCGGCACCGTCGCGTCGCCGCCCGTCGTCGAACAGACGACGTCGGGAGGCGCCACCTGGTCGGCCACGTCGGTCGAGACCGGTGGCTCCCTCGCCGGTCTGGACCGCCTGCAGGCGACGGACGCGTCGTCGGCCTTCGTCGTCGGCCCCGCCGGGGACGACTGCGCACCGGCGTTCGCCCAGACCTTCAGCGGGGGTGCCGAGTACCGCGACTACCCCGAGCGACTGGCGGCGTCGTGGTACGTCGCCCGGACCGCGCCCGGCAGCGTGCACTCCCCCTCGGGTGACCGTGCGGCCCCGTGCCCGACCGTCGTCGACCTCGCGGTCGTGAGCGACGCCGAGGCCGGTGTGCTGTGCAGCGACCGGACGTTCTTCCGCACCGGTGACGGCGCGACCACCTGGGACGCGGGCACCGTCGTCGACGGTGCCGTCGCCGTCACCGCCGCCTCGGGCTCCTACCTCGTCGCCTCGACTGGTGCCGCCGACTGCGACGGCACGGCCGTCGTGACGCCGCCGACCGCGTCGGGCGCGGCCGCGACGACTGTGGGCTGCGCGCCGGCGTCGTCCGAGACGCCCGGAGCGATCGCGCTCTCGGCTTCGGCGGCGGCGGTCTGGCTCTGGGCCGACGACGTCGTGTCGGTGTCGACGGACGGCGGGGTGACCTGGTGATCGACCGGTTCATGGCCTCACCGGCGCGACGGACCGCCCTGCAGGTGGGGCTCGACGCCCTCTCGTGGGTCGTCGCGATCTTCTTCGCCGTGTCGCTGCGCTACGACTTCTGGTACGGCGACGTCACCTGGCGGGCGGTCTTCGGCGTCGCCGCCGTGACGGTCGTCGTCGGGGCGGCACTCGGCTACGCGACGGGGCTCTACCGTCGCCGGTTCGTGCCGGGCAGCTTCGCCGAGGTGCGCACCATCGTCACGGTGGTCGTCGCGACCGGGCTGATCGTCGGCATCCCCGTCCTCGCGATCGGGACCGAGATCATGTTGGCGCGCAGCACCGTGTTCATCGCCATGCCGGTCGTCTTCGTCTTCATGGGTGCCCTGCGCTACGTGGCCAGGCTCTACGTCGAGACGCAGAGCCGCCCCGGCGAGAGTGCCCAACCGACGCTCATCTTCGGAGCGGGCCGTCTCGCCAACCACCTTGTCCGCCGCATGCTGACCGACCCGGCCTCGCCGTACCTCCCCGTCGGCCTGATCGACGACGACCGCACGCGGTCGAGCCTGCGCATCGAGGGCGTCCCCGTCCTCGGGACGAGACAGGACCTCGTCGCCGCCGCCGAGCGGAGCGGGGCGAAGGCGATCATCATCGGCATCGCGAAGGCCGACGCCCCCCTGCTGCAGGACATCACCGACCGAGCCGCCGAGGCCGGTCTCCGCGTGATGGTCCTCCCGCTGCTCGACGAGATCCTCGAGGGCAAGTCGCGGCTCGGCGACGTGCGCGACATCGCCATCGAGGACATCATCGGCCGTCACCCGGTCGACACGCAGGTCGAGTCGATCGCGGGCTACCTGGCGGGCAAGCGCGTCCTCGTCACGGGAGCCGGCGGGTCGATCGGCAGCGAGTTGTGCCGCCAGATCGCCAAGTTCGGCCCCGCCGAGCTGATCATGCTCGACCGTGACGAGACCGGTCTGCAGCAGTCGCAGCTGTCGATCTCGGGCAACGGCCTGCTCGACACCAAGGAGGTCGTGCTGGCCGACATCAGGGACCCGGAGGCACTGCGAGCGATCTTCGAGGACCGTCGACCCGAGGTGGTCTTCCATGCGGCGGCGCTGAAGCACCTGCCGATGCTCGAGCAGTACCCCGACGAGGCGTGGAAGACGAACGTGCTCGGCACCCAGAACGTGCTCGACGCGAGCAAGGCCGTCGGGGTGACGACGTTCGTCAACATCTCGACCGACAAGGCGGCGAACCCGACGAGCGTGCTCGGGCACTCGAAGCGCCTGGCCGAGCGGCTTACGGCCTGGACCGCCGACGAGACCGGTGCCCGCTACCTGTCGGTGCGGTTCGGCAACGTGCTGGGCAGCCGCGGGTCGATGCTGCCGGTGTTCACCTCGCTGATCGAGGCCGGTGGCCCGCTGACGATCACGCACCCCGACGTGACGCGGTTCTTCATGACCATCCCCGAGGCGTGCCACCTCGTGGTGCAGGCGGGCGGGATCGGCTCGCCCAGCGAGGTGCTCATCCTCGACATGGGCGAGCCCGTGCGCATCCTCGACATCGCCGAACGCATGATCGCCATGTCGGGCCGGGACATCGGCATCGTCTACACGGGCCTGCGCGAGGGCGAGAAGATGCACGAGGAGCTCGTCGGCCTCGGCGAGAGCGACAACCGGCCCGTGCACCCGAAGATCTCGCACACCACCGTGCCGGCGCTGCACCCGTCGCAGCTCGACGGTGTGCACGCCCACGTGGGCCCGTGGACGGCGGAGCTCGCGTTCGACCCGAAACAGGAAGTTCCCGAGTGACCGAACGGATCTACATGAGCTCGCCCGATGTGGGCGAGCTCGAACAGCAATACGTCCTGGCGGCCATGGCGGGCGGCTGGATCGCGCCCCTGGGGCCCGACGTCGACGCGTTCGAGGCCGAGGTGGCCGAGCGGGTGGGCGTCGAACACGGCGTGGCCCTGAGCTCGGGCACGGCGGCCCTGCACGTCGCTCTGGTGGCATGGGGCGTCGGCCCCGGCGATGTCGTGCCCACGTCCTCGATGACCTTCGCCGCGACTGCCAACGCGATCGCCTACACGGGTGCCGAGCCGTACTTCGTCGATTGTGACCCCGACACCGGCAACATGGACCCCCGACTGCTCGCCAGCGTTCTCGACGAGCTCGCGGCCTCCGGTGAGCGCGTGGGCGCGGTCGTGCCAGTCGACCTGCTGGGCAAGGCCGTCGACTACACCGCCATCACCGAGCTCACCGATCGGCACGGCGTACGGCTTCTCGCCGATGCTGCAGAGTCCCTCGGCGCGTCTCACCGGGGACGGGCGGCCGGTTCATTCGGCGATGCGTCCGTGGTCTCGTTCAACGGCAACAAGATCATGACGACGTCGGGCGGCGGCATGTTGCTGACCGACGACGGCGACCTGGCACAGCGCGTGCGCTACCTGTCGACGCAGGCGCGACAGCCCGTCGTCCACTACGAGCACACCGAGATCGGCTACAACTACCGTCTCAGCAACTTGTTGGCGGCCCTTGGACGGGCACAGCTGACCCGGCTCGACGAGATGATCGCCCGGCGCCGGGAGATGCGTGAGCTGTACGCCTCGCTCTTCGCCGGGGTCGAGGGTGTCGAGATCTTCGGTCGCGACGGCGACGAACTCGACAACGTCTGGCTGACGTCGATCCTCGTCGACCGTTCGGTCACCGGATGGGCGCCGGCCGATCTGTCGGCCTGGTTGGCCGAGGTTCAGATCGAGTCGCGACCGTTGTGGAAGCCCATGCACCTGCAGCCCGTGTTCTCCGCCGCTCGCGCCAAGGTCACGGGTGCGTCCGAGCGACTCTTCGCACGGGGGCTGACCTTGCCGAGCGGCTCTGCGCTCGACGCCGACCAGCGGAAACGGGTCGTCGACCGCATAGCTGCCTTCATGGAGACCGCATGACACCGTCGTGGATCGAAGCGGGACTGAAGCGAACTTTCGACGTCATCGTCGCCGGCGTCGGACTCGTCTTGACGTCACCGCTTCAGCTGGCGCTTGTCGGCGTCGTGGCCCGAAAACTTGGTCGGCCGGTCTTCTTCGTCCAGCCTCGGCCCGGCAAAGACGGCCAGGTCTTCGACCTCGTCAAGTTCAGGACGATGCTGCCCGTCGACGAGGCACGCGGTCTCGTGACCGATGACGACCGCATGACGAGGTTCGGAGCGCTGCTGCGGTCCACGAGCCTGGACGAACTGCCCACGCTCTGGAACGTCGTGCGAGGCGACATGAGTTTGGTTGGCCCACGTCCCCTCCTCGTGCAATACCTCGACCGCTACTCCCCTCGGCAGGCGCGTCGTCACGAGGTCCGCCCAGGTGTCACCGGCTTGGCTCAGATCAATGGGCGCAACGCAATTTCGTGGGACGAGAAGCTTGAGCTCGACGTGATCTACGTCGACACACGATCGTTCCGGGGCGACTTGCGAATCCTGGCGCTGACGGCCTTTAAAGTCCTCAAGCGACAGGACGTTACGGAGGTAGGCGCCGTGACAGTGACCGAATTCCACGGTTCTAGGCAGGCTAGCTCGTGACGATCGACGTCATAGTCGTTGGCGCTGGCGGGTTCGGGCGCGAAGCGCTCGATGTAGTCCAGGCCATGGTTATGCAAGGACCCGACAACATTCGCATCCTCGGGGTGGTCGATGATGCTCCAAGTGAGCCAAATATGTCGTTCCTGGCTCAACGCAGGATTCCTATGCTTGGACCTCTCGAAGCTTTGCTTGCCCAACCCATCGCCGTCCAATACCTCATCGGCGTCGGTTCGCCGCGGGTGAGGGAGTCGATCGCAGGTCGGCTGGACGGAGCGCAGCGAGCTCCTTTCACAGCCATTCACCCCTCCGCGACCGTTGGCTCTCAATCCCGTCTGGGTCCCGGCTCGATCGTATGTGCGGGAGCCCAGGTATCGACAAACGTGACGGCGGGGCGGCACACGCACATCAACCCGGCCAGTGTCATAGGCCACGACACTGAGCTCGGGGATTGGGTATCGGTCAACCCCGCAGCCGTGATTAGCGGCGACGTGCGCGTCGGTCCCGGCACCCTGATCGGAGCGAACGCGACTGTGTTGCAGGGATTGACGATAGGGGCCCGCGCCGTGATTGGAGCAGCTGCCTGCGTCGTCCGTGACGTGCCGCAGAACGCTACCGTGAAGGGTGTTCCCGCTCGATGACGGAAACCACTACGGCAGCCAGCGGACGAAGCCTACTGGCTTACGGCCTCGGCAAGATCATCCCTGGGCTGCTGCTTTTTATGGCTGTTCCGCTCTGGACTAGAATTTTTGGGCCTGAGCAATACGGCTTTTATTCCATTGCCTGGAGCGTCGCGCTCTTTTCTAGCTCCCTGTTCACGGGTTGGATACGGCAGGCCCTCCTACGCCACACGGGCAACGAAGGCGCAACGCTTCGCTCGCTCCCCCGCTGGACGATTCCCGCCGCAAGCGTCTTGGCGTCCGTACCTGTAGCCCTTCTCGTGGCCGTTCAGCTCCGACATGTCGGAGATGGACGTACATTCATCATCTCGGCAATCCTCTTTACCGTCATCAATTCGGCTTACACGGTCCTGCAGGCCTCAGCACAGCGCCAAGCCCGTTCGACGACTTACACCTTGGCCGAGATCGTGAGGGTTGGCGGAGCGGTCCTGGCCAGTCTCGCGGTTCAAAAAATTCTAGGCCTCGAGGGCGGGACTTCAATCCTAATCGGCTTTTGCCTGAGCAGCATTAGTGCTGTTGGCGTTCTTCAATGGCGCCAAATTGCAAAGGGCAAGCCTCATTCTTATCGACCGGAACGCACACGGGGCGACTCCACGCTTGCCACATTCTGGCGATATGGCTGGCCCATGGCTATCTGGCTTGCAGCGTCAACGCTCCTGCTGTACCAGGACAGGGTCATCATCGGTTCGGTTCTCGGCCCCGCCGCTGCTGGTGAGTACGCGGCTGTCGCAGATGTCATAGTGCGAGGATTCGCCATGGTGAGTTTTCCTTTGACGATGGTTAGCCACCCTCTCATCATGGGTGCTTGGAATCGTGGCGAGGCAAGTTCTGCCTTGGCCATCAATCGGACCTTCAAGCGATATCTCATCGGGCTGTCAGTCGTCATTGTGCTGTCCGGCTGCCTGTTCGGCCAATCCGTTCTCGAACTGATCCTCGACATTCGAATAACCGAGCCTTTGCTGGTCCCCCTCCTCCTCATCGGCGCCGCTCTCTGGCAACTTGGACTCATGACGCACAAGGAACTCGAAGTCGAGAACCGAACCCGTCTCATGGCGATCCTCATCGTTTCTGTTGCAGCATCAAGCGCTGTCATAAATGCGTTTCTGACCGCACAGTCGGGCATTGTCGGCCCGGCGGCCGTATTTGCAGCCGGGGCCGGCGCCTACGTGCTGATCACCTACAGCCTGGGAGCCCGGCTACGCAAGAGGAGCATTCATGTCTGACCCCAGCATTTCAATCATCGCCGTGTCTTACTTCGGTGCGGCCGACGCTCGGCTCCTCGTCGATTCGCTCCTTCCACAGGACTTCGACGACTGGCAGCTCGTCATCGTCGACAATTCCGTCGATCCCACCGAGCGCGAACTCCTTCAGGAGTTGGCGTCCGACGACGCTCGTATTCGTATTCTTTTCAGTGGCAAGAACCTGGGTTACTTTGGTGCAGCTCATCATGCATTCGACGTGGTCTCTCCGCTGGGCGACGTGGTGGTCATGAACACGGACGTCGTGTTCGGGGGCCCGACCGTTCTGGGACAGCTTCGACGTGAGTCCTTGAGCCGAGACGACCTCGGCGTCTTAGCCCCGGCAATCATCAGCGAGAGAAGCGGCCGCGATCAGAACCCTCATCTCGTGGCAATGCCCTCGGTACGTGTAGCTGCAATGAGGCGCTGGGCAACAGCCACGCCTCTTCTCACCCAGCTTTCGTTGTTGTTGTCCGACGTCAGGAGACGCAAGCGTCCGTTACCTGGGACCCAGCCTGGTGAGGTGTCACTAATTTATGCGGCGCACGGATCATTCATGTATCTGACAGAAAAGTACTTCGCGTCCTCCGGCGACCTCCGGCACCCTCTCTTTCTCTTCGGGGAGGAGATTTACGTCGCTGAGCACGCCCGCCGGGCAGGTCTCGAGACCTGGCATTTGCCCATGGTGACCATGAACCATGTCGAGCACGGAACAATGGGAATACGTCGTTCCCGCGCCGTCCTACAAATGTCAGGTAAGGCAACGAGATATGCCTTGCACACAGCCAAGGCAGCAGCACAAGAAAGACGCAGTGATTCACCGCAACCCCAAAATGGGAGAACGTCCGGGTCGCAAGGATGATCGACCTTCTCGTACTCCCGGCGATGGTCGCGCTATCGGTCGGACTACGCATACTGACGGGAACATGGCTGCATCCGTCGACGGTGTTCGCGACAGCCTGGACCGCCTTCCTCTTCACCGCGGCGATTCTGCTCCCCGGTGTCGATTCCTACTCGCGAGCGAGCTTGTTCGTGCTCTTGGCGTCTCTCGTGGCGGCCTTGGGGTCTCCGCTCTCGATCCATAAGAGAGACATAATTCCCCATCGGTTGATCTCTAGTCCGTGGTTAATTCGATTCTCGTTGTCGGGGTTTTTTACTGGCCTTCTCGCCGCTCTAATCAATGTGGAGTCGAATGGCAGATCGTTTGTCGCTGCCCTGTCTGCGGACTCGCTCATCTCGTCATCGCAGGCAATGACTGCCGCTCGATACAACGGGTCGCTGGTGAGTTCACCACTGGCGACGTTCCTTCTGGCTATTACCTACGGCGCTGCGATGGCGGCACCGTTCGCCGCGACGTCCAGAAACCGTCTGAAAAACGCTCTGATTCTTGCTGCACCGAGTGCCGGTGGCGCGGCATACGCCCTGTTGACGACAGCTCGAGCTGGGCTCCTCATCGCAGCTTCTCTGAGCCTTGCGTCCTGGATCGTCGTCAAGGCGATCAAGGACGGCGGCCGGCCCAAGGTCAGCCTGAAGAGCGTCGCACCGCTGGTTGTCAGTGGCGGAGCCGTTGCCGTGTTCTTCCTCATCACTGCTGCCAACCGGTACGGAGGGGTGTCATACGTGGATCAGGCCACTCTGGGCCGCACAGTAGGGATCTACGCGGGTGCGTCCACGCCGGCCCTAGGCGCTTGGCTCGGCACCCCCACTTTGCCGGAATGGGGCGTGAACACGTTCTCCGGAATTTCCTCGTTCTTCGTGCGGCCCGGAACTCTCGGAGTGCCTGACTTTCTCGATTTGGGCGCGGATGTCTCGAGCAACGTCTTTACCGCCTTCCGACCACTTGTTGAGGACTTCACCGAGCCAGGCGCCCTCGCTTTCATCGGAATTGTGAGCCTGATAGCTGCGTATGGCTACCGTCGCGCGGTGCTCCAGGGGAAGACCGCCGCTGCCGTCCTGGTGTCAGCCTGGATGAGCTTCGTTCTTTTTTCGCAATCTGCCAGCATTTTCACCTTCACGAATGTGGTCGTCGGTGTGCTGGTCTCGAGTGTCCTCATCTGTCGTCTGGCGAGATTCGAGGAAAGCGAAAATGCCGACGAAACGCTGAGCGCCTATGCCCATGCAACTACGGACAAGGGAAAGAGCCAGACCGTTGGCTCCTAGGACACGCACCTTGTCATTGGCACAAGCTTTCGATCCCACTTCTAACGCACTTAATGCTATTCGTTTAGCTCTAGCAGTCATCGTTGTCGTGTCCCACTCGTGGCCCGTGACTGGACGCGGAGACGACCCTTTGCTCGGTGCGCAAGACTGGGGCGATTGGGCTGTAGGGGGATTTTTTGCAATTTCCGGCTACCTCATCACAGCCAGCCGGGATACAACGCCCAGCTTTGCCATCTTTGTCTGGAAGCGCTTCCTAAGAATCTATCCTGCGTTTCTGTCTGCCCTCATTGCCGTTGCTTTCATCGCCGCGCCGCTATCAACGATCCTTACGGACGTGTCTTGGAACGCAGCTGATTCCCTGCAGTACGTATGGCGAAACTCGTTCCTTCTCATCACTCAACCGGCTATCGGTTCGACTCTGAACGATTCCCCGATCCCTGATTCTTGGAACAACCCGCTATGGACGCTGGCCTACGAATCGGCGTGCTATCTGCTGATTGGCATTCTCTTTACGCTTTTGCCAAGCCGGTTCCGTTTAGGCGCGATCGCCGGGGCCGGCCTGGTGTGCTCCGTCGCCACTGCACTTGCGCTAGGAGACGTCCTCTCGGTCCCGGCTGTTGTGCTGAAAGGCTTTCACCTAGGGTCGTTTTTCGCCGCGGGGGCCTTCCTCTACCTGGGCAGGCGGAAGATACCGATGCGAAGGGTTCTCTTCATAAGCTCCGTGTCAGTTCTGGTACTCGCAGTTCTTCTTCGAATTGACGCCGTCTTGGCCCCCCTTCCGCTTGCTTTCCTGCTTCTTTGGGGGGGCACGAAGCTACCTCTGCGAAAAGTGGGAGCCAAGAACGACATCAGCTACGGGATGTACATCTACGCCTTTCCCGTACAGCAGCTGCTGCATTTGGCCCTGCCCTCCCTGAGCATTCCGTTGCTTTTCGCCGTCATGTCGGCGTTCTTGACCCTGCCACTGGCGTGGTTGTCATACCGCTTCATCGAGAAGCCATCTCTGAGATTGAAGACTCTCTGGACGGTCCAGACGAGGGCCGTGGGCGGGTAGCCTGCCTTCGCTTTCTCAAAACAATCGATGGGTGGCCTGATTGCGGGCGTGTCACCTTTCCCGGTAGTCGAAACGGCTCAGATACGGCATGACGGTGGTCGTCTTGCAACGCATAGTGGTGGCAGGTTCACATTGAAGTCGCTGCTCTGACGAACCGCTCAGAGAGCACCTCAAGGGAATATTCTTCTTTCGCAAGCGTTATCGCGGAGGCGCCTGAGCGGCGGATGAGTTCTGTGTCCTCGGCAAGGGATATGAGCAGCTCGACTGCTTCACCAGCTTTTCGGGGTAGCTGCCAGCCGGCCCCGGACCTTTCAAGGACATCTGCCTGCCAGCCGCCATGGTTGACGAGCATGGGGCGACCAGCTGCCAGGGTGTCGAAGAACTTGTTTGCGCTGTTGTTCTCCAGAGCTTCGACATCGATGACCCACGAACTGCCGAAGGTCGCGCGAGCGAGCAAGTCGGGCAGTTCACTTTTAGCGACAGGTGGCAGCGCGAAAAATGATTTGTCGAGTACACCTAGGCGACTCGCGTAGGCGACCACGTCGTCACGCTCAACACCAGTACCGACAGCCACAAACGCCAGGCTGGAGTCTCGCTTCAGGGCCTCATTGGCGAGGTCGACCATGTACTTGAGCCCATTAACCCGGCCGAAGGTTCCGCTGTAAAGCACGACATTGCGTCCGATAAGTCCGGGGAAATCATCTAGGGCAGTCCGGCGACTTGCATCGCCAGATTGGAACGTCTCGATGTCCGATATATTTGGAATGACCACGATCTTGCTTGAGGCACCACCAGCTCGAACGACTCCAGTAGCCATACCGTCGGACAGCGCAACGATGCAGTTGGCACGTGAGTAGGTTCGCCGTTCGAGCCATCTGGCCGCTGCCACGAGCACTGAATTTTTGAGATAACCCATGGCAATCGGAACCTCGGGCCAGAGGTCTCGAACCTCGAAGACGAATCGAGTCCGTCGGCGCCCGACCACAGCCCAGAGGGCAGGAATGGCGATTGTCAGGGGTGTGCTCGTTGCCACCACGACGTCAGCATGCAGCTTGCGGGAAATCGTGGCGGACGACAGGGCAAAACGAAGGAAGGCCATGATGCGCTTCCGGGCACCCATGGTGTTGTCGTAGGCCACGGCTATCCGATGAACATGCACCCCATCGACTACCTCATGGGTGAGTCGCTCGCGAGCAGTCGGTGCCGTGTCCGAAGTCACGACGTGAACCGTGTGGCCTTGCGAAGCCAAAGCCCGGGCGAAGTGGTAAGACCGGACCCCTCCGTTCTCCCTCGGGGTTTTGAAGTACTGGTGCAGGTAAACGATCCTCATTTGTCTTAGAGCGTCTCGACGTTGTCACCGGCGACAACATGCCGTGCGTCGAACACGGGTACGTCCAAAACGCCCAAGGCACTCAAGTCAACATCCGCATGGTCGGTTAGGACGATGACGAGGTCCGCATCGGCCACAGCATCCGCGAGGCTGGTAAGGCGCAGCACGCTCGTCGGCCACCGGTGCTCTTCAACGTGTGAATCAAGTGCTCGCACGTCAGCTCCCAACTCAACCAAAAGCTCGATAACGCGGGCCGAAGGCGCCTCTCGAATATCGCCCGTATTCGGCTTGTAAGCGAGCCCCACGAGCGCGATCTTCGCTCCTCGGACCGCCTTGGAGCGGTCGTTGAGCATCGTCATAGCCCGCTGGACAACGTAGTCAGGCATGTGGTCGTTCACGTCGTTTGCGAGTTCGACAAAACGGAAGCTCTTTCCCAATTGCTTACGCACTTGCCAGGAAAGATAACTCGGGTCAACGGGGAGGCAATGGCCGCCTACACCGGGGCCAGGGGTGAACTTCATAAAGCCGAAGGGTTTGGACGAGGCGGCTTCGATCGACTCCCAGACGTCGACACCCAGTTGGTGTGCAAAGATTGCCAACTCATTTACCAGCGCGATGTTGACGTGACGAAACGTATTTTCCAGAAGCTTCGTCAGTTCGGCTTCTCTGGTGCCCGACACGGGCACGGTGATGTCGACCAGAAGATCGTAGAAACCCTGAACCTTCTCAAGAGACGCGGGATTCATGCCCGAAACAACCTTGGGGGTCTCACGGAAGCCCCAAGTCTTGTTCCCAGGATCGATGCGCTCGGGACTGTAACCCACGAAGAAGTCGACACCCGCGACGAGACTCGATCCGGATTCAAGGATTGGGACAAGGAGCTCGTCCGTGGTGCCCGGGTAAGTCGTGGACTCGAGGATGACGGTCACTCCGGGCCTTATGAAGGGCGCCAGGGACGCTGCGGACTGTTCGATGAAGCTCAAATCAGGGAGCGAGTCACGCAACGGCGTCGGCACAGTGATGACCGCGATGTCGAATCCCTCGACGTCGGCGTAAGCCATCGTCGCGAGATATCGCCCGCTAGCCGAAGCCCCTGTCAGTGTCTCGTCGCTGATGTCGTCAACGTAGGAGGACCCGGCCTGCAATAACCCGACGCGGTTGGCATCGAGGTCGATGCCGACGACCTCGTGCCCGACCTCCACTGCTCTCATGGCGACAGGCAGTCCGACATAGCCCTGGCCTACGACGACTGTCTTCATGTGGTGACTTTCTGTAGTTGCGACTGCGCGAACGACGTCACGCACTTGGTCATTAGGGAATAAGAGAAGATCTGGCCACGTCACTGCGCAATGGGCACGGCATCTAACGAATCATTCGCCAGCGCTGCCTTCACTGCGTCGAGACCGGGTTGGTCGACGTTCACGATGGACTGACCGCCGATGGAGCCCGTACCGGCTGTAGGGATTGTGAAGAAATGCATCCTCGAATTGTCGATCGAACGAAGACTGAAGCCGAGGGACGCGATCGTCCCGACGTCGAACTCTTTGTCCACCGTGAGGTACGGCGACATTGCCGTAACGAAGCTCGAGATCTTGCCTGGATCAGTCAGTGTGGACCGGCTGAGGATCGTATCCGCCAGGCCCTTGACGAAGGCCTGCTGGTTCTTCACGCGCGTGAAGTCCGCATCGGCGAAGGCGTAACGCTCGCGCACGAAAGCCAAAGCCGCGTCGCCCTCGAGCTTGTTCAGACCAGCCTGGTACGAGAAGCCGCCCTTGGTCGAGAACGCCTGCGGCGAGAACACGTCGACCCCGCCCAGCGCCGTCGTCATGCCCTTGAAGCCCTCGAAGTCGATGATGGCCACGTGGTCGATGCGGACGCCGAGCAGCTGCTCGACCGTCTGGACCGTCAGGGGTGAACCGCCGTAGGCGAAAGCGGCGTTGATCTTGTTCGAGCCGTGGCCGGGGATCGGCACGTAGAGGTCGCGCATGATCGACATCACGTAGACGTTCTCGCGGTCGGCGTCGACGTGCACGAGCATCATCGAGTCGGTCCGCTGGTCGGACGACGACGGGTCGTCGATGGTCGTCGCGTCGGCCCGGGAGTCCGAGCCCATCAGCAGGATGTTCATCGCCCCGTCGGGTGCCGGCGCCGGACGCGTCGACTCCTCGGGGAAGGCCTGCTCGATCTTCGTCGCGTTGTCGTTGAACGAGTTCGCCAGTCGCGACGCGTAGACGCCGCCCACGACCCCGACGATCACGATGACCCCCACCAGCACCGACGCCAGCGTGATCAGAGCGATGACCGGCTTCGAACGACGCCGCCCGCGCTTCTTCTGCGGCGTCGGCTCGCCACCGTCGCCCTCGTCCGGCGTCAGCGTGAAGATGTCGCTCATGCGGCTCGCTCCCCTAGCACTCGGTCACGGATCTCGGCCACAGCGCACCTGACTATAACAAGGAGCCGACGATTCCTCGCCGGACTCCCCCGCCCCGGACGACGGCCTCCCTCACCCGACCAACTCGTTCGCGGTACGCAACACCCGTTGCGCGACGAACTCCTCCCCCACGCCCACCACGTCGGACGTCACCGTGAACCCGGCCGCCTCGCCCGGCAGCAGAGTCACGAGCATCTCGTCCACCGTTGCGGCAGGGTCGACCTTGTCGACGAGCAGGGCCAGGTCGCGCACGAGCGAACCGGCCGTCACCTCGACCCGGTAGCCCGAACCCTCGGCCAGCGCGGTCACCGACGTCGACAGCGACGCCGCGGCGAGCGCCGAGTCCCGCGGCTCGACCGGGAACCACAGTCCACGTGAGACCCCGTCCACCGACGCCACGAGCAGCTCCGACTCCGGAGCACCGAACGCCGCCACGGCCGGGGGCACCGGCACGGTCGCCGTGTCGCGGGCCGCCACCGTGAGCGACACCTGCTCCGAGGCGAGGACGCGACCGTCGTACGCGACGCGACGCACCGTGACCGGGCCGGCCAGCGCCTCCTCGGTGTCGTTGACCACGACCACCGCGAGGCCGCCGTCCCGGGGCTGGATCGTCACGAGCCGGTCGGCGAACGCGTGCCGCATCGCGTAGAGCAGCGGCTTGCGCTGCCCGTCGCCGTCGACCGCGGCCCACGACGTCACCGGCCAGCAGTCGTTGATCTGCCACACCACGGCTCCCCTGCACCGAGGGGCGTGCGAGCGGAAGTGCTCGAGCGCCACCTGCACCGCGTTCGCCTGGTTCAGCTGCATCGCCCAGTGCCACGCCTCGATCTCGTCGGGCAGCCGGTAGTGCGCCAGCAGGCCGTCGGTCAGCTTGTCGTTGCCCTGCATGGCCTTCTGGTGCACGATCATGCCGGGCGACTCGGGCGTCAGCGGCTCGTCGTGGATCGCCCGGGTCATCGCCGACCAGGTGGGCGGCCCCTGCCAGCCGAACTCGGCCACGAAGCGCGGCACGACGTCGCGGTACGTCGGGTAGTCCTTGCGGTTCCACTGCTCCCACAGGTGGACCGACCCGTGGTCGGGGTCGCTCTGCGCCACGTCGAGGCTGCCCGACCAGGGGCTGCCCGCCGCGTACGGACGCCCCGGGTCGAGCTCGCCCACCAGTGCCGGCAGCAGGTCGAGGTAGTAGCCCAGCCCCCAGGTCGCCCCGTCGAGCCGGCGCTCCCAGCCCCACTCGTCGTGGCCCCAGATGTTCTCGTTGTTGCCCGTCCACAGCACCAGGCTCGGGTGGGTCATGAGCCGCGTCACGTTGTCGCGCACCTCGGCCTCGACCTCGCCGCGCAGCGGGTCCTCCTCCGCGTAGGCGGCACAGGCGAAGAGGAAGTCCTGCCAGGTGAGCATGCCGCGCTCGTCGCACAGCTCGTAGAAGTCGTCGGACTCGAAGATGCCGCCACCCCACACCCGCAGCAGGTTCACGTTGCCGAACTCGGCCTGCTCGATGCGCTCCCGGTAGCGGTCGCGTCCGATGCGGTGCGGGAACGCGTCGTCGGGTATCCAGTTCGCCCCCTTGATCCACAGCGGCTCGCCGTTCACCACCACCGTGAAGCTCGTGCCGACCTCGTCGGGCTCGACCCGCACCTCGACGGTGCGGAACCCGATCCGCGACGACCACGCGTCGAGCACGTCGTCTGCCGGTTCCCCGTCACCCGAGGAGGCGCGGGTCGCGTCGACCCCGTCGCTGTCACCCCCCGAGGAGGCGCGGCCCGCGTCCCCGTCCCCTCCCCCGGTCACCGAGACCGTGACGTCGTAGAGCGGCTGCCCGCCGTGACCCCGCGGCCACCACAGCTCGGGGTCGTCGACGACCACCTGCACGACCGCGGAGTCCGCGCCCGGCTCGACCCGCGCCTCCTGCGTGACGTCCCCGACGGTCGCCCGGACGGTGACCGGCGCGGCCGCCGCCCCGGCCGACGCCCCCGCGCGCTCGAGATCGACGTGCACGTCGACGACGCCGCGCGACCCGTCGACGGTCACGACCGGTCGGACCGACGACAGCCGCACCGACGACCAGGACTCGAGCGTCACCGGCTTCCAGACGCCCGACGTCGCCGTGTCGAGTCCCCAGTCCCAGCCGAAGCTGCACGCCATCTTGCGGATCGCGTTGTAGGGGTGGTGGTTCACGTGCGGCCGGTAGCCGAGCGCCAGGCTCTGCGCGTCGGCGTAGGCCACGGGCGACCCGAAGCGCACCTCGAGGTCGTTCGACCCCTCGCGGAGCCGTCCGTCGACCCCGACCCGGTAGGTGCGGTGCTGGTTGCGCGTCTCGGCGACGACCTCGCCGTTGAGCAGCACGGTGGCCACGGTGTCGAGGCCCGCGAAGACCAGCTCGTGACGGTCGTGCCCGTCGGGCCGCCAGTCGAACGTCGTCGCGTACGACCAGTCGGCCTGGCCGATCCAGGCGAGCAGGTGCTCGTTCGCGTCCAGGTACGGGTCGACGATCAGGCCGGCCGCCAGCAGGTCGGTGTGCACCGTGCCCGGGACGGTCGCGGGCACGTCGACGGCCGCGATCTCGGGAGGCACGGGGCCCGCCGTGCTGCGCAGGCTCCAGCCGGTGTGCAGGGGGCGGACGGCTCGCTGCGTCGCGCGGGTCGTGGTGCCGGTGGTGGTCTCGGTGGTGCTCATGTCGCTCCCAGCGATCGAGGGTGTGGCGTGGGGTCGGGCGAGGGTCAGGCGCGGGCGGTGCGCCGCTCGGCGATGCGCTTCTCGGGGTCGGGCGCGGCCTCGGCGAGCTGCTGCGTGTAGGGGTGCTGCGGGTTCAGGATGACCTCGTCGGGGGTCCCACGCTCGACCACCTGCCCCTTGTACATCACGAGGATCTCGTCCGAGAAGTGGCGGGCCGTCGCCAGGTCGTGCGTGATGTAGAGCACGCCGAGGTCCTCCTGCCGCTGCAGGTCGGCCAGCAGGTTGAGCACCCCGAGCCGGATCGACACGTCGAGCATCGAGACCGGCTCGTCCGCGATCAGGATGCGCGGCTCGGGCGCCAGGGCCCGGGCGATCGCCACGCGCTGCCGCTGCCCGCCCGACAGCTCGTGCGGTCGACGCGCGGCGACGTCGGCGGCCGGGCCGAGCTGCACCCGCCCGAGCAGCTCGCGCACCTTCTCGTCGACCGTCGAGCGGGTCGCCTTGCCGTGCAGCAGCAGCGGCCGCGCCAGGTGGTGCCCGATCGAGTGGAACGGGTTGAGCGAGGCGAACGGGTCCTGGAAGACCATCTGCACGTCGCTCCGGTAGCGCCGGAGGGCCTCGCCGTGCCGGGGCGCGACCGCACCGTCGAGCACGATCGAGCCGCTCGTCGGCCGCTCGAGCTGCAGCAGCATCTTGGCGATGGTCGACTTGCCGCTGCCGCTCTCGCCGACCAGGGCCACCGTCTTGCCGGCCTCCAGCGTGAAGCTGACGTCGTCCACCGCGCGCAGGCGACCCTTCTCACCCCGGCCCCCGCGCACCCGGTAGTCCTTGACGACGTTCCGGAACTCGAGCGTGCTCACGCCGCGCCTCCTGTGCTCGTGGCGACGGACGTCGCCGGTTCGTGCCCCGAGGAGGCGCGGGTCGCGCCGTCCCCGGCCGTCTCGTCGACCCCGCTGCGGATGAACGCCCCGCGGTCGCCCGTGAGGCTCGGGAACGACCCGAGCAGCTTCTTCGTGTACTCGTGCTGCGGGTTCGTGTAGAGCTCGGTGGACTCCCCGATCTCGACGATCTCGCCCGCGCGCATCACGGCGATGCGGTCGCTGATCTCGAGCAGCAACGGCAGGTCGTGGGTGATGAAGATGACCGCGAAGCCCAACTCGTCGCGCAACCGCCCGATCTCGCGCAGGATCTCGCGCTGCACCACGACGTCGAGGGCGGTGGTCGGCTCGTCCATGATCATCATCTGCGGGCCGAGGGCGAGCGCCATCGCGATCATCACGCGCTGGCGCATGCCGCCCGAGAGCTCGTGCGGATACGACCGGAGCCGGTTGCGGTCGACCCCGACGGTCTCGAGCAGCTTGCCCGCCCGCTCGACGCGGTCGGCCTTCTTCCAGTACGGCCGGTGGCTCTTGAAGACGTCCTCGAGCTGCGCCTGGATCGTCGTCACCGGGTTGAGCGCGTTCATCGCCCCCTGGAACACCATCGACAGCTTGTCCCAGCGGAACGCCCGCAACGCCTTGTCGTCGAGCTCGGGCAGCAGGATGTCGGCGCCCTCGGCGTCGTGGAAGACCACCCGACCGCCCGTGATCACGGCCGGCGACCCGAGCAGCCGGTTGATGCCGTAGGCGAGCGTCGTCTTGCCGCAGCCCGACTCGCCCGCCAGCCCGAGGATCTCGCCCCGGGCCAGCTCGAAGCTGACGTTCTTGACGGCGTGCACGGGGTGCTCGACGGCGTAGTCGACGCTGAAGTCCTCGACGGTCAGGACGGTGCTCATGCGGTGGCCCCCTCGGTGGTGCCGGCGGCGGCCTCGGCCCGCGCCAGTCGCTTGCGGTCGGCCCGGCTGACGCCGGCCCGGGTCTGGTCGCGCAGCTTCGGGTTGATGATCTCGTCGATGGCGAAGTTCATCAGCGACAGCGCGCACCCCAGCAGCGCGATCATCAGCCCCGGCGGCACGAACCACCACCAGGCGCCGAGTCGCAGCGCGAGCCCGTTCTGCGCGAAGTAGAGCATCGAGCCCCAGGTGAACTGGCCCGAGACGCCGAGCCCCAGGAACGACAGTCCCGCCTCGGCGAGGATCGCGAAGATCACCGCGAACAAGAACTGGCTGGCCAACACGGGCAGCACGTTGGGCAGGATCTCGACGGCGACGATGCGCCAGGTCTTCTCGCCCGACACGCGCGACGCGGCGACGTAGTCGCGCGACCGCAGGCTCAGCGTGATGGCGCGCAGCACGCGGGCGCTGGCCGCCCAGCTCGTGATGACGATCACGAAGGCGATCACCACGAGGCCCTTCTGCGGCACGTAGCTCGACACGATGATGGCGAGCGGAAGGCCGGGGATGACCAGCACGACGTTCGAGAACAGCGAGAACGCCTCGTCGACGAACCCGCCGACGTAGGTGCCGATCACGCCGAAGACGATGGCCAACGCCATGGCGACGACGCCGACCAGCACGCCGATCAGCAGCGACCCGCGGGTCGCGTACGCCAGCTGGGCGAAGACGTCCTGCCCGGTCTGCGTGGTGCCGAGCAGGTGCTCCCCGCTCGGGGCGCTCAGGCCGACGTCGCTGATGGCCTGCGGGTTCTGGACGACGAAGGGGAAGACGAGGCCGAACAGGGCGATGGCGGCGATCATGCCCGCCCCCACCCAGAGCTTGGGCGTCACGTGCGGGAAGACCCGCGTGAGGCCCTTCCGGCCGGTGCCCGCGCCGCTGTCGCCGGTGGGCGAGTTCGGGTCGGCGAGCTGGCCGAGGTCGATCGTGGACATGCTCGTCGTCCTAACGCTTGGCGCGTGTGCGCGGGTCGATGAAGCCGTACATCAGGTCGACGATGAAGTTCGTCCCCAGCACGGCGAGGGTGATGACCAGGAAGATGCCCTGCATCAGCGCGTAGTCGTTGTTCTGCGTCGCCGTGAAGAGCGCGTTGCCGATGCCCGGGTACGAGAACACCTGCTCGGTCACGATGGAGCCCGACACGACGAACCCGAGCGAGATCGCGAAGCCCGCGAACTGCGGCAGCACCGCGTTGCGGGCCGCGTAGCTCTGGCGGATGCGCATCGGCGACAGGCCCTTGGCCTCGGCGGTGACGATGTAGTCCTCGCTGAGGGTCGACACCATCATGTTGCGCATGCCGAGCAGCCAGCCGCCGACCGACGAGATGATGATCGTCAACGCCGGCAGCGTGCCGTAGAGCACCGCGCTCTGGACGAACGTCCAGCTGAGCCCCGGCGTCGCCTCGTACACGTTGTAGCCGCCCGACAGCGGGAACACCCGCAGGACGCTGCCGAACACGTACAACAGGATGAGCGCGAGCCAGAAGTACGGCACCGCCTGGAACATCGTCGTCACCGGGATGAAGTTGTCCAGCACCGAGCCACGCTTCCAGCCGGCGAGGGTCCCGAGCCCCACCCCGAAGACGAACGACAGGATCGTCGCGATGCCGATCAGGGCGATCGTCCACGGGATGGCCTGGCCGATGATGGTCGACACCCCGGCCGGGAAGTACGACACCGAGATGCCGAGGTCCCCCCGGGCCAGGTTGCCGAGGTACTGCACGTACTGCGAGAACAGGGGTTCGTCCGAGTCGGAACCGAGAAGGAGGCGCAGGCTGGTCACGGTCGCCTCGCTGACCGGTCCCTTCTGCTGCATCTTGGCCAGCAGGATGTCCACCGGGTCACCGGGCAGCAACCGCGGGATGAAGAAGTTCAGCGTCAGGGCCGCGAACAACGCGACCGCGTAGAAGCCGACCTTCTGCGCGACGTACCTCATCCGCGCCTCCTGACCTTCTCGGTCCCGACCACGATCACTTGAGCTTCAGGTTCAGGACGGTCTGGGCGTTGTCCCAGGTCTTCCACGTCGCCGGGAAGTTCTCGGTGTCGTCGTCGCCCGTGGGCCACCCGGTCACCTTCGCGCTGTTGAACTCGGTGAGCGTGGACTGCAGCAGCACGGGGATGTACGGCATGTCCGCCACGATCTCCTTCTGGATCGTGAAGTACTGCTCGGTCTTCGCCGCGACGTCGTCGGTCTGCTCGGCCGCGACGATCGCGGCGTCGACGGTCGGGTTCGAGTAGCGGGCGAAGTTGTTGATCGCCTGCTCGCCCACCGGCGAGGTCGTCGTCGAGTCGAAGTTGCCGTTGTAGAGGTAGTACGGGTCGGTCGACGGCCCCTGGCCGAGCGAGTCCATCGTCAGCTGGAACTGCCCGTTGTTGCGGGCGGCGACCCACTCGTTGTACGACTTGGCGCTCTGCGTGATCTCGATGCCGACGGCGCGCAGCTGCTCGGCCATGGCGTCGATCGCCGCGATGTAGTCCGAGTAGCCGGTGACGACCTGGATCTCGAGCTGCAGCTTCTGGCCGTCCTTGGCGTAGATGCCGTCCGAGCCCTTCGCGTAGCCGGCCGACTGCAGGAGCGCGTCGGCGCCCTCGGTGTCGGCCGTCATCGGCGTCTCCTTCTCGACGTCGGGGCTGATGTAGTCGTCGTCACGACCGAGGGTCATGAAGGTCGGCGAGATCTGCTTGTTCGTGCCCGAGAAGGCCAGGTCGTTCAGCTGGTCGCGGTTCATCGCCTTGTAGATCGCCTGGCGCACGGCCGGGTCGGTCTGCGGGCCCGTGCAGCCGAGGTCGGCGTTCGAGCAGGTCATCAACGTGATCTGCTGCAGCGGGGTGGCGACGTAGCTGACGTCGGGGTTGCTGCCGAGCACCTTGTCGGCCTCGGGGATGAAGATGCTCGACCAGTCGAGGTCGCCGCCGACGATCGCGTCGGTGGCCGAGGTGTTGTTCGCCAGGGCGATGTACCGGATGCTCTTGACCTCGGGCTTGCCCGACTGCCAGTAGTTCGGGTTCGCCTTGTAGACGTAGCTCTGCGGGGTGAAGGTGTCGAGCATGTACGGCCCGGTGCCGATCGGCTTCTCGACCGGGTCGGTCGCGATGTCGGAGAGCTTCGAGAAGACGTGCTCGGGCACGATCGCGGCCTGGCCGAGGATGTCCGGGCCCTTGACGAACGAGGTGTCGGCGAAGGTGAAGACCACCGTGTCGTCGTCCGTGGCCTCGACGGTGCCCTCGAAGCCGACACGGTTAAGCTCGGGCTTGTCGAGCATCGTCTGGAACGTGTACGCGACGTCGTCCGCCGTGAAGTCCTCGCCGTCGCTCCACTGCACGCCGGTGCGCAGGTCGACGGTCAGCTCGGTGCCGTCGTCGTTCCACTCGTACTCCTCGCCCAGCATGGGCTTGGGGTCGGCGCCGGTGAGCACGTTGTAGTAGAACAGCTGCTCGTAGAGCAGGCCCTGCGAGGTGCTGTCGGCCGTGGCCGAGAACGGGTTGAAGTTGGCCGTGAGGTCGCCCGCCGGGCCCGTGTTGGCGGTGATGCCGCCTTCGTCGCCGCCGCTCGAGGCGGTGCACCCGGTGAGCGCGAGGCCCGCGGCGGTCGCGAGTGCGATCGCACCGAACCCGACCCGTCGGCGGTTGGTCATGGAGAGAGGCATCGTCGACCCTTCGTCGTGCCAGGTGCCGTCGCCTGGTCCCGGGGTCTTTCTTAGACGACTTACGTAAGCGAGTCAAGAAAGTCGTGAGGACGTGTCGGGATCGTGACCCGCGCCTCCTGCGGTGCCGCGACGAACCACACCGGCCCGACCCGCGCTCGCCCGGCCCGCGCTGGCCCGGCCCGCACCACACCACGTTTCGTGCACAGCACCCCGACGAGACGCGGTGCGCTGCACGGAACGCGGCGCGGAGGCAGGTGGGCCCGCCCGGGCAGCGGGGGCACGCTGCGCGGCGTACCTCCCCACGCACCACACCGCGTTTCGTGCACGGCACCCCGACTAGACGCGGTGTGCTGCACGGAACGCGGCGCGGAGGCGTGCGGGCCCGCCCGGGCCGCCGACCGGACCCGGTGCAGTGCACGACTCGCGGTGCCGAGGAGGCGCGGGCCGGGTCCGGGCACCGTCGCGGGGTCAGCGCGAGATGGCGCGTTGCACGACGAGGGCGGCCGCACCGATCGCGGCCGCGTCGCGCGGGTCGGTCGAGACCTCGACCCTCGTGGTGTGCACGCCTCGTGAGAACGCCGTGCGGGCCAGGGCCTCGACGGCCGCCCGGGCGTAGATCGAGCCGGCGACCGCGACCCCGGGTCCGCTCAGCACGACGCGGTCGAGGTCGAGCAGGTTGGCGAGCGTGACGACCCCGGCGGCGAGCTGCTCGGCGGCGCGCGTGACGAGCCCGTCGGCCGCGGCGTGACCGGCGATCGCCGCGCGGGCGAGCAGGTCGAAGTCGCGCGCGACCCCGCCCGGCGCCCAGGCGAGGCCGAGGTCGTCGAACGCGGCGGCGTCGCGCCGGGCCCGGGCGACGACGGCCCCGGGCGACGCCGCGAGCTCGAGGCAGCCGCGGTTGCCGCAGTAGCAGGGCTCGCCGTCGAGGTCGATCGACACGTGGCCGAGCTCTCCGGCGCCCGAGCTCGCGCCCCGGTGCAGGGCCCCGTCGAGCACGATGCCGGAACCGACCCCCGTCCCGAGGTAGACGCAGGCGAACGTCTCGGAGCGCGGCACCTGGCGACTCCAGAACTCGCCGAGCGCGGCGGCCGCCGCATCGTTGTCGACGATCACGGGCAGGCCGAGGCGCAGGGCCAGCGCGGCGTGCAGCCCGGCGTGGAGGGCGCTCTCGGTCGACCGGGGCCCGGTACGCACCCCGTGGGCGAGGGTGGCACGGGGACCGACGACGGCCAGGCCGGCCACCGCCCCGCTCGCGAGGCCGAGGCTGCCGACGACGTCGTGGAAGCCGTCGACGATGCGGACCGCGGCGGCCGTGACGTCGTCGGACGCGGCGGGCCCGGCGTCGACCTGCAGGCGCCCGACGACTCCCCCGCGCATGTCGGTGACGACGTAGGTGAGCGCGTCCTCACCGATCTGCACTCCCATGCCGTAGACGGCACGCGGGTTGATCTCGACCATCGTGCGCGGTTTGCCACCGGTCGACGCGACCCGGCCGGTCTCCCGGACGAGCCCCTCGTCCAGCAGCCGCCGGACGATCGTCGAGATCGACGCCTGCGTCAGCCCGCTGGCCTGGGCGAGCTCGACACGGCTGATCGGGCCCGACGACCGCACGAGGTCGACCACGAGTTCGCGGCTGGTCTGCGGCGCGGGCTGGGGCGCCGGCTGCGAGGTGGGCTGCATCGCGGGCTGTGCCGGGGTGGGCGCCGAGGTGTGCGACCGCCACGGCGTCGCGGGCCGGGCAGGGGGCTGCGTCGGGGTCCGGTCGGGGTCGCGGGTCACCACGGGCGTCGCTCCGACCTGTCGGGGGCTGTAGGTTCGGGCGCATGACCGACTCGATCGTCGACACCCGGGTTGCCCCTGCCGGGCCGGGCGACCGCCGTCGTGTCGGTCTCGCCCTCGTCCGCCCCGGCGAGATCTTGGGGGCGGAGCCGTTCTACCACGAACTGATCGCCGGCATCGAACGGGTTCTGCGCCCGCGCGGCCACACCCTGCTGCTGCAGGCCCTCGCCGACCGCGACGCCGAGCTGTCGGCCTACCGGCGGTGGGCGGCCTCGGGCGACTTCGGCGCGGTCGTGCTCGTCGACCTCACCGACGACGACCCCCGACCGGCCCTGCTGCGCGAGCTCGGCCTGCCCGCGGTCGTGCTCGGCGACCCCGCCCTCTCGGGAGACCTGCCCGCCGTCTGGACCGGCGACGGCGTGGCCATGCGCGACACCGTCGCCGCGCTCGTCGCGGACGGGCACCGTCGACTCGCGCACGTGTCGGGCCCGGGAGCGCTGCTGCACACGCAGGTCAGGCAGGAGGCGCTGGTCGCCGCGAGTCGCGCCTCCTCGTCCGTCGTCGAGACGATCGAGGGCGACTACTCGTGGGACGCCGGCGCGGCCGCCCTCTCGCGTCTGCTCTCGGGGCCGACGCCGCCGACGGCCGTCGTCTTCGACAACGACCAGATGGCGCTCGGCGGCCTCGCCGCGGCGCAACGACTCGGGGTCGAGGTGCCGACGCGACTGACGCTCGTGGCGTGGGACGACTCGTCGCAGTGCCAGTTGTCGACGCCCCCGCTCTCGGCGGTCAGCCACGACGTGCAACGCCTCGGCGAGGTGGCCGCCGGCATGCTGCTCGGCGTGCTCGCGGGTGAGGGCGTGGCGTCGGTCGAGGCGCCACCCGCGTCGCTCGTGCGGCGGGGGTCGTCGGGGCCCGCGCCGGTCTGACACCTGCCGATCCGCCGGCCCCGGTGTCGACTCCCACCCAGGTGAAACAGGGGTGACCCGACAACCACCCTGCGCATTCCGGACAGTTCGGTGGGTTTCTCTCAGGTTCCGGATAGGTTCGGTGGGCACGGGGGGTTCCCTTCGTGCTGCGCGTCTCACCCGGCGCTGGGCCGGGGGCGGACAAGCGATGACGCTTGCACCACCGATCAAGAAAGCACTCACCACGTGATCACCAAGTTCTCCTGGCGCCGTGCGGTGGCCGTCCCGGCCGTCCTCACGCTCGCCCTCGGAGGGGCCCTCCTCTCCACCACGGCGGCCCAGGCCGTCGACAGTGACCTGATCGTCACCTCGCCGACCGCCGCCTCGACCACGGACTCGCGTCTGGTCACCGTGGCGGGTACGGCGATCGCCGACGCCAACGTGATCATCAAGGACACCGACACCGACGGAGCCGTGCTCGCCCGCACGACCACCGACGCCACCGGCGCCTTCTCGACGACGATCCAGTACCCCGACACGGCGATCGTGGCGCAGACCATCTTCGTGGACGGCGAGAAGGGCTTCAGCGGCTTCGACCCGACCGTCACGCGCTCGTTCAGCCTGCCCGCCGTCGCCCCGGTCGAGGTCTTCGCGGTCACGACCCCCGAGGTCGGCCAGCAGCTCGCCTCGCGCACCGTCACCTTCTCGGGCACCGGCATCTCGGGTTCGACCGTCAACGTGCTCGGCACCGACGGCAACCGCCTCCCCGGCACCGGCGCCGTCGCCGTCGTCGGCGGCCAGTGGTCGCTCCAGTACACCTACCCCGAGACCGTCGACCGCAACCAGAGCGTGCGCGTGACCCAGGTCACGGGTGGCTCCGGGACCGGCGACGCCCCCGTCGCGTTCGTCCTGCCGCAGGGCCAGACGCTCGTCGTCGAGACGCCCGCCGCGGACACCACCACCGCCACGCGTACCGTCACCTTCTCGGGAACCGGCACCTCCGGCTCGACCGTCAACGTCCTCGGCGCCGACGGCAACCGCCTCCCCGGCACCGGTGCGATCGTCGTCATCGACGGCCGCTGGACGCTCGACTACACCTACCCGGACGACGCCACGGTGGCGCAGTCCGTCCGCGTGACCCAGGTCACGGGCGGCGCGGGCTCGGGTGACGTCCCCCGCTCGTTCAACCTGCCCGCAGTGGTCGTCCCGCCGACCGACGTCGTCCTCGACGCCCCGGTCATCACCTCGCCCACCCAGGGTCAGGTCGTCGTCGGTGACCAGGTCACCTTCGAGGGCACCGGCACCCCCGGCTCGAACATCCTGCTGGCCGTCGTCCCGACGGACCAGCTGGACGAGCTCGAGGCCGCCGAGAACGGACGCGCCGCCGCCGCTGCGGTCCCCGCCGACCCCGCCGACCCGATCGTGGTCGACGCCGCCGGCAACTGGACCGTCACCCTCGCCCTGACGCCGAACGACTACACGGCTGCCGCCGTGTCGTTCCTCCTCGACGCCGACGGCCTGCCGGTGCTCGACGCCGCCGGTCAGCCGATCGTCTCGGACCCCTCGGCCGACGTGGCGTTCAGCCTCGTCGCCGCCGTGACGCCCGCAGCCCTGCCCGCCACCCCGATCGCCACCGGCACCACGGGCCTGGCGTACACGGGTAGCGAGGGCACCGAGGCCGCCATCGGCATCGGCGCCGCCGTCCTGCTGCTCGGCTCGACGCTGATGGTCCTCGCTCGCCGCCGCGCGAAGCTCGCGACCACCGACGTGGCCGGCGAGTAACACCCGCACCACGACGACGGCCCCCGTCGCTGCCTCGGCAGCGGCGGGGGCCGTTCCCCGTCCGGCAAGGGCCGTGCCGCGTCCGGCGGCGGCCACACCCGGCCCCCGGTCCCCTTCGCAGGTGTCGCACCGCCGGATGAACGTCGCACCGTCCACTTCGGCGGTGCGATGCTCATCCGGCGGTGCGACACCGCGCAGACCGCTCAGGCCCGGGACGCACGAACGCCCCCGCCTCGAGAGGCGGGGGCGTTCGGTGTTCGAGAGGTGTGACGACGACCGGTGGTGGAGATGGGGGGAATTGAACCCCCGTCCATCGCTGAGATTGCACGCATTCTACGGGCGTAGCCAGATGAGGCGTTCTGCTCGGCTCCGACCTTTGTTACTGGCTTCTAGGTCGACGAGCCCAGCCCGAGTGCAAGTCCCGTGTGACCCCCAGGCGTAGTCACACAGCAAGCCATCTAAATGACGTCAGGATCTGGTTAGAAGGCGGTCACCAGACTGACGGACTCCATGTGGCTCTACTGCTTACGCAGCGAGAGCGAAGTCAGTGCGCTTGTTATTGGCACTTATTGTTTTCCAGAGATCGTTTACGAGATAACCCTGGATCCTCGGCCCGCTTCTCGTTCGCACACAGGCGATGTCGAAACCGATCATCCCCATGAGGGGGCCGTCGTCACACGCTCTTGAATTACCAACGCACGTTTCCGTGCGGCCCATCAGTCTACGTCGTCCGACGCGTTCGCGCCACCGTCGGCGACCCGCCCGCCCGTGCCCGACGACCGACCGGTCACTCCCCCAGGTGCTTGCGCGCCGACATCGCCGACTGCGCCTCGCGCGTCGCGGTGCGCTCGCGCAGGGTCTGGCGCTTGTCGTACTCGCGCTTTCCCTTCGCGAGGGCGATCTCGACCTTGGCCCGACCGTCGCTGAAGTAGATCTTGAGCGGGACGACCGTGAAGCCGCCCTCCTTGGTCTTCTGCCCGATCTTGTCGATCTCGTGGCGGTGCAGCAGCAGTTTGCGCTTGCGCCGGGGTGCGTGGTTGTTCCAGGTGCCCTCGGTGTACTCGGGGATGTGCACCGCGTCGAGCCAGGCCTCGCCGGCGTCGACGAACGCGTACCCGTCGACCAGCGACGCGCGGCCCTGCCGCAGCGACTTGACCTCGGTGCCGCTCAGGACGATGCCCGCCTCGTACGTCGTCTCGATCGTGTAGTCGTGGCGCGCGCGGCGGTTCGTGGCCACGACCTTCTCACCGCGTTCTTTCGCCACGCTGGCCTCCTGGTCGTTCGGGTGGGGGTGCTGCCGACAGGCAGCCGTTCAGTATACAGCGAAGGAGGCGCGGTGCCCGTCTGACGGACACCGCGCCTCCTTCACGGGGCCGGCTTCTAGACCTTGAGGTAGCGCCTGATGGCGACGTTCGCGCTGAGGGCTGCGAGCAGGATGCCGACGACGATGACGATCGGCACGACCAGGGCGGCGTCCCGCAGTCCGATGAACGGCGTGCCCTGGAAGGTCACCGCCAGGTAGCCCTTGACGAAGAAGTTGACGATCGCGACGATCGCCCCACCGGCCAGCAACGAGCCCACGAGGGCCGCGATCACCCCCTCGAGGATGAACGGCGTCTGGATGAACCGGTTGGACGCCCCGACCAGGCGCATGATGCCGAGTTCTCGACGCCGGCTGAACGCGCTCAACCGGATGGTCGTGGCGATCAGCAGCACGGCAGCGATCAACATGAGGGAGGCGATGCCGATGGCCGTGTAGCTCGCCGCGTTCAGCACCGAGAAGATCGGGTCGAGGTACCCGCGCTGGTCGACGACGCTCTGGACGCCGGCCAGGCTCGACAGGCTCTCGGTGAGGACGTCGGACTGCGTCGGGTCCTTGAGGTTCACCCAGAAAGTCTCGTTGAGGTACGCCGGCTGCACGAACTCGGTGGCCGGGCTGTCGGCGAACTGCTGCTTGAAGCGGTCGTAGGCCTGGGTCTGGTCCTCGAAGTAGAACTTGTCGACGTAGGGCGTCAGGACGTCGCTGTCGAGCTGGGCGCGGACGCCGTCGATCTGGTCCTTGGTCGCCATCGCCCCGGTGCAGTTGCCGGTCGTGTCGGTGTCGGTGCAGAGGTAGACGGCGACCTGGGCCTTGTCGTACCAGTAGCCCTTCATCTGCGTGATCTGCATCTGCAGCAGGGCCGCGGTGCCGACGAAGGTCAGCGAGATGAACGTGACGAGCACGACGGAGATGACCATCGAGGCGTTGCGACGGAGGCCGCTGCCGACCTCGCTCATGACGAGTCCGAGTCTCATGCGTCGGCCCCTCTCGTGCTGAGGTCCTCGACCCCGATGGCCTGGATGGGCACCGCCTGGGTCTGGTAGCCGCCGTGACGCTCGTCGCGGAGGATGTTGCCCGCACTGAGCTCGATCACCCGTCGTTGCATCTGGTCGACGATTCCCGCGTCGTGGGTCGCCATGATGACCGTCGTGCCGCCGGCGTTGATGCGCTCGAGCAGGGTCATGATGCCGGCGCTGGTCGACGGGTCGAGGTTGCCGGTGGGCTCGTCGGCCAGCAGGATCGCCGGCTTGTTGACGATCGCACGGGCGATGGCGACGCGCTGCTGCTCGCCGCCCGAGAGCTCGTGCGGCAGACGGTGCTGCTTGCCGACCAGGCCGACCATCTTGAGGACGTCGGGCACGGCCTCCTGGATGAAGCCCTTGCTCTTGCCGATGACCTGGAGGCTGAACGCGACGTTGTCGAACACGTTCTTCTGCGGCAGCAGCCGGAAGTCCTGGAACACGACGCCGAGGTTGCGCCGGAAGTACGGTACCTTGCGGCTCGAGAGCGTGCCCAGACGCTGCCCGAGGACGTGGATCTGGCCCTGGGACGGCTTCTCTTCCTTCAGCACGAGCCGCAGGAAGCTCGACTTGCCGGAGCCGCTCGCCCCCACGAGGAACACGAACTCGCCCTTGAGGATCTCGAGGGTGACGGCGTTCAGCGCGGGCCGGGGGTTGCCGACGTAGACCTTGGTGACTTCATCAAACCGAATCATGACGGGGATCACCCTAAGTGCGGCCGGCGACGATCGCCGCAGCGACTCGCTGCGGCGGGGCGGCTATGGATGTGCTGGGAGCCGCCGGGCGGGCGACGCCCGGTCAGTCCTTGTCGTCGCGCTTGCGCCAGCGGATGCCCGCCGAGATGAAGCCGTCGAGATCGCCGTCGAAGACGTTCGAGGGGTTGTTGACCTCGTGCTCGCTGCGCAGGTCTTTGACCATCTGGTAGGGCGCCAGCACGTAGCTGCGGATCTGGTCGCCCCAGCTGGCGGTGATGTTGCCCGCCAGCTCTTTCTTCTTGGCGTTCTCGGCTTCTTTCTGCAGCAGCAGGAGGCGCGACTGCAGCACGCGCATGGCGGCGGCGCGGTTCTGGATCTGGCTCTTCTCGTTCTGCATCGAGACGACGGTGCCGGTCGGGATGTGCGTCAGCCGCACGGCCGAGTCGGTCGTGTTGACGCTCTGACCGCCGGGGCCCGAGGACCGGAAGACGTCGACGCGGATGTCGTTCTCGGGGATGTCGATCGACTCGGTCTCTTCCATCAGCGGGATGACCTCGACCGCGGCGAAGCTGGTCTGGCGCTTGCCGGCGGCGCCGAAGGGGCTCATGCGCACGAGCCGGTGCGTGCCGGCCTCGACGCTGAGCGTGCCGAACGCGTAGGGGGCGTCGATCTCGAAGGTGGCGCTCTTGATGCCGGCTTCTTCGGCGTAGCTGGTGTCCATGACGGTGGCGGACATGCCGTGCTTCTCGGCGTAGCGCAGGTACATGCGCAGCAGCATCTCGGCGAAGTCGGCGGCGTCGACCCCGCCGGCCCCGGCGCGGATCGTGATGACGGCCGGGCGCGGGTCGTACTCGCCGTCGAGCAGCGTCTGCACCTCGAGGACGTCCATCATCTTCTGCAGGGCCCTGAGCTCGGCCTGGGCCTCGTCGGCGCTCTCTTGGTCGTCGCCGTCGTTCGCCATCTCGACGAGCACCTCGAGGTCGTCGAGCCGCGCCTCGGTGGTCTCGAGCTTCTCGAGCTCGGACTGCCGGTGGCTGAGGGCGCTGGTGACCTTCTGGGCGTTGTCGGTGTCGTCCCACAGGTCGGGGGCCGAGGCCTGTTCGCTGAGCTCGGCGATCTCGGCGACGAGACGGTCTTGCCCGATCACCGCACGGATGTCTTCGAACGTGGCCCGGAGGGCGGCAATCTGCTCAGAGAAATCCAGTGCGATCATGGTTTCCGAGCTTACCCGGCCCGCGTGGGCCGGGCCTGCCCGTGCCCCGCGCCTCCCGCCGCCCGCCTCGCGCCACCCGCCCCGCGCCTCCC
Organism: Frigoribacterium sp. SL97; assembly: GCF_026625765.1. NCBI lineage: Bacteria > Bacillati > Actinomycetota > Actinomycetes > Micrococcales > Microbacteriaceae > Frigoribacterium > Frigoribacterium sp. SL97. Next base: position 2,751,102 of record NZ_CP113062.1, read on the forward strand.
GACGACAGGGTGAGGTCTCGTCTCATCCGCAGTACTCGGGCGGGGCGATGCGCGTCGTGCCCACGCTCATGTCGGTGATCCGGTCGGACGTCCCCACCACGAAGACGAGGTACTGCCCGTCGTCGCCGGCGACGGCGTACTGCGTCCCGTAGTTCTCGTGGTGGTCGAGAGTGAGTTCGGCATCCGGGTAGGCGGCGAGCAGTGTCGCTTCGTCGTCGCCGAGCCCGATGCCGGACGCGGTCCGGGGGTGGCGCTCGCGAGGGCGGCCGGGTCGTCGAACGTCGGGTCGGCGGAGACGGTCGCGATCTCGGTCGCGTCCGGAGACGACCCGCGCGAGACAGCGAGACTCAGTCCCCGGCCGTCCGAGAAGAACGACGCCGGGCAGCCGTAGCCGTCGTCCGGGTGCCGGTCGAAGGTGGTGAGCCGGGCGGCCTGCTCCTCGAGCCGGCCGCCGAGGACCAGCGGCCCGATCCGATCGGTGGACACGATCCAGGTCGACGGGGCCGTCGGATCGTCCACCACCGGTGCCGGTGGCGGGACCGGTGTCGCCGACGGCGTCCCGGCCGGTTCGACGACACCGGGCGACGTGCCGGGATCGTCCTCGGGTCGATCGGACGGGAGCGAGGTGGGGGCCGCTTCACCGTTTCCCGACGGCAGGGGGCCACCCCCGGCGAGCGCGACGCCCCCGACGGCGAGCGCCACGGCGGCCACCCCGGCCACCGACAGCAGGACGACCCGGCGGCGACGGGCAGAGCGGGCACGTTCGGGTTCTCGCTCGACGGTCTCGGTCAGGAGGCCGCGGATGGCCTCGGCACGATCACGATCGAGGCCGGGCCGGTCGTGCCGGCCGTCGGGACGGACGTTCGGTGCGTCGCTCATCGGGTCTCTCCGTTCAGGGTGACGGGTCGTTCGGTGGACGGCTCGGAGGCCGACATCGCTCGCGCGAGTCGCGCCTTGGCCCGCGACAGTCGGGACTTGACCGTGCCGACCGGCACGCCGAGCGCCTCGGCCGCGGTCGCCATCGGGAACTCCTCGAGCACGCAGAGCCCGAGGACGTCCCGATCGGCCTTCGCGAGGCCGTCGAGGGCGAGGCGCAGCCGCCGGTCCCGATCGACGACGTCGAGTCGCGCCGCGACGCCGTCGGCGGGATCGTCGACGACGGGGTGAGGCGGCAGGGAGGCCAGGGCGAGACGATGGCGACGGGTCGACCTCGCGAGGTTCTGGGCGACGTGGCCCGTCGTCACCAGCAACCACGCGAGGACCGAGCCGTCGACGACGCGGACCGCGTCCCGACGGCGCCATGCCTCGAGGAAGACCACGGCCGTGACGTCCTCGGCGTCGTGCCGGTGTCGGCACAGCCGCAGGGCGTGGCCGTGCACCCGTGCCTGGTGGCGGTCGAAGACGGTCCCGAACGCGGCCGGGTCCCCTGCGACCGCCCGGGCCCAGACCTCGGCGTCCCCCGTCACCGGTCGTGCTCGCTTCTCGTCGTCATGTCGACGTCCCCTCTGATCCGTTGCTGCCTCCCGTACATGTCCGATCGTCCGGAAAGGTTCCCTCGTCTCCTCTCCCCGAAGTCGGCACCGGTCGGCCCGCGTCAGCGCCGGGCGACGCCCGCTTCCCGCAGGGCCACGTCGGCGAGGCGGCGGACGACCGCGGCATCCCCCGCGCGCCAGGCGGCCACCGGGTCGGGAGACACGGCGAGGGCGGCCTTCGCGTCGCGGCCGGTGAGTGCCCGCAGCGCGAGCAGGTCCTCGCCGCCCGGCAGGGCGAGCAGCGAACGGACCGAGGAGGCGCGGCGCACGAACGCGATCCGCCCGCGCAGCCAGACCCACAGCACCACGAGACTCGGCACCCCGGCGACGACGAGTCCGGCGACCAGCGCCGCCCGGGCCACGCCGTCCTGCTGCTGCCGTCCGGCGTCGGCGAGGGATTCTCCGGCCCCGCTGGCCCCGTCGAACGGGGCGCTGGCCGCACCGCCCACCAGCGGCAGCCCTTCCAGCGCGCGCGACGCGTCCTGCATGGTGCCCTGGAAGCCGGCCCCCGCCTCCTCGAGTTGCCTCCCGAGGTCGGCGAAGGTGCCGATGAAGGTCGCGATGCTCACCCCGAGCACGACGAAGAGGACGACGAGGCCGACGGCCACGACGTCTCCGGTCACCTGGCGGGTCCGGACGAGGGGCGAGGCCGAGTAGAGCTGCATGGCCCCAGTCTGACGCGAGGCGGCCCGCGAGGCGCGACCCGCGCCTCCTCGGGTCGGAGACGACGACTACCGGGGCACGGTGCTGACGGGTCCCACCCGCGAGGTCGCGAGGTCGAGCGAGGTGACCGTCGTCGCTCCGGCCGACAGGGCCACCCGCAACGCCCCCACCTGGTAGGGGACGGTCGTCCACTTGTCGGGCGGGACGCCGGTCACGACGCCGCCCGGGTAGCCGGCCTGGTCGGGGCGCAGGTTCACCCGCAGCGACAGGACGGACGGCAGGCGGGTGGTCAGGGTGCCGAGCGCCGTGAGCACCGGGGCGAGCGTGGTCGAGAGGGTGCTGCCGAGGGTGGTGATCGGCGCGACGAGCGTGGAGCGAACGAGCGTGGCCACCGACGCGAGCAGCGACCCGGCCGAGCCCGTCAACGCGGCGAGCAGCGGGTTCAGCACGTTGCCGAGCAGGGTGGAGAGCGCCCCGCTCAGCACCCGCGTGGTGACCACCGCCGTCGCGGTGGACGGGGACGCGAGCAACTGGCCGAGCGTTCCCCCCATCGCGACGTCGACGGCGAGCACGTCGACGGGGACGCCGAGCACCGTCGCCCGCAACGTCACCGTCAACGCCACCGACAGCTGCGCCGCCGACACCGCGGACTGCAGCGCCGCCACGACCCGTTGGGTCAGGCCGTCGAGCATCGACCCGACCGTGGTCGTGATCGAGGCCATCGCCGCCGCGCTCAGCACGAGTTCTGTGTTCGGGGCGAGCCCGTTCAGCCCGCCGGGCTGGCCGACCAGCGTGGCCAGGTCGACCGACACCACACCGGTCGACGGGGTGATGGTGACCGTGCCGTCCGTGCTGGTGACCGACCCCGCGAGCACCGGGTCCACCGCCGACTGCAGGGCCAGGCCGGTGAGGGTGACCGAACCCGTGACCCCGCCCAGGCTCAGCAGGTTCGTGAGGCCGTTCACGGTGGCGAGCACGCCGTCCCGGACGGTCCTCGAGATCGTGCCGTTGACGCCCGTCAGGCCGGCGGCGGCCGTGTTCAGGCTCGTGACCGTGCTCGACACCTGACCCGACAGTCCCGCCACCGCCGGGCTGTGCAGCTCGAGGGCGAGACCGGCGATGCCGTAGTCGCGGGTCACCCCCGTCACGCTGCCGTCGCCCCAGATGCGGCTCTCGAGGGCTCGGCAGCCGTCGAGGGTCGCCGTGGACGCCACCGCGCCCACGGTCAGGTCGGCCCGGTCGAGGGCGGTCGAAGCGGGCAGCACCGAGGTGAGGCCGATGCGGGCGGGACCGGGCAGTGACGAGGCGGGGGTCGTCGGCGTCACGCCGAGCCCGCCCGAGTCGCTCACCAGACCCGCGGCGGCGGCCGCCGTGCCGGTCGGGGCGACCCGCGTGAACTGGTTCAGGGCTCCGGCCGACCCCGCCGGCAGGTTCGTGCCGAGCCCGGTCAGGTCGAGGCCGACGAGACCCGACCCCGCGCTCGCCGACAGGGGATTGCGGAACGTCGTCGTGCCTCCCGCGTCCGTGGTCGGGGCGGGCGATGCCGGCACCGCGGTGACGACGCCGGAGCGGGTGCGCGTCAGGTCCGCCCCACGCACGGCCGCGACGGTGTCGAGGTCGGTGCCGGCCAGGCTGCCGCGCACGAACCGGCTGGACGCGGCGGCGGCGTACCCGGTGTCGGTGCCGCAGGTGAACCTCGTGGTGCCGACGAGCCCGTACGTGCGCTCGGAGTCGGTCCAGGCGGCGGTCGTCACGGGCGGCGGGGGCACGATGACGGCACCCACGACGGCGACGACGGCCGCCACGGCGACGACGGCCCGTCGCGCGGTGAGCGCCGCGACGAGGCGGGCGACACCCGTGGGGCGACGGCGACGGCGGCCGTGCGTGCCGGTCACGACGTCACCGCCCGGCGTCGTCCGCGGAGGTGCAGCGAGAGGCCGACGACCAGGGCACCGGCACCCGCGATGGCCGGGCCGGACGAGAGGCCGCCGGTGAAGGCGAGCGCCCGCGGGGCGTCCACGCCGCTGAGGGTCACGTCGACGGGGCGCCCGTCGCCGGCGGAGTCGATGACGGGGGCGACGCCGCCGGGGCCGGTGCCGGTGCCGCCGGTGCCGGGCGCCGCCGGGTCCGCCCCGCCCGGGCCGGGACCGGCCGGGTCGCCGGGCACGGCGGTCGTGACGGTCGGCTCGGGCTCGGGCTCGGGCTCGGGCTCGGCTGGGAGGGTCGCGACGGGGTCCAGCGCCGTCGCCGTGATGCCGACGCCGACCCGGGCGCTCCGGCCCATGGACGAGGCGTCGTCGCCGCGCCCACCGGCGAGACCGAGGCTGACGAGCACGAAGACCCGGCCCGAGCCCCCGACCGAGCGCACCGGCCACGAGGGGCTGCCGTCGACGAACGCGGAGGCGCGGGTCGGGGCGGTCACGGTCCGTGCCCCGGTCGCGCAGAGCGGCGTCGTCTCGACCCGCTGCCACTCGACGTCGCAGGTCTCGACCCCCAGCGTGAATCCGGCCTCGTCGTCGACGAGCGACCCCGAGCTGACGAGCTCGAGGCCGAGTGCCACCCGGTCGCCGGTCGTGACGTCGGTCGCGATCTGCCAGCGGCCCGGGGCCGCGGGCGCGATGTCCTCGGTGCCGGTCAGTTCGTCGGCCAGCACGAGGTGGCCGTCGAGGCCGGTCTCGGGCACGGGTTCGAGGGCACGGGCGGTGCCGGCCTGGACGGTGAGGGCCCCGCCGAGCACGAACGCGGCCGTCCCCACGACGGCCAGGAGCGTCGTCGCGGCGCGGTGCCCGCGGGTCGTGGGTCCGCGGTGCGCACCGCGGCCGTGGTGCTCGCCGCTCGGCCCGCCGGGCGCGCCGCCACTCGACTCCCCGTCCACGGTCGTCCTCACCCTCGGCGGACGGCGCCGCGTCGCGTCGGCCAGAAGGCCAGCACGACGGCGGCACCGACGACGGCGACCGCGAGCCCGCGGGCCGGCGGGGTCGACATCGTCGTCAGGACGAAGCCGAGGCCCGGGGCCGAGGCGACGACGATCCGGGCGTCGCGCACGACGTAGGGGTCGCGGTCGTCCGAGTCGTTGGCGTCGCCCCGCAGCACGAGGGAGCGCGCGGCGGCGTCGCCGGGCACGGCGGTCGTCGAGACGACCCGGTGGGTCACGGGGACGTCGAAGCCGGGTCGGGGCACCGTGACCACGTCGCCGGGCCGCACGTCGGCTGCCGCGATCGCCCGGGTGACGACGGCGCCGCCCGCGGGCACGGTGGGACTCATCGAGCCGGTCAGGACGACCACGAGCGAGAGGCCGAGGACCGTCGAGACGGCGAGCCAGAGGAGGCAGACCGCGCCGACGAGGCCGACCACCGACAGCAGGAGCGTGCTGACGACGTCGACCGGTCGGCGGCGGGGGCGTCGGCGACGGCGCTCACGGCGATCCGCCCGGCGCGGCTCGACCTCGGGGCCCCGACGTTCCGCCCGGGGCCGGGTCACGGTGTCGACCACCGGTCGGCCCGTCACTCGACGCTGGTCGAGGCGAACTCCCACGCCGGGGCGGCGGTACGGCCCTGGAGCGTCTAGCTCGCCGACGTGGCGGCACTCGCCGGCAGGGTCACTTCGAAGCAGTAGAACTGCGTGGTGCCGGACGCGGCGGCGAGTCGTTGGGTGGCCGTGGCGCCCGTCGTCGAGAGCGAACCCGTGGCGATGGTCGTCGGCGCGGTGAACGCGGCGGCGGTGCAGGTCGGCGCGGCACCCCCGGCCGTGACCTCGACGGTCGCGACGCGGACGGTCAGGGCGCTGAAGAGCGCTCCCCCGGCATCGGCCACGGTCACGCCGGTGGCGGGCACCGCGGCCCGGACCTGCACGTCGGCGGGGACGCTCGTCGTGGCCGTCGTCCGCAGGGCCACGCCCGAGTAGACGCTCTCGCCCGGGCTCAGGGTCTGCGCGCCCGGCGTGAAGACCGTGCCGCGACCCGGTGCGGTCTCGTAGTCGGAGAAGCCCGCCGTGTAGGGCGAGGTGACGCTCTGCTGCACCTCGAACGTGCCGGTGCCTATGCCGGGGCCGCCCGTGCCGTCCCCGGCGTAGACCCACTCGCTGTCGGTCCAGGCCGCGACGGTGTAGCCGAGTCCGCCGACGACCAGCGCACCGCCTGCGGCGAGCGCCGCGACCTTGCGGAGGCGACGAGGTCTCGGCGCCGACCGGTCGTGCGTCGCGACGTCGTCGCGCGGGACCTCGCCGTGAGGGGTGTCGGAGGCAGAGCGGTGCTGCGACATGGTGGTGCTCCTGATCCGCGTCGCCTGGTGGGGGCGGCGCTCGGGGTGGTGCGATGGACGCCCGTGGTGAGCGGGCGGCGGGCCGGGATGCGGCGGCGGCTCGGGGTGGTGGGGCCCGGCCGGTGAGGCGTGCTCACGTGTGTTGGGGTGGAGTACACCACCCCCGCGCGGGGGCGACAACCCACCCGTTCGGGGGTCGTGGCCGGGGTGCCCTGCCCGGCGGGCGGATCAGCGGGCGCCGAGCACCGGGGCGCGGTCGGCGTAACCGGCCGTCGTGGCGCGCGCGACGGCGGTCGGGAGCGCCGCGAGCAGCGCGTCGACGTCGGCCTCGGTGCTCGTGTGGCCGATCGTCATGCGGAGCGCACCGCGGGCCGCGTCCGCCGGCAGGCCCATGCCGAGCAGCACGTGGGACGGTTCGGGGATGCCCGCCTGGCAGGCCGATCCGGTCGAGACGCTGACCCCGGCGGCGTCGAGCAGGAACAGCAACGAGTCGCCCTCGCACCCGTCGAAGGTGAAGTGGGCGTTGCCGGGCAGCCGGTCGACGGGGTCGCCCCGCAGCACGGCCCCGGGCACCGACGCCAGCACCCCGGCGATCAGCCGGTCCCGCAGCGGCTCGTAGGCCCCGTGCGGCTGCTCGGCCGCCACGGCGAAGGCGACGGCGGCCGGGGCGTCCTGCGTGCCCGAGCGCACCTGTCGTTGCTGTCCGCCCCCGTGGATCAGGGGCACGACGGTCGCCGACCGCGACAGCACGAGCGCGCCGATGCCGATGGGCCCGCCGATCTTGTGGGCGCTGACGCTGAGCGCCGCGAGCCCGGAGGCCGCGAAGTCGATCGGCACCTGCCCGTAGGCGGCGACGGCGTCCGAGTGCACCGGCACCCCGTGGGCGGCGGCGAGCGCCACGACCTCGTCGACGGGCTGCATCGTGCCGACCTCGTTGTTGGCCCAGAGCAGGCTGACCAGGGCGACGTCGTCGTGCTCGTCGAGGGCCGCGGCGAGGGCGTCGACGCGCAGCCGGCCCTGCTCGTCGAGCGGCAGCCAGGTGACGACGGCGCCCTCGTACCGTTCGAGCCACTCGACGGTGTCGACGGTGGCGTGGTGCTCGCCGGCGGGGACGAGGAGGCGCGGCCGCGGTCGGTCGGACTGCCTCGCCCACCACAGTCCCTTGATCGCGAGGTTGACCGCCTCGGTGCCGCCCGAGGTGAAGACGATCTCGATCGGGTCGCAGCCGAGGGTCGCGGCCACGCGCTCGCGGGCCTCTTCGAGGACGCGCTTGGCGTTCTGGCCGGCCGAGTGGATGGACGACGGGTTGCCGACCGTGCCGAGCGCCTCGGCGTAGGCGGCGATCGCCGCCGGGTGCATCGGCGTGGTGGCCGCGTGGTCGAGGTAGACGCTCATGTTCGGGTCCTCAGGCTGGGTGGGGCGGAGACGCTCGATGATTTCGGGGCCGACACGCGCCTCCTCTACTGTAAACGCGTGACCGACCCCGACCCCCTGCGCGATCTCGGCATCCGTTCCGGCCCCGACGGGCCGACGCTGCGCGTCTGGTCCGCGTCGGCGTCCCGGATCGACGTCGTGATCGACGACGCCCCGCACGACCGTGTCGTCCCGATGGTCCGCGACGCACACGACGTGTGGAGCGCCACCGACGGCGCCCTCACCCCCGGGCGGCGGTACTGGCTGCGGGCGGACGGCCCCGCCGGGGGCGGCAACGCCTTCGACCCCTCGCTCGAGCTGCTCGATCCCTACGCGCGCGGGCTCGGTCGCACCGGACGCGGCACGTGGCAGTCGGCCGTCGTCGACGAGTCGTTCGACTGGGGTGGGGTGTCCAAGCCCCGCACGCCGCTCGACCGGGTGGTGGTCTACGAGGCGCACGTCCGCGGCCTCACCCGCCTGGCCCCCTTCGTGCCCGAAGAGCTGCGCGGCAGCTACGCCGGCCTCGCCGCCGAGTCGACCATCGCCTACCTGATCGGCCTCGGCGTGACGGCGGTGCAGCTGTTGCCCGTGCACCAGCACGTCGACGAGCAGCGCCTCGTCGCGCAGGGCATCGAGAACTACTGGGGCTACAACACCCTCGGCTACTTCGCCCCGCACGCCGCCTACGCCAGCCGCGACGCGCAGCTCGCCGGCGCCTCGGCGATCCTCCGCGAGTTCAAGGGCATGGTGCGCCTACTGCACGAGGCCGGCATCGAGGTCTACCTCGACGTGGTCTACAACCACACGGCCGAAGAGGGCGAGGTCGGCGGCCCGGTCACGAGCCTGCGCGGTCTCGACGGCTCCGGCTACTACCGACACGACGCCGAGGGTCGGCCGGTCGACGTGACGGGGTGCGGCAACTCGCTCGACACGAGCACGCCGGCCGCCTCGCGGCTCGTCCTCGACTCCCTGCGGTACTGGGCCGACGAGGTGCAGATCGACGGCTTCCGCTTCGACCTCGCCGCCACGCTCGGACGTGGTGCGGACCACGTCTTCGACCCCGAGCACCCGCTGCTGAGTGCGATCGTGGACGATCCGGCGCTCGAGGGCGTCAAGATGATCGCCGAGCCGTGGGACGTCGGCATGGGCGGCTGGCAGACCGGGGCCTTCCCCGACGGCTGGATCGAGTGGAACGACCGGTTCCGCAACCGGGCCCGCGACTTCTGGCTGACCGACATCGCCGCGGCCCGGTCGCAGGGCGCTCCCCCGTCCGGGCTCGGCAGCTTCGCGTCGAAGCTCAGCGGGTCGAGCAACATCTACGCCCACGAGCGCGGTCCGCTGTCGGGCGTGAACTTCGTCACGGCGCACGACGGCTTCACCCTGCTCGACCTCGTGTCGTACGACGGCAAGCACAACCTCAGCAACGGCGAGGACAACCGCGACGGCACCGACGACAACCGCTCGTTCAACCACGGCGTCGAGGGCGACAGCGTCAACCCCTGGATCTCGGACGCCCGGCGCCGCTCGATGCGCAACCTGCTCGCCACCCTCTTCGTGTCGGCCGGCATCCCCATGCTGACCGCCGGCGACGAACGCGGCCGCACCCAGCACGGCAACAACAACGCCTACTGCACCGACAGCGAGCTCACCTGGGTCGACTGGTCCGACGAACCCTGGCACCGGGACCTGCACGACGACGTCGCCACGCTCTCCCGGCTGCGAGCCGAGAACCCCGCCCTGCGCCCGTCGCGGTTCGGCCTCGACGGCGCCTGCACGCTCAGCGCCAACGAGATGTCGTGGCACTCGGCCTCGGGCGACGAGATGCGTCCCGACGAGTGGAACGACCCCGGCGTCCGCACGATGCAGTACCTCGCGACCTCGACGCCCGAGCACGAGGCGCCGAACACGGTCCTCGTCGTGGTGCACGGGGCCGAGACCGCCGTCTCGGTGACGCTCCCCCGACACCACGGGGTGACGGCGTACGAGGCCCTGTGGTCGAGCGACGACCGCAGCCTGCCGCAGGCGACGGCCCCCGGTGACGACCTGCTCGTCTCGGGGCCGACCGTGGTGGTGTTCCGCGCCACGACGACCGAGGTGGCCTCGTGACCAGCAAGGCGTCCGGAGGGGCGCGCGGCCCCGCCACGCCGGCCACCGTCGCGCTCACCACGGCCGGCATCCCCTTCACGGCCCACACCTACGAACACCACGACACGGCGACGAACTTCGGCGAGGAGGCCGCCGCCGAGCTCGGCCTCTCGGCGGAACGCGTCTTCAAGACCCTCGTGGTCGACGCCGAGGGCACCCTCGTGGTGGGCGTCGTCCCCGTCTCGGGTCGCCTCGACCTCAAGGCGCTCGCGGCCGCCGTCGGGGCCAAGAAGGCCTCGCTGGCCGACCCCGCCCTGGTCGAACGCCGCACGGGCTACGTCGTGGGCGGCATCAGCCCGCTCGGGCAGCGGACCGCCGCGACGACCGTGGTCGACGCGAGCGCCGCCTCCTTCGCCTCGGTCTTCGTCAGCGGCGGGAGGCGCGGGTTCGACATCGAGATCGCACCCGACGACCTCGTGCGCGCCACCGGCGGATCCTACGCGGCGATCCGTCGGGACTGACCCGCGCCGCGCCTCCTCGGATCTGCGGCCACGCCGCCACGCCGCCACGCCGCCACGCCGCCACGAAGTCAACAATCCGCCACGCGAAAACGTGGCGGGATGTCGACCTCGTGGCGGGATGGCCGAATGCGGCACGGGCGACGCGGGATAGGGTCGGGCGCATGACCGGCAGCCCGGCCCGGGTCGAGGGCACGCTCACCTCGTGGGACGACGACCGCGGCTTCGGGTTCCTCACCCCGGCCTCGGGACGCGGCCGGGCGTTCGTCCACATCACGGCGTTCAGCCGCGGCACGGCCCGGCCCCGGGTCGGTGACGCCTACTCGTACGAGGTCGACCGCCACGGCGACCGGGGGCCGGCCGCCGTGCGGGTGTCCTCCGTCGGATCGAGCTGGACGGCGCCCCGGGGACGAGCCCCGCGCCCGACACGGGCCGGCCGGGTCGCCCTCGTCGTCGGGCTGCTGCTCGTCGTGGCCGTCGCGGTCGTGGTGGGTGTCGTCGCCTCCGCCGGGCCGTCCGCCCGGATCGACGGGGCCCTCCCCTGGCTCGTCGCCACAGCCGTCGCCCTCGGCCTGGTGACGGCGGCGGTCTACGCGGTCGACAAGTCCGCCGCCCGTCGAGGACGACGCCGCGTGCCCGAACGCGTCCTGCTGCTGCTCGGCCTGCTCGGCGGCTGGCCCGGGGCCCTCGCCGCACAACAACTGCTGCGGCACAAGACGAGCAAGCGGTCGTTCCAGGTCGCCTTCTGGGGCACGGTCGCCGTGAACGTGGCGGTCGTCACCGCGGCCTCCGCGCTCGTCGGCTAGCGCTCGGGCCTCAGACCAGCTGCTTCTCGCGGGCGAAGTGGCACGCGGCCGTGTGGTCGGCCCCGTCGCGTCCGTGCGGCAGCATCGCGGGGACCTCGTCCTCGCAGCGCGACCGCTGCGCCTCGGGCAGCATCGCGTAGAGCGGGCAGCGGCTGCGGAACCGGCAGCCGGTCTGCTTGACGGTCGGCGTGGGCGGGTCGCCCGGCAGCACGATGTGCTCGCGTGCCCGTTCCTTGACGGGGTCGGGCACGGGCACGGCCGACAGCAGCGCCTGCGTGTACGGGTGCAGCGGGTGCTCGAACACCTCGTCGACCGGTCCCGTCTCGACGGTGCGGCCGAGGTACATCACCGTGACGCGGTCGGCCACGTGACGGATGACCGAGAGGTCGTGCGACACGAAGAGGTACGACAGGTCGAGCTTCGCCTTGAGCTCGGCCAGCAGGTTCAGCACGCCGGCCTGGATCGACACGTCCAGCGCCGACACCGGCTCGTCGAGCACGATGAGCTTCGGGTCGGCGGCGAGCGCCCGCGCGATCGAGATGCGCTGCCGCTGGCCACCCGAGAACTCGTGGGGGTAGCGCGTCGCGGCGGCGGGCTCGAGCCCGACGAGGCGCATCAGCTCGGGCACCCGACGCGACACCTCGTCGCGGGGCCGACCGATCGCGAGCAACGGCTCGGCGATGATGTCGCTGACCGGCTGCCTCGGGTCGAGGCTCGCCATCGGGTCCTGGAAGACCATGGACACGGCACCGCGCAGCCGCTTCACCGTCGACCCGTCGAGCTTTCGGTCGAGGGCCGTGCCGAGCAGCTCGATGGTGCCGGCCTCGGGCACCCGGAGGTCCATGATCTCGTGCAGCGTCGTGCTCTTGCCCGAGCCGGACTCGCCGACCAGGCCGAGGGTCTCGCCCTCGCGCACGTCGAGGTCGACCCCGTCGACCGCCCAGACGCTGCCCACGCGTCGCTTGAAGACCGACCCCTTGGTGAGCGGGAACGTCTTGACGAGCCCGTCGACGTGCAGCACCCGGTCCCGCTCCGCCCGCGGGACGGCAGCGAGGCCCGAGGTCGGCACGGGCGGCAGGTCGTAGACGTCCTCGGGGTCGGTGCCCTCCCCCACCAGCTGGTCGGCGTGCAGGCAGGCCGCGCGGTGACCCGCCTCGACCGCCGGAGCCTGCTCGAGCGCGGGCTCGTCGACCCGGCACTCGGCCGTCGCCAGGGGGCACCGCGCCGCGAACGGGCAGCCCGGCGCCAGCGACAACAGCGACGGCGGTGTGCCGGGGATCGGCACGAGCGGCTGGTCCGACCGTTGGTCGAGGCGCGGCAGCGCGCCGATGAGACCCACGGTGTAGGGCATGCGCGGGTGGGCGAAGAGGTCGTCGGCCGTCGCCGTCTCGACGACGCGGCCGGCGTACATCACGGCGATGCGGTCGGCGAACCCGGCGATGACGCCGAGGTCGTGGCTGACGAACAGCAGCGCGGCCCCGGTCTCGCGCTGCGCCGTGCGCAGCACCGAGATGACCTGGGCCTGGATCGTCACGTCGAGGGCCGTGGTCGGCTCGTCGGCGAGGATGACGTCGGGGTCGTTCGCGATCGCCATGGCGATCATCGCGCGCTGCCGCATGCCGCCCGAGAACTCGTGCGGGAACGAGTCGACGCGTCGCTCCGGCTCGGGGATGCCCACGAGCCCCAGCAGCTCGATCGCCCGCTCACGAGCCTGCTTCTTCGTGCCGCCGCGGTGGATCAGGACCGTCTCGGCGATCTGCTGACCGACCGTGTACACCGGGGTGAACGCCGAGAGCGGGTCCTGGAAGACCATCGCGATCCGTTTGCCGCGGATCGCCGACATCGCCTTGTCGCCGCGGCCGAGCAGTTCTTCGCCGTCGAGCGTGATCGACCCCGTCACCTTGGCCGTGGCGGGCAGCAGGCCGAGCACGGCCAGGCTCGTGACCGACTTGCCCGAGCCCGACTCGCCCACGATGCCGAGCACCTCGCCGCGGCGCAGCGTCAGGTCGACGCCGCGGACGGCGCGCACGTCGCCGTCCGGGGTCGGAAAGGTCACGGTGAGGTCGTGCACCTCGAGCACCGGAGCCGAGGAGGCGCGGGTGCGGTCGACCGGTTCGGTGAGCGTCATGCGCGCTCCCCCTTCTCGTCGTTCGTGCGGGTCGGCGCCGGCGAGCCGACGTCGGCCCCGGGGGCGGGGCTCGCGGCCTCGGAGACGCCGCCGGTGCGCCCGAGCGGCACCGCGCCTCCTCGGCTCTCGGCCGTCCGTCCGCGGGTGGGACGGCGACGACCGGTGCGCCCGGCCGTCGAGGTCGGGTCGAGCGCGTCCCGCAGCCCGTCACCCAGCAGGTTGCTGGCGAGGGCGAAGACGATCAGCGCACCGGCCGCGAAGAAGAACAGCCACGGCTTGGTGGTCGCCGCGCTCTGGTTCTGGGCGATCAGCGTGCCGAGCGAGACGTCGGGCGGCTGCACGCCGAAGCCGAAGTACGACAGCCCGGACTCGGTGAGCACCGCGGCCCCGATGGCGATGGTGGCGTCGATCACGAGGAACGAGGCCACGTTCGGCAGGATGTGCCGCACGATGATGGTGAAGTGGCCGATGCCCATGTACCGGGCGGCGCGGATGAACTCGCGCTCCTTGATGCTGAGGGTGAGCGAGCGCACCACGCGGGCCGTGATCATCCAGCCGAACAGGGCGAGCAGGGCCACCAGGATCAACCAGCCGTACTGCTTGAGGCGCGGCGACAGGATCGCGATGATCAGGAACGACGGCAGCACGAGCAGCAGGTCGACGAAGACCATCACGGCCCGGTCGATCCAGCCGCCGAAGTAGCCGGCCATCGCGCCGAGCATGCCCGCGATCACCGTCGAGAACAGGGCGACCAGCAGGCCGATCAGCAGCGACTTCTGCAGGCCGCGCGCGGTCTGCGCGAAGACGTCCTGGCCGATGTTGTTCGTGCCGAACCAGTGCGCCCCGGTCGGCGGCGACGACAGGGCCGTGTAGTCGATGTAGTTGTAAGCGTACGGCGAGACGAGCGGGCCGACGAAGGCGAAGATGAAGAGCAGCACGATCGTCACGAGCCCGACGGTGGCCCCGCGGTTGGCGAACAGGCGACGGAAGGTCAGCGCGAAGCGGTTCGTCGACGTGGCGGCGACCTCTTCTCGCGACTCGGGCACGACGGCGTCGGACGGCCCCTCGAGCAGGTCGGGTGTGAACCGGGTCATGGCGCGGCCCTACTTCTGCGCTCGGACGCGCGGGTCGAGCACCGCGTTGAGCACGTCCGACACGAAGCCGGCGAGCAGCACGACGACGGCGCTGTAGAGGGTGTAGGTGACGACGACGTTGATGTCGTTGGCCTGGACGGCGTCGATGAACCAGGCGCCGAGGCCGTTCCAGGCGAAGATCTTCTCGGTGAAGGTCGCACCGGTCAGCACCCCGAGGAACGCGAAGGCGAACAGCGTCGTCATCGGGATGAGCGCGGTGCGCAGCCCGTGCTTGAAGATCGCCGGCCGACGTCGCAGGCCCTTGGCCCGGGCGGTGCGGATGTAGTCGGCCTGCAGCACGTCGAGCATCGTCGCCCGTTGGTACCGGCTGTAGACGGCGATCAGGCCGACGCCGATCGAGATGGTGGGCAGCAGCAGGTGGGCGATGCGGTCCCAGGCGATCGTGCCGAGCCCGCCGGTCAGGTTGGGCGTCGCCTCGCCCGTGAAGGTGATCAGCTGGTACCCCAGGACGTCGTTGAGCTTCGTCGCCCCGATCTTGAGCAGCACCGCCGTGAGGAACACCGGCGTCGAGATCAGGACGAACGACAGCACCGACGACACGCGGTCCGAGAACGCGTACTGCCGGATGGCGTTCCAGGTGCCGACCACGACGGCCAGCACGATGCCGAGAATCGATCCCACCAGCAGGAGGCGCAGGCTGACGCCCAGCCTCGGCCCGAACTCCTGCGCCACCGGCTTGTCCTGGATGGTCTGCCCGAGGTCGCCCGTGAGGGCGCCGCCGACCCAGTGCACGTAGCGCTCGCCGAGAGGGTCCTTGTCGTTGACCCCGATCGAGCTGAGCTTCGCGTCGACGATCTCGGTGGACGGACGCGGGTTGCGGTCGGCGTAGACGGAGCGCGGGTTGAGGGTCGCCGAGGCGAGGAAGTAGGTGAGCGACGTCGCGATGAAGACCAGGGCGACGTAGTACACCAGCCGGCGGGCGAGGAATCGAGCCATGGCAGATCACACTAGACGTACCCCGCGGCCCGACCAGCTGGCCAGGTTTCGAGCGTGTAACAAATTCACATGAAAGTTTGCGTGGATTCAAGGCGTCCGTACATTTGGGCACACGCGGTCAGCTCTCGGGAGGTGTCGCGACGCGTGCCCGCACGAGTCGACGACGATGCAGCATCCCGTCTGATCAGCACTTTTCACCACCCTTCAGTTCGGAGTGCCATGAAGATCACGAAGAAGCTCGGCCTCGCGGCCGGCCTCGTCAGCATCGCTCTCGTCGTCACGGCGTGCAGCGGTGGCGGCGGCAACGACGGCGACGGAGCCGCGAAGAACGGCCAGTTGTCCCCCGACGGCGACATCAACGCCACGGCGGCGGCCGATGTCGAGCAGGGCGGGACGCTGACCTTGCCGCTCAGCCAGCTGCCCTCGCAGTGGAACTACGGCCAGCTCGACGGCGCCCTGGCCGACGCCTCGCTGATCGAGAGCGCCGTGCTGCCCCAGCCGTTCCGCATCGACGAGAAGGGCGTCGCGCAGATCGACGAGAACCTCGTCACGAGCGCCGAGGCCACCAGCGAGGACCCGCTGGTCGTGACCTACGACATCAACCCCGACGCGGTGTGGAACGACGGCACCCCGATCACGGTCGCCGACTTCCAGGCCTGGAAGACCGCACTCGACGGTTCGAACCCCGAGTACCTCGTCGGCAGCACCCTCGGCCCCGACCGCATGGCCTCCGTCGAGGCGGGCTCGAGCGACAAGCAGGTCGTCGTGACCTACGCCGAGCCGTTCTCGGACTGGAAGAGCATGTTCGCCCCGCTCTACCCCGCGAGCCTCTACAACGACCCGAACGCCTTCAACACGGCCTACGTCGACACCCTGCCCGTCTCGGGCGGCCCCTACGAGGTCGAGAAGATCGACACGACCGCCCAGACGGTCACGATCGTGCCCAACGAGACCTGGTGGGGCGACGCCCCGAAGCTGGACTCGGTGGTCTTCCGCGCCCTCGACAGCGACGCCGACGTCGACGCCTACCTGAACGGTGAGATCGACTTCGTCACGGGCAACTCGTCGGAGCGCTACGACCGCCTGAAGGACGCGAAGGACACCGACATCCGGGCGGCACCGTCGGCTCGCTACACGCACGTCGACTTCAGCACCAAGGGCGTGCTCGCCGACGAGAAGATCCGTCAGGCGATCCAGCACGCGGTCGACCGCGAGGCGCTCGGCAAGGTCATCACGGGCACCCTGCCCTACGAGCTGACCACGCTGAACAACCACCTGTTCCTCAGCACCGACGGCGCCTACCAGGACAATGCGAAGGAGACCGGGAACTACGACGTCGACGAGGCGAAGAAGATCCTGGCCGACGACGGGTGGGAGCTGAACGGCGACGTGCTCGAGAAGGACGGGAAGCAGCTCGAGATCGCCGTGACGATCCCGTCCGGCACGCCCATCTCGCAGCAGCTGTCCGAGGTCATGCAGAGCCAGCTCGCCGCGGTCGGCATCAAGCTGACGATCAACGCCGTCAGCGTCGACTCGTTCTTCGAGGACAACGTCACCCCGGGCAACTACGACATGACGATCTTCGTCTGGGCCGGTACCGGCTACCAGGCGTCCGGCGTCAGCATCTACAACTCGGACGAGCAGGGCCAGAACTACGGTCGCGTCTCGAGCCCCGAGATCGACGACCTGCTCAGCCAGGCCGTCGCCGAGGGCGATCCCGAGAAGGCCGCCGACCTGTACAACCAGGCCGACGAGAAGATCTGGGAGATCGGGCACTCGATGCCGATCATCCAGGCGCCGTACATCTCGTTCCAGAGCCCCAAGCTCGCGAACTTCGGCGCCCGCGCCGGTGCCAGCGACGTGGACTGGACGGTCGTCGGCTTCACGAAGTAGACGCCTCCCCCGGGCCCGTCCGGCCCCCGCTCAGCGCGGGGCCGGGCGGGCCTTCCGCGTCCCCGCCCGCCGTCGCTGCGCCTCCACCAGGCCGGCGGCCACCGAGTAGCCCGCGTAGCCGAGCAGCGCGATCGCCAGCAGCGGCACGATCCACGACCGGGCGTCGCCGTTCACGACCTGGTTGACGAAGCCGAGCCACGGCACCGAGTACCACAGCGTGCCGCGGACCTGTTCGGGCAGCACGAGCGCCTCGTCGGGTTCGGAGTTGTTGTCGCCCTGGGTGACGAACGCCGTGCCGCCGTCCGACGACGACACGATCTCGGTCACCCGGTGGCTGATCACCTCGGGGCGGCCGCTCTCGATCTGGTAGGTCACGACGTCACCGATCCGGATCTCGTCGGTCGGGGTCGGCTTCACCACGATCAGCGTGCCCGGGGGCAGCCGCGGCTCCATCGAACTGGTCAACACGGTCAGGGGCGTCGCCCCCGCGACCTTCGGCACGACGACCAACACGGTCGCGAGGCCGAGCACGAGCACGAACAGCCCCGCACTGAGGCCGAGGCCGAGAGCGTGCACCAGCCCCTTTTCGCGCACAGCGGCGCGGCGGCCGCTCACGGCGGCGCGGCGGCCGCTCACGGCTGCTCCCCCGAGGGGTCGACCTCGTCCGGGCGACGGCGTCCGACCGCCACGAACGCGCCCGACAGCACCGCGATCGCCGCGATCAGCAGCGGCAGCCAGCTGCCCCGCAAGGGCTCCGGCACGAAGTCGTCGAGCACGTCCAGGGAGTGGACGGGCAGCTCGGTGTCCGCGCCCGACCCGTCGGCGGCCCCGCGCGAGGCGCCGTCGCCGACGGAGGGCGCCGTCTCGTCGGCCGCACCGGCCGAGGAGGCGCGGGTCGCCACCGCCTCGATCGTCGCGCTCGAGGCACGGTCGCCTCCCGCGCCTCCTGTGCTCGTCTCGGCGGGGTCCGCCGCGCCGGCGGTCCCGGCCGACGCGCAGCCGGCCGGCACGGCCGACCCGGCCAGCCCTGTGAGCGTGACGAGCACGGCGAAGTCCAGGGTCTGGTCACCGGTGCCCGCGGCGGCGGAGGCGTCGAGGTCGACCGAGACGGTGACCGGGGCCTCCTGCCCGGCGGCGAGGCGGACCGGCGCGAGCACGGGGGTGCACCCGTCGCCGGACAGGGTGACGGGCGGCAGGTCGCCGACGTCGAGGTCGGAGTGCGAGCGGACCGTGACCGCCTCGGCGAACGCGGGCGACGAGGTCGTGACGTCGACGAGGCGGGCGCTGAGCACGGCCGGCGCGCTCGACAGGTTCTTGACCCAGAAGGTGCCCACCGTGCCGGCCCCGGGGACGAGCCGCAGTCCGTCGCCGAAGAGAGCGGAGTCGAGGCGACCCTGCCAGTGTCGGCCGTCGTCGCTCACCATGAGGCGAGGCGCGGTCGAGGCCGTGGCGGGAGCCGCGGCCGAGACGACGCCGGGGCCCAGGACGACCGCCGCGACGGCGACGACGACCGCGACCGCCCGACCGCCGGTCACCCGCACTGGATGTTCCTCGTGCCGTACTGGTCGTAGACCACCGTGACCGTGCCGACGGCCATGAGGTCGGTCGGCTGCCCGTCGACCATCACGCGGATGTCGACGTGGATCGGGCCGTCGCCGAAGGGGTCCCTGGGCAGGTTGTCGCGGGTGAACGCGAAGTGCGGGTAGTCGCCGGTCCGCTCGTCGTTCGAGATCCGGGTGCCGCCGACGTAGGTCGCGTACCGGGTCGCGGTCGCCCGGGTCGACGGGTCGAAGTCGAGCCAGGCGTAGGCCTCGCCGTCGGTGCGGCAGACCGCCGTCTGCGGGGGGACGATCGTGTTGTTCTGGACGATCCGGCGGTCCTGCGGCGTGGCGGCCCACGACCCGGAGGCGAGCGACGCCGTGAGGACCGGGTTCACGCGCCCGGTGGGAGAGGACGTCGCGATCGAGGTGCGGAGGCACCAGGTCGCGGCGGCCTTGCTCGCCAACGTCCCGGTGAGGTTCGGCACGGCGGACCAGGTGCCGCTGACGCTGCCCGGGCCGACGGCGGTCGTCGACGTGCACGCGGACGCGGCGGTCACCGGCCACGCGACGACGGCGATCGACGCGGCGAGGGCGGCGGAGCTGCCCGAGCTCAGGCTGCCGCTCGTCGAGTAGGACGCCGCGACCGTCCCCGAGTTCGTGAACGTCCAGGGCGCCGTGAGCGACCTGGTCGATCCGGCGTAGTCGGCCTGCAGGGCGTCGAGGGTGCCGGCCGTGAGGCCGACGGCGCCGGTCCTGACCTGTTCGGTGACGGTGGCGGACGCCGTCCAGAGGGCGGACGCCGCGCCTCCCGAGGCCAGGGCCACACCGACGATCACGCCCACGACGACGGCGGCCAGCGTCGATCGCGTGGTCGTCCGGGGCCGGCGCCCGCTCACGGTGCGGCGGCCGCTCACGGGGCGGCGCCCGTTCACGGGGCGGCGCCCGCTCACGGGGCCACCTGCGTCCCGGTCAGGACGAGCCCGATCGACGAGGTCTGGTTCTGCAGGGTCGCCGGGACGTCCGAGTCGAGTGTCACGACGACGCAGCCGGTGACGGTGACTCCGGCCGGCAACGTGAAGTACCCGCTCCCCGTGTCGAACGCGGCGGGCCGGGCCGAGTAGCCGCCGACGCCGACGACGCAGTCCGCGGCCCTCGCCACGGCGGCGAGCCTGACGGTCAGCTCGCCGGGCAGGGCGGACGCGGACGCCGTGGTGGTCCCGGCCGACACCCGCATGGCCAGGTCGACCGACCCCGTGTTGGTCGCGGTGAACGTCCCCGCGGTCGCGCCGCCGGGGCCGAGCGCGGACGTGTCGAGGGCCTTGACGGCGCCGACCGAGAGGCCCGCCGTCCCCGAACCGACCGTGACGGCCGTCGGCTTGACGGAGGAGTTCCACAGCGCGTAGGTCCCCCCGGTCGCCACGAGGGCGACGGTGACCGCGCCGGCCACGACGGCGGTCGCCGCCCACAGGGAGCGCAGCGGACGGCGGGACGAGGAGGCGCGCTCGACCGAGCGGTGACGCGCGCGTCCGCGGGACGGTCCGGTCAACGTCTCACCCCCTGGTGGTCGATCGTGCGATGCGGCGGCCCGTGGGTCCCTGGGCGGGACGGACGGACGGAAGGGGGCGACCGGACCGCGTCGGGTGCGGTCCGGTCGCCGGTGGGTGACGGGGTGCGGTGGCCGTCGGGCCGCCGACACCCGCTACGCGATGGCGCGCTGCTTCAGCGTGAAGGTCAGCTTGCTCAGGTCGAGCGTGCCGCCCTGGCTGGCGGCGTCGGACACCGTCGAGGGCAGCTCGACGACGAAGGTCACGACGGCCGAGGTGCTGCCGGCGGAGACGGGAGCCACGACGTAGCTGCCGGCCGTGCTGCCCGCGGTCACGCCCGAGGGCAGCGTCGTGCCGCCGGCGGCCGTCGACAGGACCATCGTGTTGGTCACGTACGGCTTGAGGCTGCCGGTGACCGAGGTCGCGTCGTAGGTCAGGTCGGCGCGCAGGTCGTTGCCCGAGGCGGCGATGGTGATCGGCTGCGTGAACTGCAGCTTGGTGCCCGGGACGATCTTGTAGGCGGCGACCTGGGCGGCCGTGAGGGCCGTGCTGCGACCGTTCGTCACGTCGGTCCAGCTGCCCGCCGACGACTGGGTGAGCGAGAGCGTGCCCGAGGCGACGCTGGCGGCGTTGACCTCTGTGCTGGCGTTCCAGAGGGCGAAGGTCCCGGCGCCGCCGAGGAGGAGGGCGATGCCGGCGGCACCGGCGACGGCACCCGTGACGAGCTTGTTCATGTCGGTCCTGTTCCGCGCGCCGAGGCGCGCTCGAGCACCGCCGTGCGCCGTCGGTCGGGTCGACTTCGGGGTGGCGCACGGCGCTGCAGGGGCTGTCGGCTCCGGGTCGGGCGGCCGATCGGTGTCGTCGGGCGCCGGGCTCTCGAGGAGTTCGGGTTCTTCGGGCGGGCAGGCCGCGACGACAGGATCGACATTACGCGGTCCCCCAAAGTGCCGACAGGGGATTCATGCCGATGCATGCACCCAGTTGGGGGGACAAAACGGACCGGGGCGTCTGTCGGCGACAGGGTGGACACGTTTTTGTACCCCGAATCGCCTCTTCCGCACCCCGATCGTCGACCGTCGGCCCTGCGGGGCCCCGGGCCGGGACCGGGCGGGCCAGACCGGGTACGGTCGACAACGTGGCGACAGCATACGAACCCAGAGTCGGGCGGATCCCCATCACGGGCCTCACCCCGACGACCCCCGACCGAGTGTTCCCGACGAAGGCCTTCTCCGGCGAGGTGGTCACCTTCGGGGCGACCGTCTTCCGCGAGGGCCACGACCTGATCGGGGCCGACCTCGTCACGATCGACCCCGAGGGCGCCGAGACCCGGCACCGGATGGTCGCCGGCATCCCCGGCACCGACCGGTGGACGGCCCAGGTACAGCTCGAGGTCGAGGGCGACTGGTCCTGGCAGGTCGAGGCCTACACCGACGACTGGGCCACGTGGCTGCACGCGGCCGAGATCAAGGTGCCGGCCGGTCTCGACGTCGAGGTCACGTTCGCCCTCGGCAGTCGACTGCTGACCGAGGCCGTCGAGAACCACCCCGACACGACCCTGATCCGCGACGCGGCCAAGGCCCTCGCGAACCCCGCCCTCTCCCCCGCCTCGCGACTCCGCGTCGCCACTGATCCGCGCCTCGCCGCGGTCCTCCTGGTGACGCCGCTCGCGAGCCTCGTCACGCGCAGCGCCCCCGAGGCGCTCCGCGTCGAACGCAGCCGCGCCGGCCTCGGCAGCTGGTACGAGTTCTTCCCCCGCAGCGAGGGCGCCCGCAAGCAGGCCGACGGCACCTGGAAGAGCGGCACGTTCCGCACCGCGGCCCGCCGCCTGCCCTCGATCGCCCGCATGGGCTTCGACGTCGTGTACATCCCGCCCGTGCACCCGATCGGGACGACCTTCCGCAAGGGCCCGAACAACACGTTGACCGCGGGGCCGAACGATCCCGGATCGCCCTACGCGATCGGTTCGCCCGACGGCGGGCACGACGCGGTGCACCCCGACCTCGGCACGGTCGCCGACTTCCGCTGGTTCGTCGACGCGGCGAAGAACGCCGGTCTCGAACTCGCGCTCGACCTGGCCCTGCAGTGCTCGCCCGACCACCCCTGGGTCACCGAGCACCCCGAGTGGTTCACGACCCTGCCCGACGGGACGATCGCCTACGCCGAGAACCCGCCCAAGAAGTACCAGGACATCTACCCCCTGAACTTCGACAACGACTACGAGGGCGTCAGCCGCGAGGTGCTCCGCATCGTCCGTCACTGGATCGAACTCGGCGTCACGATCTTCCGGGTCGACAACCCGCACACGAAGCCCGTGCGCTTCTGGGAGTGGCTGCTGCACGAGATCCGGCAGACGAACCCCGAGGTCATCTTCCTCTCCGAGGCGTTCACGAAGCCGGCCATGATGCAGGCGTTGGCGCAGGTGGGGTTCCACCAGTCGTACACGTACTTCACCTGGCGCAACGAGAAGTGGGAGCTCGAGGAGTACCTCGACGAGCTGTCGAAGGAGACGAGCGCCTGGCTGCGCCCGAACTTCTTCGTCAACACGCACGACATCCTGACCCCCTACCTGCAGTTCGGCGGTCCCGCGGCCTACAAGATCCGTGCCGCTATCGCCGCGACGGCTTCGCCGACCTGGGGCGTCTACTCGGGCTACGAGCTCTTCGAGGACGTCGCCCGCCCGGGCAGCGAAGAGAACATCGACAACGAGAAGTACGAGTACAAGCCCCGTGACTGGGCCGCCGCCGAAGAGGCGGGGGCCTCGCTGGCGCCGTACCTGACGCAGCTCAACCGCATCCGCGCCTCCCACCCGGCCCTGCGCCAGCTGCGCAACCTCGAGATCCACTCGAGCGACGACGAGTCGATCCTCGTGTTCTCGAAGTACCTGTCCCGTGCGCACACCCGCAGCGGACGCGCCGACGGCATCATCGTCGTCGCCAACGTCGACCCGCACTCGGCGCGCGAGACGACCGTCCACCTCGACGTCACGAAGTTCGGCCTGCAGCCCGGTGGCACCTACACCGTCCGCGACCTGATCACCGGTCAGTCGTGGACCTGGGGCGACGACAACTACGTCCGACTGGACGCCTTCGTCGAACCGGTGCACGTCCTCTCCGTCGACCTCAACCGAGCCCCGTAGGAGCGACCCGATGACCACCACTCCCCCGACCGAGCCCGACACCTCCTTCGCCCTGGGCGACGACGAGGTCTTCTCGGCCGCCAACGGCACCCACGGCCACCCGCACGCCGTCCTGGGTGCCCACCCCCGCGGCGGTCGCACCGCCGTCCGCGTCGTCCGACCGCTGGCCGACACCGTCACCGTGACCGGCGCCTCCGGGTCGTCCTTCGCCCTCGAGCACGTGGCCCACGGCCTCTGGCAGGGCGTCACGAACGAGCCCGTGGGCGCCTACACCGTCGAGGCGACCTACGAAGGAGGCGCGGCGTGGGTCTCGGACGACCCCTACCGCTTCGCCCCCACCGTCACCGAGTTCGACCTGTACCTCTTCGGAGAGGGCCGCCACGAGCAGCTCTGGAAGATGCTCGGCAGCCACGTCCGCGAGCACGAGGGCGTGACCGGCACCTCCTTCGCCGTCTGGGCGCCGCACGCCCGCGCCGTCCGCGTCAAGGGCGACCTCAACGGCTGGGACGGCGAGCGGCACGCGATGCGCCGCCTCGACGGCAACGGCGTCTGGGAGCTCTTCGTGCCCGGCGTCACGGACGGGATCTACAAGTACGAGGTGCTCACGCCCGACGACGTCTGGGTCGAGCGCGCCGACCCCATGGCGCGCACCTCCGAGGTGCCGCCGCTCACCGGGTCCGTCGTCACGAAGGCCGCCCACGCCTGGGCCGACGACGCCTGGATGACCGCCCGGGCCGAGAACGACGTCCACTCCGGACCGATGAGCGTGTACGAGCTGCACGTCGGCTCCTGGCGGCCGGGCCTGAACTACCGCGAACTCGCCGACCAGCTCATCGAGTACGTCGGCGAGCTCGGGTTCACCCACGTCGAGTTCATGCCGCTCGCCGAGCACCCCTTCGGCGGCTCCTGGGGCTACCAGGTCACCGGTTACTACGCCGTGACCAGCCGTTTCGGCAGCCCGGACGACCTGCGCTACCTGATCGACCGCCTGCACCAGGCCGGGATCGGCGTCATCATGGACTGGGTGCCCGGGCACTTCCCGAAGGACGAGTGGGCCCTCGCGAAGTTCGACGGTCGCGCCGTCTACGAGCACTCCGACCCCCGCCGCGGCGAGCAGCCCGACTGGGGCACGTTGGTCTTCAACTTCGGCGACTCGCAGGTGCGCAACTTCCTCGTCTCGAACGCGCTGTACTGGCTCGAGGAGTTCCACATCGACGGGCTGCGCGTCGACGCCGTCGCCTCGATGCTCTACCTCGACTACAGCCGCAACGAGGGCGAGTGGTTGCCGAACGAGTTCGGCGGGCGCGAGAACCTCGAGGCGATCAGCTTCTTGCAAGAGGCGAACGCGACGGCGTACAAGCGCCACCCCGGCATCGTCATGATCGCCGAAGAGAGCACGAGCTGGCCCGGCGTCACCCGCCCGACCAGCGAGGGCGGCCTGGGCTTCGGCCTCAAGTGGAACATGGGCTGGATGCACGACACCCTCGGCTACGTCGCCGAGGACCCGCTCTACCGCTCGCACCACCACGGCGAGATCACGTTCTCGTTCGTCTACGCGTTCAGCGAGAACTTCATGCTGCCGATCAGCCACGACGAAGTCGTGCACGGCAAGGGGTCCCTGCTCAACAAGATGCCCGGCGACGAGTGGCAGAAGCTCGCCAACGTGCGGGCCTACCTCGCCTACATGTGGGGCCACCCCGGCAAGCAGCTGCTCTTCATGGGCAGCGAGTTCGGCCAGCCCGGCGAGTGGAGCGAAGAACGAGGGCTCGACTGGTGGATCCTCGACCAGCCCGCCCACCAGGGGCTCCACGGCCTGGTGGCCCGCCTCAACGAGGTCTACCGCGACGAGCCGGCTCTCTGGGCGCACGACTTCGACACCGACGGCTTCGAGTGGATCGACGGCGGTGCCGCGCAGCACAGCGTCGTGGCCTTCATGCGCAAGTCCGGCTCGGGCGAGTCGATCGCCGTCCTGGCGAACTTCTCGGGCGAACCGGTGCACATGCGCTTCGGCCTGCCCGAGGCCGGTCGCTGGGACGAGATCCTCAACACCGACGCCGAGGTCTACGGCGGTTCGGGCGTGGGCAACTTCGGCGGAGTCACCGCCACCGACGAGCCCTGGGCCGGTCGCCCCGCGGCCGCCGACGTCCAGCTGCCGCCGCTCGGGGTCGTCTGGCTCAAGCTGCGCCGCTGATCCGACGCCGACACACGACGGAACCCCCGCGCCCCTTCCGGGTCGCGGGGGTTCCGTCATCCGTGCAGGAGGCGCGGCTCAGTACAGCAGCATCGCCAGACGACGACGGGCGGTCGCCACCCGGGGGTCGTCCACCCCGACGATCTCGAAGTACTCGAGCAGGCGGGCCCGGGCGGCGTCACGGCCGTGGGGGTCGAGCGACGGGAAGACGGTCAGCACGCGGTCGAAGGCGTCGTCGATGTGCCCCCCGCTGAGGTCGAGGTCGGCCACGTCGAGCTGGGCGTCGAGGTCGGTGGGGGCGGCGGCGGCCGCCGCACGGACGTCGGACAGCGACGCCCCCTGCAGCCGCTCGAGCAGTGAGACCTGGGCGAGGCCCGCCACGGCGAGCTGGTCACGAGGGTCCTGCGCGATGGCGGTCTTGTAGGCCGTGATGGCCGCGGCGTAGTCGCCCCGGTCGATCGCGTCGTAAGCGTCCTGGTGGTGCGGAGGCAGCGGTTCCGGCTCGGGCTCGACCTCGTCGGCCTCGCCCACCGGGGCGCCGTCGACGACCGCCGTGCCGGTCACGCCGTTCTGCGCGGCCAGCTCGAGCACCTGCTCGAAGACGTCGCGGACCTGGGCCTCGGGCAGGGCCCCCACGAAGAGCTGGACGGGACGACCGCCGATCACGGCGGCGACCGCCGGGATCGACTGCGCCTGGAAGGCCTGCGTCAGCTGGGGGTTGGCGTCGACGTCGACCTTCACGAGCAGCAGGCGGCCGGCGTACTCGCCGACCAGCTTGTCGAGGACGGGCGACAGCTGCTTGCACGGGCCGCACCATTCCGCCCACAGGTCGACGATCACGGGGACGGTGTTGCTGATCTCGAGGACCTGCGTGAAGGTGGCGTCGGTCGCGTCGAGCACGAGGCCCGGCACCGCGACCTGACCGGCGGACGGGGCCGGGACGCCACCCGCGCCTCCTGCGGGCGCACCGTCGACGGGCGCCCCGGCGGACGGACCCGCCGGGGCGGGGGCCGGCGGACGGTTGACGAGCGACGAGAGGTCGACGGCGCCGCGGAGACCGGCGGGGACGGGAGGGAGGTTGGTCATGGCAGCTCCTTGGCAGAGGTGAGGGCCTGGCTGAAACCGAGCAGGACGATGGGGTCGTCGCTGCCGACGGGCGGGACGGAGAACAAGAGCTCGACGCCGTAGGTCGCCTCGATGCCCTTCGACGACTCGTCGAGCCCCAGCAGGGTCTTGACGGTGCCCTCGGGGTTGACCTTGGCACCCGTGGCCGTCGGCTTGACGGTCTCGATCTCGTTCAACGCGACCGAGACGATGGCACCGGCGTCGTTCGTGGCGAAGGCGACGGGGGTCTCGTCGTCGGCCTGGGACGTGTAGTCGATGGACGCCGTGGTGGGCAGGGCCGCACGCTTCGCGTCCTTGTAGGCCTTGCCGATCTTCTCACGCAGCGTGTCGCCCTCGGTCTGGAACTGGGCGGCGTACTGGCTCTCGTCGCCGTTGCGAAGGATGTCGCCGTAGGCCTCGGCCAGCTGGTCGGGCTGCAGCGTGAGCAGCTTGACGTCGGGCGAGAGCCGGGCGGCGCCGATCGAGGCGGGTGCGACGGTCAACGGGGTCTGCGTCTGCAGGCTGACCGCGTACTCGACCTTGTACGGGTCGCGGGCGCTCTCTTGCTCGAGGGTGAGGGCGACGGGCGCCACGCTCGCGTCGGCGTCCTGCACGACGACGAACGCCGAGCGCGGCCACGAGTCGGCCTGCTGCGGCAGCGTCAGCGTGACGGTGCCCGTGGGGATCGCCAGGGGCGCGGCGGCGGCAGCGTCCTTGGAACGGATGGTGTAGTTCGCCTGACGCTGCTCGAGGGCCGGACCCGTGAAACGGGTGGCCGCGAGGTCGGCGTTCAGCGATGCGTCGGCCTCGGTCGCCGTGGCCGAGATGCGTTCGACGATGCGCTTCGCCTGGGCGACGCTGATCACCGGGGGCTGCAGCGCGTTGCCCTGGTCGCCGGAGTCCGTGCCGTCGGTCGAGGTGGGCGTCGGGGTCGGCGTGGACGAGTCGGAACCCGCCGCCGGCGCCTGCTGCGGCCAGTAGTCGGCGGTGCACGCCGACAGGGCGAGCGAGGAGACCAGCACGATCGGCGCCACGGCGGCGAACCGACGGATGCCGCGGGCACGACCGCGGCCGGGCGCCAGGGTCTCGGTGCCGGCGGCGTCGAGCGCCTTGACCGCCTTGCGACCGGCCCGACGCGACAGGCGGGGTCGCTTCCCGTCACCCGAGCGCCGACGGGGGCCACGCGTCCGGCGGTGGTGCAGGATCGCCCAGACGTACAGGCCGATGCCGATCAGCAGGACCACGAGCCCACCGACGATCAGCGGCCCGGCCAGGGGCGTCGCGGTCGAGAGCGGCCAGGTGATGCGGACGTCGGACGGGGCGGGCTGGCTGCCGTCCGAGACGATGAGGAGGGAGACGTCGTCGGGCGCGTCGAGCGAGAAGGTGAGGTCGTTGCCCGCGAACTGGTCGAACCAGAGGTCGGAGTCCGTCGGGTCGGGCACCTCGGTGGTGTCGCCGGCGACCGTGCGGCTGACGAGCCGACCGGACGCCTCGTCGTACTCGACCTCGTTGTAGCTGGCGTCGCCGACCCACCCGAGGACGTCCGACGTGCGGCCGTAGGCGGCGAAGGCGGTGTCGCCGCCCGACACCGAGACCGTCTGACGCCCGTCGCGGCCGTGCAGCGCCGAGGCCGGGACGACCGTGACGGTCGCGTCGGAGTCGGCGGTGTCGACCTGGGACGACACGCTCGGCGGCGGTGCGAAGACGGTGCGCTGGGCGAAGCCCAACGCCACCATCACCGCCGCCAGGACGACGACGACGACTGCGACGATGAAACGCACGTTTCTCTCCCTCCGAGCCACCATCCCGGTCGGGGCGCCAGGAACCGTCGTGGTCGACGACGGGCCTCGCACGAGCCTGGCCAGGGGGCCGGGCGCGGCAGCAGAATTTAAGATGGCTCAGCGTATCCGACGAGGCTGAGAGGCACCTAACCCGTGGATCGGGGTCCGTCGAGGGCCTCCCACTAGCATCGTGTCGCGGGCCGCGCTCCCCTGGTCCGAACCCTGCATCGAAGGAGACACCGTGGCTGCTGACGAAGCCGATTTCGGCATCGAACTCCGGGGCTACCGCAAGGACGAGGTCGACCGCGTGCTCGGCGACCTGCGGCGGGAGCTCATCAAGGCCAACGCCGACCGGGCCGACCGGGCGAGCGAGGTCGCGTTCCTCCAGCAGCGGGTGGACGAGATCCGTGCCGAGCTCGAAGAGGCCGGCACCCCCACGTACTCCGGTCTCGGCAGCAAGCTCGAGCAGACCCTGCGTCTGGCCGAACAGCAGTCCACCCTGGTGATCAGCCAGGCCGACATCGACGCCGAGGCCCTGCGCTCGTCCTCGACGGCCGAGGCGAAGCGCCTGCTGGACGACGCGAGCGAACGGGCCACGTCCGTGCTCGACGACGCCCGGGGCCGCGCCGCGGCGCAGGTCGCCGAGTCCACCGCCGACGCCGACCGTCTGGTCGCACGCGCCAAGGCCGAAGCACGCGACCTGCTGCAAGAGGCCCAGCGCGACGCCATCTCGATCCGCGGCTCGTCCGCCACCGAGGCGGCCCAGAACGTCTCGACGGCTCGACGCGAGGCAGCCGCGCTGCGTGCCGAGGTCGAGCACGAAGTCGCCGAGCAGCGGGCCGCCGTCGCCCGCGACCTCGCCGAGGCCCGCGACGAGGCCGACACCCTCGCCGCCGACACGCGCGAGGCCCGAGCCGTCTTCGAGAGCGACTCCGGGCGGCATCGCGCCGACCTCGAGCGCGAGGGCGTCACCGTCCGCGCCGAGCTGGCCCGACTCGACGAGACCACCCGCGCCGACCTCGACGCCGAGGTCGGCGCCCGCCGCGCCGAACTCGACCGCGAGATCACGGCCGCCCGCGCCGAGCTGGCCGACGACGTCGCGGCCCAGCGCGCCGAACTCGAACGCGACGTCGCCGCGGCCCGTGCCGAGCTCGCCCACGAGGTCGCCGAGACCCGCGCGCTCCTCGCCCGCGACGTCGACGCCACCCGTGCCGACCTCACCGACGAGGTCGAATCCACCCGGGTCGAGCTCGAGCGCGAGATCGCGACCGGTCGTGACCGCCTCGCGGCCGAGATCGCACAGGCCCGTGCCGAACTCGAGAAAGAGGTCGGCGACGCCCGCACCGAGCTCGACCGCGAGACCCGGCGCCGGCGCGACGAACTCGACCTCGCCGAGACCACGTCACGCGAACGCATCGCGCGCATCACCGTCGAGACCGACGAGCGCCTCACCCGCGAGAGCGAGGCGCAGGCCGACCGTCTCGCCCGCGAGGACGCCGACCGGCGGGCCGAACTCGCGACCGAGATCGAGCAGGCACGCGCCGAACTCGCCGCCGAGACCGTCGAGGCCCGCGCCGCCCTGGCGGACGAGACCGAGGCCCAGCGCGCCCGCCTGGCCGCCGACGACGTCCGGGTCCGCGCCGGGCTCGAGGCCGACCGCGAACGGGCCGTCGCCGACCTGCGCCGCGACGTCGACCAGGGGCGCGCCGACCTCGAGGTCGAGCTGCTGGCCCGTCGCGACGAGGCCGAGGTCGAGCTCACGCAGCGACACCAGCACGCCGTCGCCGAGACCCAGGAGCTGCTCGACGCGGCGGCCGAGCAGCTCGCCGAGGCCACCCGTCGTGCCACCGAGGTCCGGCGCGAGGCCGACGACCTCGAACGCACCGCGCTCGAGTACGCCCGCACCACCCGGACGGACGCCGACGAGACGGCCCACGAGGTGCTCACCAACGCCGACGAACGCTCACGGTCGATCCTGGCCGATGCCCAGCAGCGGGCCGACGACCTCATCGGCGACGCCGAAGAACGCCTGGCCGAGATCACGGCCGAACGCGACGCCGTCGCGGAGTACTTCGAGAACCTGCGTGGCATGATCGGACAAGTCGGCGGCGGTACGTCAGAGTAGGGCGACAGGCCGTGTCGGGCAGTCGGTGCCGCCGTGACCTCGACCGGCCCGTGCCGTCGACAGGAGCCCGCCCGTGAAGATCCACAACCCGTTCCGCATCGGTCTGCTCGCGGGGCTGGGAGTGCTCGTCGCCCTCGTCATCGGGGGTGCCGTCGGCCAGCTCTCGACGATCCTGACCTACGTGGGCGCGGCCCTGTTCATCTCGCTGGGGCTCGACCCGGTCGTCTCGTGGCTCGAGAAGCGTCGGGTGCCCCGGGGCATCGCCATCGTGATCGTCCTCGTGGCCGTGGTGGGCGCCTTCGTGGGCGTCGTCTTCGCGATCGTGCCCGTCATCGTGCAGCAGACCACGAGCCTCATCCAGGCGCTGACGTCGTACCTGCAGAGCGTCACCACCCAGCAGTTCGTCGACAACCTGCAAGAACTCGTCCCCCAGAACGTCTTCGACGTGCAGGACGCGCTCGACTCCATCGTCGACTTCCTGACCAACCCCGACAACGTCGTCACGATCGGCGGCGGGGTCCTCGCCGTCGGCGTCGCGATCGGCAACGGCCTCTTCGGCACGGTCGTCGTGGTCATCCTGACGATCTACTTCACCTCGTCGATCAACAGCGTCAAGCGCGCGCTCTACCAGCTCGTCCCGGCCTCGAAGCGGGCCACGTTCGTCGACATCTCCGAACAGATCAGCCAATCGGTGGGTCGGTACGTCATCGGCCAGTTCACGCTCGCGGCGCTCAACGGCATCCTGAGCTTCGTGTTCCTCACCATCATCGGAGCCCAACAGCCGGCGGTCTTCGCGTTCATCGCGTTCCTGGGGTCGATCATCCCCCTCGTCGGCACCATCAGCGGTTCGGCGATCATCGTGCTGGCACAGATCGCGCTGTTGCCCCAGTCACCGGCCACCTGGGTGACGACAGCCGTCTACTACCTGGTCTACATGCAGGTCGAGGCCTACCTGCTGAGCCCGCGCATCATGCGGCGGGCGGTCCGCGTCCCGGGCGTGATCGTCGTCATCGCGGCCCTCGTCGGTGGCACCCTGCTGGGAGTGCTCGGCGCACTCATCGCCATCCCCGTCGCCGCGTCGATCCTGCTGATCATCCGCGAGGTCTACGTGCCACGCCAGAACCAGCTCTGAGACGCGCTACGCCCCGGTCGCTCCGAGCCCGGCGTGGTGGACAGTCCGCCGTCCGGCGGAGGCACCGTCAGGAGGCGCGGGGCGGCCAGGTGGACGGCAGCGGCAGGGCACCGGGCGCGACCCGACGGACGATCTCGGTCAGCACGCGACTGGTCTGCTTCTCGCCGACCCAGAGGTGCTTGCCTCCCTCGACGGCGACCACCTCGGCCTCGGGAACGAGGGCGAAGCGACGTCGCGCCTCGTCGGGACGCAGGTAGTCGTCGAACTCGGGCACGACGGCCACCACGGCCCGCCCGGAGTCGTGCCACGCCCCGAGTTCGGCGTCGGACGTGCGGTGCAGTGGTGGGGACAGCAGCACGACGCCGGCCACCTCGACGTCGAGGCCGTGCTTCAGGGCGACTTCGGTGCCGAACGACCAACCCACCAACCACGGGGTGGGCAGACCGCGATCGCCCACGAAGGCCACGGCGGCGGCGAGGTCGGCCGCTTCGGCCACCCCCTCGCCGAACTCACCCTCGGACCGACCTCGCGGAGACGACACCCCGCGGAAGTTGAACCTGAGCACGGCGAGGTCGGCCAGGGCCGGAAGACGGGCCGCGGCCTTCCTGATGACGTGGGAGTCCATGAACCCGCCGGCGGTGGGCAGAGGGTGCAACGCGACGATCGTGCCGACGGGCTCGCGGTCCGCCGGGAGGCTCAGCTCGCCCACCAGGGTCAGCCCGTCGCCGGTGTGCAGTTCGACGTCCTCACGCCGCGCGGGCAGCAGGACGCCCCCGCGGATCTCGAGAGCGTCGGCGTCGGGGGTCGTCACGAGATCCTCCAGCAGTGGGTGTGCCAATGGCGGCGGGCCGCCAGGTCGTCCTCGGCACCGAACAGCCCGTCGGCACGCCAGGCCACGACGTGCGGCGTCGCGGGAGCGATGCCCAAGGAGCAGCCGGGGCAGACGTACTCTTTGACGGCCGACGTCGCCGAGACCGACTGGACGTTGAACGAACGCCCGTGTTTGGTCTCGACCGTCAAGCCGCCGAACGACGCTCGGGTGACGTCGTAGGCCTCGTCGGCGTCACGCCGGTCGCGCGAGCGACGGGAGCGGTTGCTGCGGGGCATGACGACCAGCGTAGCAACGGCCCCCGAGGTCGAGGGCCGTGCGACGGATCAGTACCAGTTGTTGGCGACGGAATGGGCCCAAGCACCGCAGGGGTTGCCGTAGCGGCCGCCGATGTAGTTCAGCCCCCACGTGATCTGCGTGGCGGGATTGGTCTGCCAGTCGGCACCGACGGAGCCCATCTTGCTACCCGGCAGGG